>CP099607.1:0-300000 GCA_024372625.1 Comamonadaceae bacterium OTU4NAUVB1 | reverse complement strand
CAGGAAGGCGGCCTGGAAGGTGTCGCCCGCGCCGACCGTGTCGACCACCGCCACGCGCGGCGACGGCGCCGTGACGCGGGTCGCGCGCGTCCAGGCGGTCGCGCCGTGCGGGCCGCGCGTCACGATCACGAGCGCGGCGCCCTGTTCGAGCCAGCGCGCGGCGACGGCCTCGGGCGTCTCGTCCGGGTAGAGCAGGTCCAGGTCCTCGTCGCTCGTCTTGAGCACGTGGGCGAACTGCACCATGTATTCCACGACGCCGCGCCAGTGCGCGATGTCGGGCTCGACGTTCAGGCGCACGTTCAGGTCGTAGGCCACGAGGCGCCGGTCGCGCTCGCGCGCCGCCAGGGCGCGCAGGGCGCTGCCCACCGGCTCGACCGCGAGCGCGTAGGAGCCGAACTGCAGCGCGCGCGTGTCGGCGGGCAGCCGGGGCAGGGTCTCGTTGGTGATCTGCCGGTCGGCCGCGCCGTCGCCGTGGAAGGCATAGCGCGGCACGCCCAGCGCGTCGACCAGCACCATGCTGATCGTGCTGGGCGCGTCGTTGCGCAGCACCAGCGACGTGTCCACGCCCTCGGCGGCGAGCGAGGCCATCAGGCGCTCGCCGATGGCGTCGCTCGACAGCCCGGTGAGAAAGGCGACCGGCCGGCCGAGCCGGGCCAGTCCCTGCGCCACGTTGAGCGGCGAGCCGCCGATGCGCGCATCGAGGCTCAGGCCGGTGGGCGTCTGGGCGCCCGTGTAGACATCCATCAGTGCTTCACCGCAGACCACGAACATGGCGCTTCTCCCCGGGTTGTGTGTAGGTGCGAACGATCGACGAGGGCGGGGGCCGCTCAGCGCGGTGCCGACCAGCCCTTGTAGTCCTTCACGTTGTCGCGCGTGATCAGGGTCGAGGGCAGCAGCGTCATCGGCGCGGCCGGCTTCTTGCCGTTGATCAGGTCCTGGCCGATCTCCACCGCCTTCTGCGCGATGGCGTAGGGGTCCTGGCTGGCGGAGGCCTGCACCTGGGTGTCGCCCTTGAGCGCGGTCTCGATGTCGGGGGCGCCGTCGACCGAGGCGATGACGATGCCCTTGCGCTTGAGCTGGCGCGCGGCCAGGTCGATGCCCACGGCCTGCGGGTCGTTGATGGCGAACACGGCGTCGATCTTGGGGAAGCGCGTGAGGTGGTTCTGCATCACGTTCAGGCCACCCTCGCGCGAGCCCTTGGCGTCCTGGTCGTCCGACAGCACCTTGATGTCCGGGTTCTTCTTGAACACCGACTTGCAGCCGTTGACGCGGTCGATCACGGCAGAGACCTGCGGACCGTTCTGGATGATGACGTTGCCCTTGCCGCCGAGCTTCTCGACGATGAACTGGCAGGCGATCTCGCCGGCCTGCACGTTGTTGGTCTGCACGGTCGCGTCGGCGCCGTTGGCCGCCACGTCCACGCCCACCACCACGATGCCGGCCTTCTTGGCCTTCACCAGCGCCGGCTCGATGGCCTTGGCGTCCACGGCGTTGACCAGGATCAGGTCGGTGCCCGCGGCGATGAAGCCGTCGATCTGCGAGAACTGCTTGTTGAGCTCGTAGTCGGCCGACAGCATCGTGACCTTGGCGGCCGGGTTGAGCTGCTTGACCTTGGCCTCGGCGCCCTTGGCCAGCGAGACGAAGAACGGATTGCCCAGCGAGCCGAGCGTGATGCCGACGTTCTTGATCGGCTTGTTCTGGGCCTGGACGGCGGGGGCCGCGAGGGCGGCGGCGATCACGGTCAGGGCGAGGATGGTGTTGCGCATGGATGTCTCCTGGGAAAGGCGGGGAACGGGAATCGGGGAAAACAGAAACAGAAACAGAAAGAGGACGGGGACGCGGTGCTCAGGTGCGGGCGGAGCCGCGGCGGCGGTAGCTGTCCAGCGCCACGGCGCCGATGATCACCAGGCCCTTGACGATGTACTGCCAGATGTCGGAGACGCCCATCAGGATCAGGCCGTTGGTCAGCACCGCGATGATCAGCGCGCCGATCAGCGTGCCCAGGATGGAGCCGGTGCCGCCGACGAAGCTGGTGCCGCCCAGGATGACCGCCGCGATGGCGTCGAGTTCGTAGGACGCGCCCAGCTGCAGGCCGTTGGCCGACTGGAGGCGGGCCGAGGCCATCACGCCGCCCAGGCCGGAGAGCAGGCCCGAGGTGCAGTAGGCGAACAGCAGCACCGCCCACACCTTGATGCCGGCCAGGCGCGCCGCCTCGGGGTTGCCGCCCACCGAGTAGATGTTCAGGCCCAGCACCGTGCGGCGCAGGATGAACCACGACACCGCCACCACCACGAACGCGATGATCACCAGCGACGGGATGCCCAGCACCTCGCCGTCGCCCATGAAGGCGAAGGGCAGGTTCGGGTTGGAGATGGTGGCGTCGTTGCCGATCAGCCGCGCGATGCCGCGCACCGCCGTCAGCGAGCCCAGCGTGACGATGAACGAAGGCAGCTTCACGAAGGCGATCAGCACGCCGTTGATGAGGCCGAAGAGCAGGCCGCAGGCCAGGCCCGCGGCGATGCCCAGCATCCCGAACTCGGGGATGTTGGACACCAGCATCGCCACCACCGCCGAGGCCGCCAGGATCGAGCCCACCGACAGGTCGATGCCGCCGGTCAGGATGACGAAGGTCATGCCCGCGGCCAGCACGATGTTGATGGAGGCCTGCTGCGTCATGATCGACAGGTTCTGCAGGCTGAAGAAGGCTTCGCTGGCCAGGCTGAAGCCGATGCACAGCAGCACCAGCACCGGCAGCATGCCCAGCGCGCGGATCAGGTCCTTGCCGGTGGTGGCGCTGCTCATGCGCGGGGCGCTCGGCGTCGAGGGCGTGGTGGAGGCGTCCACCCCGGTGAGGGCGTTGGAGGTCGGTTCGGTCATGGGAATCTCCGGGTCTGTCTTCGTTGTCGGATGGGGAGCGGGGTCGATCGGAATTGGATTCGGCTTCGGATGGCGGGCGTCAGTGCACGACGGGGGCCTGGAGCACGTCGGCGCCGGTGGCCAGCGCGACGATGTTCTCCTGGCTGATCGCGTGGCCGCTCGCGCCGCCGACCTCGCCCACGAGGTGGCCCTCGCGCATCACGACGACGCGGTCGCAGATGCCCACGACCTCGGCCAGCTCGCTGGAGATGACCAGCACCGCGACGCCGCGGCGCGCCAGCTCGTCGATCAGGCGGTAGATCTCGCTCTTCGCGCCGATGTCCACGCCGCGCGTGGGCTCGTCCAGGATCAGCACGCGCGGGCCCAGTTCCAGCAGCCGCGCGAGCAGCACCTTCTGCTGGTTGCCCCCCGACAGCGAGCCGACGTTGACCTTGGAGGAGGGCACGCGGATGGAAAGCTGGCCGATGGCGTCGTTGGCGCGCTGGAGGGCGCGCTTGCCGTCCATCACGCCGCCGGCGCCGGCGTCGCCGGGGCACACCATCACGTTGATGTTGTCGCGTACCGAGAGGTCCAGGAACAGGCCCTGGCCCTTGCGGTCCTCGGTGAGGTAGAGGATGCCCGAGCGGATCGCGTCGATCGGCTGGCGGATGTCGAGCACCGTGCCGCTGTCGTCGAGCGCCACCTGGCCGGCGGTGCGCGGGTCGGCGCCGAAGATCAGGCGGGCGAGTTCGGTGCGCCCGGCGCCCACCAGGCCGGCCAGGCCCAGCACCTCGCCGGCGTGCAGCTCGAAGCTGCAGCCGTGCACGCGCCGGCCGTCGGCCAGGCCGGTCACGCTCAGGGCCTTCCGGCCGGTGTGGTGGCCCGTGCCCTCCTTGCGGTAGAAGCCCGAGAGGTCGCGCCCGACCATCATCTTCACCAGCTTGTCGCGCGTCAGCTCGGCGCGCTCGAGGGTGCCGACGTAGGTGCCGTCGCGCAGCACCGTGACCTCGTCGGCCAGCTCGTCGATCTCGTCCATGCGGTGGCTGATGTAGAGGATGGCCAGGCCCTCGTCGCGCAGGCGGCGGATCAGCACGAACAGGCGGTCGGTCTCGTGGGTGGACAGCGGCGTGGTCGGCTCGTCCATCACCAGGATGCGGCAGTCGAAATGCACCGCGCGGGCGATCTCCACCAGCTGGCGCTGCGCGATCGACAGCGTCTCCACCCGCGTGGTGGGGCCGAAATCCGCGCCCAGGCGGGTGAGCGTGGCCTCGCAGGCGCGTGTCATGCCGGCGCGGTCGACCAGGCCGGCGCGGCGCAGCGGCCGGCCCATGTAGATGTTCTCGGCCACCGTGAGGTTGGGCGCGAGGCTGAGTTCCTGGTAGATCACCGAGACGCCCAGGTTCTTGGCCGCGAGCGGCCCGTCGATGTCCACCCGCTGGCCGTCGATCAGGATCTCGGCGCCGGCATCGGGCATGTAGGCCCCCGAGAGCACCTTCATCAGCGTCGACTTGCCCGCGCCGTTCTCGCCCATGAGGGCGTGGATGTGGCCGGCGCGCGCCTTCAGCCGCACGTCGCGCAGCGCCTTCACGCCGGGGAAGGTCTTGGAGATCTTGCGCAGTTCCAGCAGGATGGGCGTGGTCTCAGACATGAATCGTCTCCATTTGATGGCGGTGCGAGCGTCCGCGCAGGACGTCGGCGCGGGGCGAGAAGTTGAAGAACATCGGCAGGCTCGCCGCCCCGATGGCGCCGGCGTCGGCGCGGAAGCTGCCGCGCAGCAGGCGCGGCGTCTGCCGCGCTTCCGGGGCGATCAGGCGCAGGCCGGCGTCGACGCGCCGCATCAGCTCGCCCACCAGGCCGCCGTCGATGTCGCAGTCGAGCACCACCACCGGCAGGTCCAGCACCGCCAGCGTGGCGCGGATCGAGGGCACGAGGGCGTCGACGCAGTCGTCGAGCCATTCGCCGAGTTCGGCGCGCCCGGCGCGCACGCAGGCCTCGAGGTCGGCGTTGCCGCGCACCGCGACGCCGTGGTGGCGCAGGTGGCGCGACAGCGAATTGAGCGAGGCGCGCGACAGCAGGATGTCCCAGCGCCGTTCCGCCGGCGGGGCCGAGTCCAGCCGGCTCGCGGGCACCGGCATCAGGCCGAGGTCGGCCGCGTTGCCGGTGGCCCCGCGCAGGCTTTCCCCGCCCATCACCGCGCCGGCGCCCAGCGCCGGGCCGATGAAGACGTAGAGGAAGTCGTTCTCCTCGCGCCCGACGCCGAAGAACAGCTCGGCGATGGCCGCGGCGTTGCCGTCGTTCTCGCGGAACACCGGGTGGTGCACCGCCTGCGCCAGCATGGCGCCGAAGTCGACCTCGTCCCAGACCCGGAAGTCGGCCTTCAGGTCGAGCTCGCGCAGCCAGCTCCCCAGGTTGTAGGGCTGCGCCAGGCCCACGCCCATGAAGCGGCGGCGCTGGCCGGCGTCCAGCACGGTGAGCAGGCGCGCCACGTCCTTGCGCACCAGCGCCAGGGCGCGGTCGGGGTGGGGCAGCAGCAGGTCGTGCGACTCGCGCGCCAGGATGTTGCCGCCCAGGTCGATCAGCACGCTCTCGATGCTGGTGCGGTCCAGGCGCACGCCGATGCCGTAGGCGCCCTCGTGGTTGATGCGGTAGAGCCCGGCGGGCTGGCCGCGCTGGCCGTCCTGGCGGCGCCCGGCGGGCTCGATGAGCTGCGCTTCCTCCAGCGACTGCACGATGCTGCCGACGGCGGTGTTGGTGAGCTTGGCCCAGCGCGCCAGGTCCGCCTTCGAGGCTTCGCCCGCGCGGCGCAGCCGCTGCAGCAGCGTGCGCTCGTTGTAGAGGCGCAGGCTGTTCGAGTTCGCGCCTCGACCGGGGCCTTCGGAAGTCACGGGGTTCGTCTCCTGGTGCGCATCAGCGTACCGACGGCACGCAAGCGCTATTAATTAATTCAACTTGAATAAATTTTAGGAAGACTTTCGTGTGCAAACCGCAGGGTTTACCCTGTGAAATCGAAACACGACGTAACGGCACCGCCAGCCAGGGCGGTGGAAATGGCGTTCCCTCGGGGAACGGGAGGAGGGTGGGCGGACACTTGCATGCGGCCCATCCTAGGAACGTCGCGTGCGAAAAGCGTGCTTATTTCACACGGACATACCCCCACAGACGCCACGCGGCGTCTCTGTCAGGCGCGGCTCAGAGCGAGAACGCGACCACCTCGGCCACCAGGGTGTCGATGACGATCGGCAGCGCCAGCACGCCGTGGTGACCCGGTCCGGGCGCGGCCTCGACCTGCGGCAGGGCCGTGGCCAGCGCGCGCGCCACGGCAGCGCCCGGCGTTTCGCCCGCCGCGCCCGCCGCGCCCGTGGCGGCGTTTGCGTCGTCGGCTCCGTCCAGCCCGGCGTCGAAGCGGTAGGCCAGGGTCGGTGGGTGGCCGGCCGCGGCGACGGTCCAGCTCTCCACGCGCCGGGCCACCGGCACGTCGGCCGGCCACAGGAAGCTCAGCGCGTAGTTCTCGCGTCCCGGCACCGGACAGGGAATGGCCATGCCGCTGCGGATGCCCGCCGACGCGGCGGCGGCGGCGCGCGGGAAGCCCGCGGCGCGCGACAGGTCGGGGAAGTACACCGACGCCTCGTGCTGCCACGCCAGCCCCGGCAGCCCGGTGCCGCGTTCCAGGTAGGTCTCGCCCGAGGCCGTCTCGAAACCGCCCGGGGTGGCGCCGTAGTAGCCGTCGGCCAGCGTCATGTCGGGCGTCACGCGCGGGTCGTTGCGCCACAGCTCGAGGGCGCCGACCTCGGCCTGCACGTCGCCGCAGAACAGCAGCACCACGGCCTTGCAGGTCTGCTCGACGAACACCGGATGCGCGACCGCGCAGCTCAGGCCGGCGGCGCGCGCCGCCTCGGCGCGACGGAACGGACCCGACTGCAGGTCCTTCAGCAGGATCGGCCGGCGTTCCTCCCAGGCCTTGCCCGGCAGGCCTTCGCCCCGGCCGAAGCACATGCCCCGGCTGAGGAAGCCGAAGGCGCCGGCGGCGCCGTAGAGGCCGGCCGACAGTTCGAGGATCTGGCCGTCCGCGTCGGGGATCCAGAGTTCGGCGGCTTTGATGAGCGTGGTCATGGCGTTCCTCGTGCGGTGGGTGTCGTTCTTCAGGTGCCGAAGCGGGTGGCCGGCTGGGCGGCGGCGGCCAGGCCGTGGAGGACGTCGCCCACGACGATGACCGAGGGGCTGCCCAGGCCGGCCTGCACGATGGCCACGCCCAGGCGCGCGAGGGTGGTGGCGACGTGGCGCTGGTGCGGCAGGCTCGCGTGCTGGATCACCGCCACGGGCGTGTCCCCGGGCAGGCCGTGGAGCAGCTCGGCCTGGATGTGCGCCGCCCCGGCCACGCCCATGTAGATCACCAGCGTGAGGCGCGCCTCGCGCACCGTCGCGGCCAGCGCGCGCCAGTCGGTGGGGTCCTGGGGGGCGGCCGCGCCGGTCTTGGCGTGGCCGGTGACGAACACCACGCCCTGGGCGTGGTCGCGGTGGGTCAGCGGCACGCCCAGGGAGGTGACCGCGGCGAGCCCGGCGGTGATGCCGTTGACCACCGCGCAGGCGATGCCCGCCTGCCTCAGGTGCTCGACCTCCTCGCCCCCGCGCCCGAAGATGAAGGGGTCGCCGCCCTTCAGGCGCACCACCGTCTCGCCCTCGCGCACGGCGGTGATCATGAGGCGCTCGATGAAGGCCTGGGGCGTGCTCTTGCAGCCGCCGCGCTTGCCCACGTGGACGATGCGCGCGCCCGGGCGCGCGTGGGCCGCGACGACGGCCTCGTCGACCAGGTCGTCGACGAACAGCACGGTGGCCGCGGCGATGGCGCGCGCGGCCTTGATCGTCAGCAGCTCCGGGTCGCCCGGGCCGGCCCCCACCAGCGTGCAGCTGCCGGCGGCGGCGGGGGAGGAGAAGGGGGTGGAAGCGGTCATCGTGGAAGTGGTCGTGTGGAATTCATGCAGGGGGCGGCGCTTCAGCCCGACACCGGAAGCGCGGCCGGCGCGCCCGCCGTCGCGGCGGGCGCGGTGGCGCGCACCATGCGCTGGAGTTCGGGGATGCAGGAGCCGCAGTTGGTGCCGCACCGGAGCGCGCCCTGCAACGCGGCCAGGCGCTCCTTGTCCGATCCCGCGCACCCGGTCAGGGTGGCGGCGATGGCCGTCTCCGTCACGCCGAAGCAGCTGCAGACGGTCTTGCCGCGCGCGGCGACGCCGGCCGGCGCGGTCGCCCCCGGGCGCAGAAGCAGCCGGCCGAAGGTCTGCGCCGGCAGCCGTTCCTGCAGCAGCGTGCGGATCCAGGCCTCGGCGCGGACGTCGCCGCCCAGCAGGAAGCCCTCGAGGTGCGCCGACTGGCCATCCTCGGCGCGCACCAGCCGCGCGGCGCGGCGCTGGCCGTGGCGCGCGTCGACATAGCGCAGCGTGTCCGCGCCGGCCAGGCCGAGCAGGTGCTCGACCTGGCCGAGCAGCGCGTCGTCCGGCGCCGCGTGCGCGGCGGCGCGCAGCAGCACGCCCGTGCGCTCGACGGCGGCGTCGCCCCCGGCGACCAGCGCGCCGCCCGTGCCGAAGGGCACGCAGCTCGCGAACTCGAAGCGCGGCATCAGCGCCCGCAGCGCGCCTTCCACCGCCAGCGCCCGGTCGGCCGGCAGCCAGGCCATCGCCAGCAGGCCCCAGGGCAGTTCGGCCTTCAGGATCTTCACCGCCGCGTGCTTGAGTTCGGGCTGCTTGGAATCGGGGCAGTACGCCGGCGTGGTGAGCGCGTTCACGCCGGCGATCGGCTCGCCCGCGCCCGAGCGGCCGCTGAGGTATTCGGCTCCCCAGTGCATGGCGATGAAGGCCTGGCTCAGGCCGACCTCCGGGCTCGCCTGCACCGGCACCACCACCGAGCCCCGGCGCGAGGTCACGTGCACCAGGTCGCCGTCCTTGAGCTGGCGGCGCGCCAGGTCCTGCGGGTTCATCTGCACGACCGGCTCCGGCGCGTGGCCGAACAGCCGCCCGAGCGTGCCGGTGCGGCTCATGCCGTGCCACTGGTCGCGCAGCCGGCCGGTGTTCAGCGAGAACGGATAGCGCGCCTCGCGCGCCTCGGCCACGGGCCTGTAGGGCGCGACGTGGAAGCGCGCGCGGCCGTCCGGCGTCGGGAAGACGCCGTCCTCGTAGAGCCGCTCGCGCCCGCGCGCGGCGCCCTCGGGCAGCGGCCACTGCTGCGGGCCGAGCGCGTCGAGCATCGCCCACGACAGCCCGGTGATGTCCAGGTCGCGCCCGCGCGTGGATTCGCGGTGCTCGCGCCAGATCGCCTCGGCGCCGGCCGCGTCGTCCAGCGCGTAGGGGAACAGGGTGGCCGGCGCCACCGCCGGCAGCCGCCGCTCCAGGCGCCGCGCGAAATCGGCCACGGCCGACCAGTCGTGGCGTGCCGCGCCCGGGGCGGCCACGGCCGGCCGCACGCGCGAGATGCGCCGCTCGCTGTTGGTGACCGTGCCGACCTTCTCGCCCCAGGTCGTCGCCGGCAGCAGCAGGTCGGCGTGGGCGCAGGTGGCGGTGGTGGCGAAGGCTTCCTGCACCACCACGAACTCGCAGCGTTCCAGCGCGCGGCGCACCGTGGCCTGGTCGGGCATCGACTGGGCCGGGTTGGTGCAGGAGATCCACAGCGCCTTGATCTGCCCGTCGGCGGCGGCCTCGAACATCTCCACCGCCGTCTTGCCCGGCGCGGCCGGCACGTCGGCCACGCCCCACAGCGCGGCGACCTCGGCGCGGTGCGCGGCATCGGCCATGTCGCGGTGGCCGCCCAGCAGGTTGGCCATGCCGCCGACCTCGCGCCCGCCCATCGCGTTGGGCTGGCCGGTGAGCGAGAACGGTCCCGCCCCCGGGCGGCCGATCTGCGCCGTCGCCAGGTGCAGGTTGACCAGCGCGGCGTTCTTGGCCGTGCCGGCGGACGACTGGTTCAGGCCCTGGCAGTACAGGCTCAGCGTCGCGGACGAGGTGGCGAACAGCCGCGCCGCCTCCAGCAGGTCGGCCGCCGCGATGCCGCAGACCTGCGCCACGCGCTCGGGCGTGCAGTCGCGCACCAGCGCGCGCAGGGCCTCGAAACCCGTGGTGTGGGCGGCGATGTAGTCGGGCTTCGTCCAGCCCTCCCACAGCATCAGGTGCAGCATGCCGTGCATCAGCATCACGTCGGTGCCGGGCTGGATGGCCAGGTGCAGGTCGGCGATCTCGCAGGTGTCGGTGCGCCGCGGGTCGACCACCACGATCTTCATCGCCGGGTCGGCGCGCTTGGCGTCCTCGATCCGGCGGAACAGGATCGGGTGCGCCCAGGCCGTGTTGCTGCCGGTGATGAACAGGCAGCCGGCGTGGTTGAAGTCGTCGTAGCACGCCGGCGGCGCGTCGGCCCCCAGGGTCTTCTTGTAGCCCGCCACCGCGCTGCTCATGCACAGGCGCGAGTTGGTGTCGAGGTTGTTGGTGCCGATCAGCCCCTTCACCAGCTTGTTGAAGACGTAGTAGTCCTCGGTCAGCAGCTGGCCGGAGATGTAGAAGCCGACCGCGTCGCGTCCATGGGCGTCGATCACGCGGGCGAACGCGTCCGCCGCGCCGTCGAGCGCGTCGTCCCAGCCGATCGCCACCGGCGCCGCGCCACGCGCCGTGCGCCGCATCGGCTGCAGCAGGCGCGTCTGCCGCGTCACCTCAGCGGCGGCCGTCAGGTGCAGCGTCGAGCCCTTGGTGCAGAGCCGCCCGAAATTGGCGGGATGGTCCGGGTCGCCGCGCACGCCGGTGATCTGCGCGCCCACCGATTCGATGATTACGCCGCAGCCCACGCCGCAGTACGGGCAGGTCGAGCGCGTCTCGCGCGGCGAGACGTGGAGGTCCAGGGCGGGCGCCAGGGGCTGGAGGAGGGACATCACGATGCGTCAGCCTCCGTGCGGCGCCTGCACGCCGAAGCTCTCGTCGCCCAGGGCGCCGGCCGTGGCCGCGCCCGGGCCGGCGCGCGGCGCGGCCAGGTCGAGCGCGTGCGTCGCCAGTTCGAGGGCGTCGAGCTGCACCGCGCCGGCCTCGACCTGGCAGGCGAAGCGCGGCACGCAGCCCTCGTCGGGCGCGCGGGCGCAGCCGTCGTCCAGCGCGATGGTCCAGTTGTGCAGCGGGCAGGCCACGCTGGCGCCGAACACGATGCCCTGCGAGAGCGGCCCGCCCTTGTGCGGGCAGCGGTCGAGCAGCGCGAACACCTCGTCCGTGGCGGTGCGGAACACCGCCACCGCCACGCCCGCGGGCCGCGCCACGCGGCGCGCGCCCAGCACCGGGATGTCCTCCAGGCGGCAGATCGTCGTCCAGTCGGTCATGGGAATTTCCTTCTTCTGTCGTGGGGTCTCGTCTGGGCGGAAGCTCAGGCCGTCGCGCCGGCCACCGGCACGAACTGGCGCACGTCCACCTGCGCCTGCACCGACTGGAACCACGGGTCCGGCTCGCCGTCGAGCGCGAACTGCAGCCGCTCCCACAGCGCCCGGCGCCCCTCGGCGTCCTCCAGGATGCGTTGCTTCACGTGGTCCAGGCCGACGCGGCCGATGTAGTGCACCGTGCGTTCCAGGTACCAGGCCTCGGTGCGGTAGAGCTCCAGGAAGGCGCCCGTGTACTCCATCACCTCCTCGGGCGTCTTGAGCTTGACCAGGAAATGCGCGACCTCGGTCTTGATGCCGCCGTTGCCCCCGACGTAGATCTCCCAGCCCGAATCCACGCCGATCACGCCGACGTCCTTGATGCCGGCCTCCGCGCAGTTGCGCGGGCAGCCGCTGACGGCGATCTTGACCTTGTGCGGGGAATACATCGCCCACAGCGCGTGCTCGATGTCCTTGCCCATCTGCGTCGAGTCCTGGGTGCCGAAGCGGCACCACTCGCTGCCCACGCAGGTCTTCACCGTGCGCAGCGACTTGCCGTAGGCGAAGCCCGAGGGCATGCCGATGTCCTTCCAGACGCCCGGCAGGTCCTCCTTCCTCACGCCCAGCAGGTCGATGCGCTGGCCGCCGGTGACCTTCACCGTCGGGATCCTGTACTTGTCGGCCGCGTCGGCGATGCGGCGCAGCTCGTCGGGGGTGGTGTGGCCGCCCCACATGCGCGGGATCACCGAGTACGTGCCGTCCTTCTGGATGTTGGCGTGGCTGCGCTCGTTGACGAAGCGGCTCTGCGGATCGTCCTTCGCCTCCTTCGGCCAGGTGCTGATGAGGTAGTAGTTGACCGCCGGGCGGCAGCTCGCGCAGCCGTCGGGCGTGCGCCAGCCCAGGCCGGCGTAGACCTGCGCGTGGGTCAGGTACTTCTGGCCGCGGATGGCCTCGCGCACGTCCTGGTGGCTGGCGTCGGTGCAGCCGCACATCGCCTTCTTGCCGGGCGCGGCCGAGTAGTCGCCGCCGGCCGTGAACATCAGGATCTGCTCGACCAGGCCGGTGCACGAGCCGCACGAGGCGCTGGCCTTGGTGTGCTTCTTGACCTCGTCGAGCGTGAACAGGCCCTTCTCGCGGATCGCCTTGCAGATGGCCCCCTTGCTCACGCCGTTGCAGCCGCAGACCTCGGCCTCGTCGGGCATGGTCGCGGCCTTGCTGTGGCCCTCGTGGCCGGTGTCGCCGATGTTGGATTCGCCGAACATCAGCTTCTCGCGGATATCGCCGATGCTGCGGCCGTCGCGCAGCAGCTTGAAGTACCAGCTGCCGTCGGAGGTGTCGCCGTACAGGCAGGCGCCCACGAGCTTGTCGTCCTTGAGCACCAGCTTCTTGTAGACGCCGCCGAAGGGGTCGCTCATGACGATCTCCTCGGTGCCCTCGCCGCCCTGGAAGTTGCCGGCGCTGAACAGGTCGATGCCCGTGACCTTGAGCTTGGTCGAGGTCAGCGAGCCCTGGTAGCGCCCGATGCCCCATTGCGCGAGGTGGTTGGCCGCCACCTTGGCCTGCTCGAACAGCGGCGCCACCAGGCCGTAGGCGATGCCGCGGTGCGCCGCGCACTCGCCCACCGAATAGACGCGCGGGTCGGTCACGGTCTGCAGGGTGTCGTTGACCACGACGCCCCGGTTGCAGTGCAGGCGCATCGACTCGGCCAGCGCCGTGTTGGGGCGGATGCCCACGGCCATCACCACCAGGTCGGCCGGCACCTCGGGGCCTTCCTTGAAGCGCACCGCCCTGACGCGCCCGGCGCCGTCGTCCACCAGCTCCTGCGTCTGCGCGGCGAGCCGGAACGACAGCCCGCGCCCTTCCAGCGACTGGCGCAGCAGCCCGCCGGCGACGGTGTCGAGCTGGCGGTCCATCAGGCAGGCGCTGTTGTGCACCACCGTCACGCTCATGCCGCGCAGCATCAGGCCGTTGGCGGCCTCAAGGCCCAGCAGGCCGCCGCCGATGACCACCGCGTGCCTGTGCGTCTTCGTGGTCTCGATCATGTAGTCGGTGTCGGCGATGTCGCGGTAGCCGATCACGCCCTTGAGGTCCTTGCCCGGCACCGGGAGGATGAAGGGGTTGGAGCCGGTGCACAGCAGCAGGCGGTCGTAGGTGGTCTCGACCACCTCGCCGTCGGCGCCGACCGCGCGCACGCGGCGGGCGATGCGGTCGATCTCGGTGACCTTCTTGCCGGCATGCAGCGTGATGCCGTGGTCGGTGTACCAGTCCCAGCCGTTGAGCACGATCTCCTCGATGGTCTGCTCGCCCGCGAGCACCGGCGACAGCAGGATGCGGTTGTAGTTCGGATGCGGCTCGGCGCCGAACACCGTGATGTCGTACATGTCGGGCGCGAGCTTGAGCAGCTCCTCGAGCGTGCGCACGCCCGCCATGCCATTGCCCACCAGCACCAGTTTGAGTCGTTTCATCGGGAGGGATCCTTTCGGGGGTTCGAAGCAAGTGCGATGCCCGGGGCGTGAACAACAATCGCGCCATGAGCTTCGACGTCGAGATCGGCTACAGCAGCCACCGTGGACCGCGTGACCTGAACGAGGATTTCGCGGGCGCCGTGCGGGCGCCCCGGGACGAGGCGGCGCGCGGCCTGATCGCCGCCATCGCCGATGGCGTGTCCACCGGCGGGGGCGGGCTGGAGGCGGCCCAGACCACGGTGATGGGCCTGCTGGCGGACTACTTCGCCACGCCCGACACCTGGGAGGCGACGGTGGCGCTCGACCGCCTGATCGGCGCCCAGAACGACTGGCTGGCCAGCCACAACGCGCGTCGCCAGGACGGGCGCACCGGCCTGACCACGCTGACCGCGCTGGCGCTGCAGGGCCACCGCTACACGCTCGCCCACGTCGGCGACACGCGCGCCTGGCACGTGCGCGCCGACGGCGCGGACGGCGCGCCCGAGGTCGCGCGCCTGACGCAGGACCACGCCTTCGAGCAGCGCGACCTGGCGTCGCGGCTCACGCGCGCGGTCGGCCTGGACGACCAGGTGCGCGTGGACTACGCGCAGGGCGACGTGCGGGTGGGCGACTGTTTCGTGCTGACCACCGACGGCGTGCACGGCGTGCTGCGGGACGCGCGCATCGGCGAGCTGGCGCTCGCCGGCGAGGTCGCCGCCGCGAGCGAGGCGCTGGTGCAGGCGGCGCGCGCGGCCGGCACGCGCGACAACGCCACCGCGCTGGTGCTGCGCGTGACCGGCCTGGACGCGAGATCGCTCGACGACGAGCAGGTCGACGCCCGCCGGCTGCCCACCCCGCCGCTGCTCAGGATCGGCGACGTCATCGACGGCTACACCGTGACCGCGCGCGTGGCCGACACCGGCGTGCACCTGATCTACCAGGCGCGCGAGCGCGCCACGCGCGCGCTGGTCGCGCTCAAGGTGCTGCATCCGAGCCGCGCCAGCGACCCGCAGGAACGCGCCATGCTCGCGCACGAGGCCTGGCTCGGCCTGCGGGTGAGCGCGCGCGGCGACGCCGGCTTCGTGCGCGTCCATCCGCGCGACCCGCGCGCGAGCGCCTTCTACACGGTGTTCGACTGGCACGCCGGGCGCACGCTGGCGCAGCGCCAGGGCGACGGCCCGGCGCCCGTGGCCGAGGTGGTGGAGGCGGCCGTCCAGTGGGCGCGCGCGCTCGGCCGGCTGCACCGCCACGGCGTGGTGCACCGCGACATCAAGCCGGACAACCTGCACCGGGGCGACGACGGCCGCTGGCGCCTGCTCGACCTGGGCGTGGCGCTGTCGGGCCGCGAGGACCCGGCCACGCGCGCGCTGCACGCCGGCACGCCCAGCTACATCAATCCCGAGCAGTGGGAGGGCGCCACCGCCGATGCCGCGAGCGACCTGTTCGCCCTGGGCGTCACGCTCTACCAGTGGCTCGCCGGCCGGCTGCCCTACGGCGAGATCGAGCCCTACCAGACCGGGCGCTACCGGCGCGACGCGGCCGCGCTCTCGGGCATCCGCCCGGACGTGCCGCTGTGGCTCGACCACCTGGTGCGCCGCGCCGTCGCGCGCGACCCGCGCGAGCGCTTCGAGACCGCCGAGGAGCTGCTGCTCGCGCTGGAGCGCGGCGCCTCCCGGCCGGTCGCCGCGCCGGGGCCGATCCCCCTGATCCATCGCGACCGCGTGCTGCTGCTGCGCATCGGCCTGGCGATCTCGCTGCTGTTCAACGTCGTGCTGCTGGTCTGGCTGCTCTTCCTGCCGCGCTGAGACGCTGCGAACCGGTGCGCTGCGCGTCCCCGACGCGCGGCCGCGGTCCTCACCGCACGGGCGCATGGTTCCGGTCCCCGACGCGGCTTCGGGCCCGCTCGACGACGATGGCTTCACGGCTGCTTCCACCGGTGGGCGTCTCAGGAACGCACCGGGCGGCGGGCCGTGGGCGATTTCTTCGGACCGGTGACGGGCGCGGCCGACGCGGCGACGCCGGGCGTCGCGCGGGCGCGTCCGCCCTTCTCGGCCCAGGTGCGCGTCCAGCGGATCTGCATGACGCGCATCACGCCCAGCATGACGAGCGACAGCGCGGCGAAGAACACGAAGCCCCAGACGTAGCTGCCCAGGTACTGCTTGGACAGGCCCATGGCGTTGGGCACCAGGCCGCCGCCGAGGGCGCCGATCTCGCCGATCATCGAGCCGGCCACGGCCGTGCTGGCCGGCCAGCGCAGCGGCACCAGCTGGAACAGGGCGCCGTTGCCCGCGCCCAGGGCCGCGAAGCACACGATCAGCAGCAGCGTGGTGAGCACCAGCGAGGCCGAGCTCACGCCCACCAGCGCCAGGCCCACGGCCACCACGACCAGCACCACCGTGAGGGTGTTGACGCCGCCCCAGCGGTCGGAGAGCCAGCCGCCCACCACCCGCACCGCCGCGCCCATGAAGGCCGCGAGCATGGTCAGCTGGCCGGCCTGCACCTTGGAGACGCCGAACTGGTCGTAGTAGTAGGAGGGCAGGAAGGTGATGAGGCCGATGAAGCCGCCGAAGGTCACGCCGTAGATCAGGCTGAAGACCCAGCCGTCCTTCTCGAACAGGCAGGCCACGTGCTCGCGGAAGCTGGCGTGGCTGTCGACGTCCGGCGGCTCCTGGGCGAACAGGATCATGACGACCATCGGGATCAGGATCGCCACGGCCGCGACGCCGTAGACCGCCTGCCAGCCGAGCCACTGGGCCAGCGGCGGCGCCACCAGCACCGACACGGCGGTGCCGATGTTGCCGGCCCCCACCAGGCCCATCGCCAGGCCCTTGTGCTGCGGCGGGAACGAGCCCGAACCCAGCGACAGCGCGACGCCGAAGCTGGCGCCGGCGATGCCCAGCAGCACCCCCATGGCCAGCAGCTCGTTGAAGCTGTGCACGAAGAAGAAGCCGAACAGCATCGCCACCGCGATCAGCGCCATCTCCACCAGCGTGGCGTTCTTGCGGCCGATGTACTGCGACAGGATGCCCAGCGGAAAGCGCATCAGCGCCCCCGCGATGATCGGCACCGACAGCATCAGGCCCTTCTGCGCCGGCGTGAGGTTGAAGGTCTCGCCGATGAAGGGCGCCATGGCGCCGTTGAGCACCCAGATGCAGCACGAGAACGCGAAGTAGAAGAACGCGGCGAACAGGGTGGGGGAGTGGCCCGATCGCAGGAAGGTCTTGAAGGTCGACATGGCAGCTTCGTTCGATGCAATGCCTGGACACGGCCCCGGGGGAGGGCGCGGATCGTCGGCGGGTTTGGGGGAGGATCGCGCGGCGGCTTCGCCGGCGGTAAGGTGCCGGGAGGCGTGCGCCACCGGGATCCGCGGAACCGCGGAGTAATCACCAGAACGGTGCTTCGTTGCACCGTGAACCCCGTTCGACGCAAGCTCCGTGCCCGGTGCGATCCGGTTAGCCTCGGGTTTCGCCATGCGCCCCGGCGCCGCGCCGCGCCGCGCCGCCCGCCATCCGGCCGGGTGGCCGCCCCGCCCGCCACCCGCGCCGCCGCCCACCCGCCCACCCCGCCGACGCCGATGACCTCGCTGCACCTCGTCCTGATCGATCCTTCCGACGGGCCCGCCGCACCGCCCGCCGCGCTGCGCCGCGCCCTGGACGCGGGCGTGCCCGGACGCGCGGCGACCCTGCATGCTGGCGGCGCCGCCTTCCTGCGTGCGCTGGCCAGTCCGCCCGGTGCGGCGCCGGCCGTCGAGGCGGTCGATCTGGCCGAGAAAGGCGGGCCGCCGGTGGTGTTCTGCGCCGGCCAGGGCATCGGCGGGGTGCTCGACGTCCTGCGCGAAATCGCCACGGCCGGAGGCGCGGCGGACGGTCCGCCCTGGCCGGTCGCCGTGCTCGGCCCGCCGCTGGACGCCGACGCCCACGCCGCGCTGGTCGAGGCCGGCGTCCAGGCCTGGGCCGACCTGGGCGCCATCGACGCGCCGGGGCTGGCCGCGCTGGCCGACCGCGCCGCGGCGCGCTGGCGCCGCGAGCGGGCGCTGCGGGTCGAGCTGGCGCAGCTGCGCCTCCGGCTGGACGAGCGCAAGTGGGTCGACAAGGCCAAGGGCCTGCTGATGGTGGCGCGGCGCATGGACGAGGACGCGGCCTTCGCGCTGCTGCGCGGCACCGCCATGCACGCCAACCTGCGCCTGGGCGAAGTCTCGCGCGCGGTGGTCGATGCGGCGCAATGGGCCGAGGCGGTGAACCGCGCCGGTCAGCTGCGCATGCTGTCGCAGCGCCTCGCGCGCCTGGCCGCGCAGCAGATCGCCAACGTCGAGACGGCGCACGGCCCCGGGCGGCGGCGCGCGGTGGCCGAGCGCATCGACGACACCCTCGCCCACCTGGGGCGGCTGCCGGCCCGGCCCGAATGCGCCGCGGCGCTGGCGCGGGTCGGCGCGGCGTGGGCGTCCTTCGCGGCCGTCTGGCCCGCGCGCGCGGCGCCCCGCGACATCGTGCGCATCGACGCCGCCGCCGACGTGCTGCTCGAGGCCGCCGAGGCCCTGGCCGAGGCGCTGCAGGCGGCCAGCGGACGGCGCGCGCTGCGCATCGTCAACCTGTGCGGGCGCCAGCGCATGCTGGCGGAGCGCATCGCCAAGACCGCGCTGCTCGCCACCCTGGGCGCCCGCGTCGACCCCGCGCTGCTGCCGGCCACGGCGGCGGCCTTCGAGGCGGCGCTGGTCGAGCTGGAGCGGGCGCCGCTGAGTTCACCGGAGGTGCGCGCCGCGCTGGGCGCCGCGCGCGCGGAATGGCTGCGCCTCGCGCTCAGCCTGCAGCGCCTGGGCCGGCCGGAGGGCGCCGCCGCCCTGGCACGCTCGACCGAGGCGCTGGTCGAGAGCTTCGACCAGCTCGCCGCGCAATACGAGCACAGCCTGCAGGTGATCCTGTCGTGACGCGCCCGGCTACGGGTTCACGCAGTTGAAGCTGGTCGCGGCGTTGACATTGCCGCCGACGAAGCGCGCGTAGCGCGGGTAGTCGCACAGCGGCCGGGTGCGGCCCGGCACGCCGGCGGTGTCGGCCACCACCTGGGCCGGTGGCGCCACGCCGGACTCCGCCCAGTTCTCCAGCGTGGTGAGCGAGTCCCAGGCGGCGTTGAACACGCTGCTGGCGGCGTGGCCGTAGCCGGGGATCTCGTAGTAGCGCACGAAGCTGTCGACCTGCGCGGTGCCCATCGCCTCGCGCAGCCGCGCGTAGTAGCGCGCCGTGGCGCGGGTGCTGACCAGCGCGTCGTGCGAGCCGTGCGCCATCAGGATCTTGCCGCCGCGCGCGCGGAACGCCGAGAGGTCGGCGCTGGTGACGTCCTGCAGCCCGGAGAGTTCGACGATGCGCGACTGCAGCGCGCCCGGGTTCTGCGGATCGACCGCCAGGGAATCGGCGTTCGCGTTGCGCGTCACGAAGAAGCGGATCCACTGGTCCCAGAAGGTGCTGCCGTAGGGCGGTGAAGCCGTCGCCGTGACCGCCGGCATCGGGTTGGCGGGCGCCAGGGTGCCCAGCGACAGCGTGACCACCGTGGGCTGCAGCGGGCTGGTGCCGGTGGCGCCGAAATCGGTGCCCCAGACATTGAAGCCGGGGTAGCCGGTCTCCCCGCTGGCCAGCCGGTAGGGCAGCACGAGGGGCGTGTTGGTGACCTCCAGGGCGGTGAGCTGCGCGTCCGACAGGCAGGCGTCGCCCGTGTCCGCGCCGCCCGGGCAGCGCAGCGGCGCGCCGTTGAAGGTCGCGGTGCGCGGATCGAAGCCGGCGTTGCAGGCGGCGACGTTGCTCACCAGGCCGTCGGCGACGCCGTCCAGCGCGTCGCAGGCGGCGGTCGAGGCGTCCAGCAGCAACCGGCGCTTGGCGCGGTTGGGGTAGGCGTTGGGCTGCGCCAGGGCGCGCGTGATGCGGCCGAACTGCAGGTCCAGCGCCACCGCGTCCCAGGCCGGGTACAGCACGATGGCGCCGTCGAAATCGGCCGGCCAGCGGGTGACGGCGGCCAGCGCCTCGCGCCCGCCGGTGGAGCCGCCGGCGAAGTAGGTCTGGCGCGCGCGCGTGGCGTAGCGCGACTCGATCAGCGCCGCCGCGACGTCGCGCGTCTTCTTGATGGCGTCGCCGGCGAAATTGCGCAGCATCTCGTCGTTGGCGCCGAAGCTGCCGTCGCGGCTGGTGGTGAGCGGGTCGGCCTGGTGGCCCGAGTCGCTGCCGAAGGTGGCGTAGCCCCGGCCGAGCGGGGTCGCCTTGTCGGTCGGCCCGGCCGGCACGTTGCCCGCGCCGGTGGCGAGCGTGCCGTTGTAGCCGCCGCCGCCGAACATCATCGCCTTGCCGTTCCAGGCGGTGGGCAGGTTGAGCTGGAACTTGACGCTCTGCGCGGTGGCGTCCACCGGGCGGATGTCGCCCAGCACCCGGCAGTGTTCGCCCACCGCCGTGGGGCCGCTGCCGGTGGCGGCCACGACGGTGGCGCTGGTGACGACGGCGCCGGTGGTGGGCAGGCCGATGGCGCCGGCGGCGACCGTCATGCCGCCGAGCTGGGCGCAGGTCATGGCCTGGCGCGGCGGCGCGTCGTCGTCGTCGTCGCCGCCGCTGCCGCCGCAGCCCGCGACGCACAGCGCGGCCGCCAGGACGGTGCCGAGGGCCACCGGGCGGCGGGGGAACGAAAAGGAGAGGGCCTGGGCCTTGGAAGGCAGCTTCATGTCGTGTCTCTTTCTGATCGCGATGCGGCCGTGGTTCCTTTCCGTCGGGATGGCGGGGGCACGGCGCAGCCAGCTTAGTGGGCCGCGCGCCGCGCCGTATCGGTGATTAGCCGGATGCCCGGGGGCACTGGCGCGCCGCGCTCAGCGGCGGTACGGGTTGCCCGGGAAGCGGTCGTGGCGGTCGGGCACGCCGTCGCGGTCGCGATCGCGGCGATGGGCGCGCCGGTCGCGGCGGTGGTCGAACCGGTGGTCGTACCGGTCGTCGTACCGGTGGTCGTAGCGGGGGCCGTGCACGGGGTGCGCGTGGTAGCGCGGCGGCGGTGGCTGAACCACGATGACCTGGGGCCGGTCGTAGCGGCCGCCCGGGCCGTGGGGCTGGGCCTGCGCCGGGGCCGAGAGGCCGCCCAGCGCCAGCAGGAGGGTGGTGCCGGCGGCGAGGATCATCTGCTTCATAACGACTCCTTCGAAGACTGCGTGATTGCGAGGGATTCATCGTGGCGCGGCCACGTGAACGGCGTGTAAGGCTGGCGCGAAGTCCGGTGAACGTGTGAAAGGCGGCGGCAAAGCGGGCGCTGCGGTGTGACTTTCATCACGTCTTTGTAGAATCGGCCGGGTTGGTGCTCGCGGCGCGGTTCACGTGGCGCAGTTCAACGGGAAGCAGGAGTGGCGGTGTTCCCTCGCGGAACGCCGGCGCCGCCTGCGCTGCCCCCGCAACGGTCAAGCAGACGGCGCCCCCGGGCGCCACCCCCGGCGACGCAAGCCACTGGACGCCCTGAAACAGGTGTCCGGGAAGGCCGCCGGGGGCCGCGCTGTCAGCCCGGATACCGGCCAACGAGGCGGCCGCCGCGCCCGCGCCACGCGGGTGCGGCGGCCATGACACCCAAGCACCGGCGGGGAGGCCGGTGACGGGCATCGCATCGTCGGGTCATCATCTCCATGTTCGCTTTCGAAGCCGTTCTGTTCGAACTGGCACGCCTGTTCCTGTGGCCGGTCACCCTGGGTGTCCTGCTGTCCTTCCTCTACGCGGTCTACGGGCTGGGCGCCTTCGGCATCGAGTACCTGCAGCGGCGGCGCGAGCCGACGCGCGCGCTGCTGCTCGGGACGCTGGCCGACCGTGGCCAGGAGCAGATGGAGCTGGCCGTGCTCAAGGCGCTGGAGGGCGTGCGCCTGTGCAGCCGCGTGGCGCCCATGCTCGGGCTGATCGCCACCATGATCCCGATGGGCCCCGCGCTGGTCGCGGTGGCCTCGGGCGAGTCGCAGGGCGTGGCGCAGAGCCTGGCGCCGGCCTTCGCCAGCGTGATCGTCGCGCTGGCCTCGGCCTCGATCACCTTCGTCGTCTACACGGTGCGCCGGCGCTGGCTGATGAACGAGCTGGTGATGGTGCTCGACGCCCGGGAGCGCGCGTCGTGAGCGGGCGCCAGGGCCGGCGTTTCTCCATCCTCGACGGCCTGGACGCCGAGGACGACGATCCGGTGCTCTCCACCATCAACCTGATCGACGTCTTCATGGTGGTGATCGGCATGCTGATGATCGCGGTCATCAACAACCCCATGAACCCGTTCGCCCAGGACAAGGTCACCGTCATCCGCAACGAGGGCCGGCCCGACATGGAGATCCTCACCAAGGAGGGCCGCAAGGTGACGCGCTTCAAGGCGAGCGGCGCCTCGGGCGAGGGCGACGGCGAGAAGGCCGGCACCGCCTACCGCATGAAGGACGGCACGATGGTCTACGTTCCGGCCGACGCGACGCCGGTCGGGCCGTGAGGCGCGGCGCGCGACCGGGCGCGGGCGCCCTGGCGGCCTGGGTCGCGACCCGGCTGCCGATGCTCGCCCTGGCGCTCGCCGTGGCTTTGGCGCTCGCCCTGGCCGGCGCGGGCCGCCCGGCGCGCGCCGCGGAGCCGGTGGACGGCGCGGCCGGGGATGCCGGACGCATCGTCCTGCTGGCCACCTACCTCGTCTCGCCCGCGCGGCTGGCGAAGCTGCAGTCGGCGGCGCGCGCGGCCGGCGTGCCGCTGCGCACGCTGTCGGCCGAGCGCGACACGCCCGACGCCCTGGCCGATGCCGTCGCGGGCGCCGCGCTGCTGGTGATCGACGCCCCGCACGCGGGCGTCGGCGAGGCGGCGGCGGCGCGCTTCGGCACGGCGATCGAGCGCAGCGGCGTGCCCTACGTGCTGGTCGGCGAGGCCGCCGCCGTGGCGCGCGACGAAGCCGTCGCCGCCGCCCCGCTGGCCACCGAGCGCGGCGTCGATGCGGCCTGGGCGCAGCGCCTGCGCGGCTACTGGCGCAACGCCCGCGCCGCCAACCTCGCGGCGTCGATGGCGGCCCTGCGCCAGGTCGGGCGCCTGGACGGCCTGCCGGCGCCCGAGCGCCTGCCCGCGGCCGGTCTCTACCACCCGGGCTGGCCCGGCATCGAGTCCGATCCCGGGGCGCTGGATCGCCTGCCGGGCCCGGCGGCCGGCGCGCCGACGGTGGCGATCGCCATCAACAACGCCGTCCTGACGAGCGACGACACCGGCTGGGTCGACGCGCTCGTGGGCGCCCTCGAGCGGCGCGGCCTGCGGGCCTACGCGTTCTACGGTCCGCGCCAGCGCAAGGACCTGTTCTTCGCCATGACGCACGCCGCCGGCCCCGGCCCGGACGCCGCCCCGCGCCGCGTGGCCGACCTGATCGTCAACGCCGCGCTGGTCTTCAACCCGACCGAGCGCAAGGCCGAGCTCGAGCGCATCGGCGTGCCGGTGCTCCAGACCATGCCGGCCCTGGCCATGGACGCCGCGCAATGGGCGCGGAGCACGTCCGGGCTGGCGCAGGCCGACGTCGCCTACTACTACACGCCCAGCGAACTCGCCGGCATGGTCGATCCGATGCTGATCACCGCGCGCGACGCGGCGAGCGGCGCGCTGGCGCCGATCGCGGCGCAGGTCGATGCGGTCGCCGACAAGGCCGCCGCCCTGACGCGCCTGCGCGCCACGCCGCCGGCCGAGCGCCGGGTGGCGATGCTGGTCTACAACTACCCGCAGGGCGAGGGCAACTTCGGCGCCTCGTTCCTGAACGTGCCCAGGAGCCTGCACAACATGCTCGCCGCCCTGCGCGACGCCGGCTACCGCACCGACGCCCCGGAGGCCGAGCGCATCACCCCGCAGGTGCAGGCGACGATGGCGGCGTTCCACCGGCCCGAGACCCTGGGCCCGCTGCTCGAGCGCGATCTGGCCGAGGCGCTGCCGCTCGCGCGCTACCTGGCGTGGTTCCGCGCGCTGCCGGCGGCCACGCAGGCGCGCATCGAGGCGCACTGGGGCCCGCCCGAACGCTCGAGCCTGCTGCGCGACGTCGGCGGCGAGCGCGCCTTCGTCATCCCGCGCGTGCGCATGGGCGGCGCGGACGGCCACGTCGTGGTGCTGCCGCAGCCGCCGCGCCAGGAGCCCAGCGACGATCCGGCGCAGAAGGCCCGGACGATCTACCACCGCTCGGCGACGCCGCTGAGTCACGGCTACCTGGCCACCTACCTGTGGCTGCGCACGCGGTTCGGCGCCGGGGCGGTGGTGCACGTGGGCACGCACGGCACGCTCGAATGGGCGCCGGGCAAGGAGCGCGCGCTGGCGGTGGACGACGACCCCCTGCTGGCGCTGGGCGACCTGCCCAACGTCTACCCCTACATCATGGACAACCTCGGCGAGGCCGTGACCGCCAAGCGGCGCGGCCGTGCCGTGCTGGTGAGCCATTCGACGCCCATGTTCGCGCCGGCGGGCTTCCGGCCCCGCGTGCAGGAGATGCACGAGTTGATGCACGACTGGGAGAACGTGTCGCCCGGGCCGGTGAAGGTCGAGCTGGAGGCGCGCCTCGCGGCCCAGTTCGTCGAGCACCAGTACCACCGCGACCTGAAATGGACCCGCGAGCAGATCCTGGCCGACTTCGCCGGCTTCATGGAGCGGCTGCACCCGCACCTCGACGAGCTGGCGATGACGGCGCAGCCGCTCGGGCTGGCGGCCTTCGGCGAGGTGCCCGACGCGCGGCGGCGCCACGGCACGATCCTGCAGATCCTGAAGAAGCCGCTGATCGAGGCGCTGGGCGAGGACATCGACGAGGTGTTCCTGCTGGACGCGAAGAACGTCGCCCTGTCGCGCCCGGCGCGCTGGCTGGAGGCGGCGCTGGTCGACGCGCGGGCGGCCAGCACGCTCGACCTGCGCGCGGTCGACGCCGCGCGGCCGCCGCCGCAGGGCGCCAGCGCGGTGCCCAACCGGGCGCAGGGCAAGCCGCTGGACAGCGCGGTGCTGCTGGCGCTGGCCGAGCGGGCACAGCGTCTGGACGCGACGCTCGCGGGCAACCAGGAGATCGAGGGCTTCCTCGCCGCGCTCGACGGCCGCCACCTCGCGTCGAGCTATGGTGGCGACCCGGTGCGCAACCCCGACAGCCTGCCCACCGGGCGCAACCTCTACGGGTTCGACCCCGGCCGCGTGCCCACCCGGGAAGCCTGGGGCATCGCCGTCGCGGCCATGGACGCCTGGATCGCGGCGCACGCGAAGGCCCACGGCGGCCGCCCGCCCGAGAAGATCGCCTTCACGCTGTGGGCCGGCGAGACCCTGCGCCACCAGGGCGTGATGGAGAGCCAGGCGCTCTACGCCATGGGGGTGAAGCCGCGCTGGGACGAGGCCGGCCGCGTGGTCGGCCTGGAGACCATCCCCGCGGCCGAACTCAAGCGGCCGCGCCTGGACGTGCTGGTCAGCGTCACGGGGTCCTACCGCGACCAGTTCCCCGGCGTCATGCGCTGGCTCGACGCCGGGGTGCGGCAGGTGGCGGACCTGCGCGAGGCGGGCACCGACAACTTCGTCGCCCGCCACAGCGAGGCGCTCGCGCAACGCCTGCGCGCCGAGGGCGCGACGCCCGCGCAGGCGCAGCGCTGGTCGACCGTGCGCGTGTTCTCCAACGAGGCCGGCAGCTACGGCAGCGGCCTGGCCGACGCCACCACCGCCAGCGACACCTGGGCCGCGCAGGGCCGGGGCGGCGGCGATGCGCGCATGGCCGGCCTCTACGTCGACCGGATGGGCCACGCCCAGGGCGACGGCCTGGAAGGCTTGGCGCGCCACGGCGCCCATGCCGCCAACCTGGCGCAGGTCGACGCGGCGCTGCTCTCGCGCACCTCCAACACCTACGGCATGCTGACCAGCGACGACCCGTTCCAGTACCTCGGCGGGCTGGCCCTGGCCGTGCGCCAGCTCACCGGGCGCGATCCCGCGCTCTACGTGCAGAACCTGCGCGACGGCGCGGAGGTGCGCACCGAGGGCGCCGACGACGCGATCGCCAAGGAGATGCAGACGCGCTACCTGCACCCGCAGTGGATCGAGGCGCAGAAGGCCGAGGGCTACAGCGGCACGCTGCAGGTGCTCAAGACGGCGCAGTTCCTGTGGGGCTGGCAGGTGACGGCGCCGCGGTCGGTGCGCCAGGACCACTGGCAGTCGCTGCACGACGTCTACGTGCGCGACCGCTACCGGCTGGGCACGCGCGAATGGCTGGAAGGCGACAACCGCGCCGCCTTCGCGCAGACGCTGGAGCGCATGCTCGACGCCGTGCGGCTGGACTACTGGCGGCCCGACGCCGAGACCCGGCGCGAGTTGGCCCGGGCCTACGAGGCGGCGGTCGGCGCGACCGGACAGCGCGACCTGAACCCGCTGGTGCGTCGCTTCGCCGCGCGCGAGGCCGACGCCCCGGCCGCCCCGGCCACGGACCGCGCCGACGCCGCGCGGCCGGCGACGCCCCGCACGGCGCCGCGTCCCCTGGAAGTGGCGCGGGCGGCGCCGCCGACCCGCGCGGCCCCGGCCGCCGTGCCGCCCGCCGCGCCGGCGTCGACGCGGGTGGAAGGACTGCGGTTGCTGCCGCAGCCCGAGCGGGTGCCGCCGTCGGCGACGGACGTCCCGGCGTCGGTCGTCGACCGGCTGGCGGCGCTGTTCATCGCCGCGCTGGTGCTGCTCGCCGGCGCCTGGCGGCAGACGCGGCGGGCGCCGCCGCCGCGGCCGGCCTGAGCGCCGGAGCGGCCCGCGCGGGGACGACGCTCAGCGCCATTCCTTGGGCATCAGCATGAGCGCGCTCTGGTCGCTCATCGCGTAGTGGCGCACGATCGGCTCCCGGTCGAACAGCTTCTTGCGGTCCTCCGCGTCGATCGACGGCTGCAGGGGCTCGGTGCCCACGTAGCCCCGGATCGCGTCCATCGATTCCCAGACCGACACCACCGCCACCTCGGTGGTGCCGTCGCCCAGGTCGCGGAACAGCGCGGCGGCGCGTTCGTTGCCCGGTGCCGCGTTCATCTCCTTGAGCTTGACGGTGTCCAGGTAGTGTTGGCATTCCTCGCGCAGCGCCGTGCGGATCCAGAAGGTCCATGCGCGAAAGATCTTGTCCATGGCGGTCGTTCGGGTCGGGGAAGGGATGGTGGCGGCACCGAGGGGCTGCGTCGCGGGGGTGCATTCACCCGGGTGCCGTGGGATAAACATTGGAGTTGAATTCTTTCAGGCTACAAGCCGATGGATCGTTCGGTTTTCTGGTGAACGAAAGTCGGCCTTGATTTTGCGGGCGTTCGCGCCGTAGCAAACACTCACCGAAACGCATATTGTTACTTTTATGTGGCATTTGGAGGACGATTTGACGGTTCGTGTAGGTCTTTCGCCGGACGACGGATTGAATCGATGAGGTCGAAAATACTCAACATGACCGACCCTCGCCGCGCGCCATGACCGCCACCCTGCTGGACCACCGCGCCAATCAGTTGCTCGCGACGCTGGGGCCCGAGGACGTCGATCGCTGGCTGCCGCACCTCGACCTCGTCGACCTGCCGATGGGCTGCGTGATCTGCGAGCCCAACGAGCGGCGCACCTACGCCTACTTCCCGACGACCGCCGTGGTGTCGCTGATCTACCTGATGGACGACGGCGCCTCGGCCGAGGTGGCCGTGGTGGGGCGCGAGGGCTTCATCGGCCTGCCGGTGCTGCTGGGCGGCGGCTCCACGCTCAACCGCGCGGTGGTGCAGGGCGCGGGCCAGCTGCTGCGCCTGCCGGCGCGCGTGCTCCAGGCCAGCGTCGACCGGGGCGACCGCGTGCTGCGCCACCTGCTGCGCTACACGCAGGCGCTGCTGACGCAGGTCTCGCAGACGGCGGTGTGCAACCGCCACCATTCGCTCGACCAGCAGCTGTGCCGCTGGCTGCTGCTGATGCTCGACCGCATCGACGCCGACCGCCTGGAGATGACCCAGGAGATGATCGCCAACATGCTGGGGGTGCGTCGCGAGAGCGTGACCGAGGCGGCGCTCAAGCTGCAGGGCGCCGGCGTCATCAGCTACCGGCGCGGGCGCATCGACGTCATCGACCGCCCCGGCCTGGAGCGGCGGGTGTGCGAGTGCTACACCGTGGTGCGGGCCGAGTACCAGCGCCTGTTGCCGGCGCCCGTCCGCCCGACCGACTAGAAGACCAGTTCCTCGCCGTCGGCGCAGCCCAGCCGGCCGCCGACCTCGGTCTTGGCGAGGTCGAGCCCCAGGAGGTCGCGCACCACCGTGGCGATCAGCGGGTCGACCAGGGGCGAGAGCACGTTCGAGACCACCGTGGCGAGCGCCGTGGTGACGCCGGAGAGGGCGCTCGCCACGTTCTGCAGCATGGTGGACGAGCTGTTCGCGCCGGTGGTCGAGGGCGCGGTCGGCGCGATGGGTTGCAGCAGGGTGGCGGGAATGCGCAGCGTCTGGCCGATCGCATCGGCGACGCTCACCGTCGAGATCGCCAGCCAGGCGGGGTCGGCGCGCACGTCGGGCGGGTTGGCGAAGGTCTGGTCGGCGGTGGTGGCGCCGAAGGCGAGGTCCGCCTTGAGGCCCAGGCCACCGCCGTAAAACGGCACGCGCGCCTCGCAGGTCTTCAGCACGCCGGCCAGCAGCTTGGTGCATCGTGCCGCGCCCACGTCGAGCAGGGGCAGTGGCGCGACCACGGGCACGGTGGCGGCGCCGAACACCTGCGCCTTCGCCTGCGCGACCGTCCCGCCGAAGGTGCCGATGCGCAGGGCGGCGGCGGTGGTGGTGGTGCGCGCCGTGAGCGAGGTCGCCGCGGGATTGGCGCAGGCGAAGTTGGTCACGCGCGAGGTGCCGCCACCGGCGTCGAGGTTGATGTCGATGCGCGCGACCGGCGCGAGGAAGGCCGCGTCCACCACCCACTGGTTGGTGCAGACGACGGCGCAGGCCAGCACGTTGCCGAGGTCGAGCTTGAGCACGCTGTTGAGCGTCGAGAGCAGCGGCGCGAGCGCGCTCGACAGGGCGTTGGTGAGCGCGGTGATGCCCGTGAGCAGCGGCAGCTCGACCGTGATCAGCGTGCGGACCTGGGCGGTGCGCACGGCGATGGCGTTGGGCCCGGTCGGATCGAGCTTGGCGAATGCCGGATCGCCGATGGCCGAGAGCTGGGGCGGCTCGATGACCCGCGCGCTGGCCGTCAGGTTCAGCAGCCCCGGCACGCCCAGCGGCACGCTGGCGACCAGCCCGTTGCGCCCGTTGGCCAGCTGCACCAGCGCCTCGGCGAGCTGCAGGACCTGCAGGTCCACCATCAGGGCCGCCGCCGGGGTGCCGCTCTGCACCTTGATCAGGCTGCCGAGCTTGACCAGCGGCTGCGGGGCCGGCGCGCCGGCCGCGAGGCGGAAGGCGTCGAGCGCGGTGACGGTGGCCTGGGCGGTGTCGCCCTGGCGCGTCAGGGCCGTGACGGCGCCCTGCAGCAGCGTGCCCACCGGCACCGCCGTGTCGAGCACCCGGTCGTAGTCGCCGGCCGCCACGCCCATCGACAGGGCGAGCTGGTCGAGGTAGCCCAGCAGCTTCAGCCGCCCGGTGGCCAGCCCGTTGTAGGCCACCGTGTCG
This sequence comes from Comamonadaceae bacterium OTU4NAUVB1, assembly GCA_024372625.1. Taxonomy (NCBI): domain Bacteria; kingdom Pseudomonadati; phylum Pseudomonadota; class Betaproteobacteria; order Burkholderiales; family Comamonadaceae; species Comamonadaceae bacterium OTU4NAUVB1. The sequence goes on along the minus strand of CP099607.1, from coordinate 270,779 downwards.
AGCGCCAGCGAACCCCCGAGCATGCCGCCGAGCACCGCGTTGAGCAGCGGCGCCTGCGCGGCGTCGACGCTCGCGAGGGTGCTGCGGATGGTCAGCGCGGCGCGCGGCTGGCGCCGGGTCGCGAGCGCCTGGACCGCGATGGTGCGCGCCTGGGCGCCGGGCAGGTTGGGCATCAGCAGCGACGGCGTGCGGCGCATGACGACCTTCACCGCGTTGGGCGCCTGGCCGGTGGCGGGCGTCCCGTAGTAGGTGGGCGCGGCGTAGGTCGCGGGGTCCCAGCGGCCGCACTCGACGTCGGCCGTGGTGAGCGGCAGGCCGGCGGGCAGGTTGAGCGCGCCGTTGGCCACGGCGGCGGCGCGCGCCCCGGCGCAATCGGTGGTTGCCAGGGCCTGCGCGCCGGCCATCGCGGCGAGGTCGACCGCCTTCTGCATCTCGCGCTTGAGGTAGAACAGCCAGCCCAGCTCGGTTCCCACCAGCACGCCCACCAGCATGCTCAGCGCCAGCGCGGCCTGCACCAGCACCGAGCCGGCGCACCGCGCGGGCGCTGTCGTGGCGGCGCGCCGACGGGTCATCGCGCTCACGCCGCCGGCCGCGCCATGGTGGCCTGACGCGTCAGCACGTCGGGCACCCACGGCAGCGCGCCGGTCATGGGCATCAGGGGGTTGTCGCCGTAGCGGTGGCTGACGGTGACCGTGACGCGCCCGGCCGAGGTGGCGACGGCGACCTGGACGTGCGTCGCCAGCCAGGTGCGGCGGGTGGCGGGCGTGGTCGCACCGGCCGGCGCCACCAGCGAACCGGCCAGGGAGTCGAGGACGACGTCTCGCACGCGCTGCAGGTCCGGCGCGGCGCCGTTGGGCATCAGCGCGACCGCGCGCACGCCGTCCTCCGCCGCCCGCGCGATCGCCTGCTGCGTGTAGAAGATCGAGCCGAAGGTCGCGATGCCGTGGAACAGCGCGAGCAGTCCCGTCAGCACGAAGGCGAACTCGACCGCCGCGACGCCGCGCTGGCGGGACCGCGTCGTCATGGCAGGCGCCCGTCGAGCAGCATGCTGGCCTGCCCGGTCAGGGTGGCGGGCATGGCGAAGGTCATCATCGGCAGCATGCGGTCGATGCCCGACGCGGTGACCGTCACCCGGATCTGGCAGCGCTGGGCCCAGTCGGGGCCGCAGGCCGGCGCGGCGCACTCGCCGCTGGCGCTCTGGCAGATCTGCGCGACCACCGCGGGCGGCGTCGCGAACCAGCCCTCCACCCGCGACGCGGCGACCACCGCCGCCTGCGCGCGGCGCAGCGGCAGCGGGTCGGCCGTGCCGGCGACCTTCTGGTAGCGCAGCGCGGCGCGCGCGCCTTCCTCGGCCGCGTGCTGCAGGCCCATGCGCAGGGTCAGCGCGATGCCGTAGCACAGCGTCGCGTAGACCAGGCCGAAGAACATCAGGAAGACGAAGGCGAACTCGATCGCGTAGACCCCGCGCTGCCGGACGGCCGCCGGGCCGTCGCGGCGCGTCGGCGCGTGGCGTGGGCGGGGCAGGGGCGGGCGGGCCATGGTCGCTCAGCGCCCCGCGCCGCCCGCCGACGATCCGCCGCCGATGGTGGCGCCCAGGCGCTCGGGGATCGGATGTTCGAAGCTCTTGAGGTAGCGCTGGTGGCTGCGCGTGGCGACCTCCCCGGCGATGGGCCGCGGCACCGTGGAGGCGGCGCGGCCCTCGCGCTGCAGGGCCAGCAGGCCGGCGGTGGCGTCGCCCACGCGCGCCGGCGCCGCCGGAGCGGCGTGCGCCGGCGGCGATGGCGCCTCGGCATCGGCGGCGCGGGCGTCCTGGCCGACGGCCAGCCACATCGCCGGACCGGAGGCCAGGCTCAGGAGGAGGGCGGCGACGCGCTGCCGCAGCGGGGGGTGGACGACGTTCATGGCGATGGGCTTTCGTCGAAGGCGCGCGTGGCCCCGGCGCGGGCGGCGGGCGGGGCGGTGGTCGTGGCGGCGGCGGGCAGGTCGCGCGCGGCCTGGCGGATGGCGTGGCGGGTGCCGGGCGGCAGGTTGCGCGCGGCCATGAGTTGCTCGGCGTCGTTCGAGCGCCGGGTCGCGAACAGGTAGAGCGCCAGGTTGGCCTGGACCTGCGGCTGCCCGGGCTGGAGCTGGCCGGCCTGCATCAGCGGCACGCGCGCCTGCGCCGTGCGGCCGGCGCGCAGCAGGGCGTAGCCCAGGTCGCTCAGCACCAGCGCGTCGGTCGGGTCGAGCCGCCGGGCCTGCGAAAGCATCTCGACGGCCTGCGGGAAGTCGCCGTCGGCGCCGGCGAGGAGGCCCAGGCCGTGGTAGGCCGGACCCGCCAGCGGCGTGTCCAGCAGGCGCAGGTACTGCTGGCGGCTCTCGGCGATCTGGCCGGTGCGGCGCAGCGCGTCGGCGCGCAGGCGCAGCGTCTCGGCCGTGGCCGGCGTCCGGCGCTCCAGCGCGTCCAGGTGCGCCAGCGAGGCGAACCACAGGCCGTCGCGCTGCATCTGCTCGATCAGCCGGAGGTGGATCGCCGGGGTCTGCAGCGCCCCGTCGGCCGGTGCCAGGGCGTCGTCGGCGGCGGCGCGGTCGGCCGCCGCGCGGGCACCGGGGTAGGTGGCGGGACCGGTCGCGCCGCAGCCGGCGAGCGCCAGCAGGCACGCCAGGACGAGCGGGCGGGCGCCCGGGAAGACCGGGCGAAGCGCCGGCACTGGACGGGGGCGGATTTCGGTGTTCATTCGCGTGCTCATCGGGACAGGGCGCCGAGCGACCGGGTGATGGCGAGGAAGCCCGGCCCGGCCGTGACGATGACCAGCGCCGGCAGCAGGGTGACGACCATGATCCCGGTCATCTTCACCGTGATGCGGCCGATGCGCGCCTTGAGTTCGGCGCGGCGGTGCTCGCGCAGCCGCTCGCCGAACTGGGTCAGCGGTTCCTGCACGGCGCCGCCGTGGCGGTCGATCTGCACCAGCAGCGCGACCAGCTCGCCCAGGTGGTCGTTGCCGTGCAGCGTGGCCATGCGCTGGAGCGAGTGCTCGCGCGGGCGCCCCTGGCCGTACTGGCGGTTGGCGATCGCGAGTTCGCCGGCGAGCACCGGCAGGGTGGCGGTGAAGTCGGTGGCCAGCACGTGCAGGCTCTGGTCGAGGCTCAGGCCCACGCCCTGCAGCAGCCGCAGCAACTCGACGAACATCGGCAGCTCCTGCGCCACCCGCGCGCGCCGCCCGGCCGCGATGCGCCCCAGGACCCATTTGGGGGCCATGAAACCCAGCACGAAGGCCGCGGCCGTGACGATCGTCGGGTCGCCGCCCAGCAGCCCCGCGCCGCGCAGCACGATCGCCGCGACGGGGAGCGCCACGGCCAGCGCCGCGCGCGCGCCCAGCAGCCACAGCTGGCCGCGCAGCGGCCGGGCGCCGCACTGGTCGATCAGGCGGCGGTCCTCCTCGGCCACCAGCAGGCGGCCCCAGCGGGTGCGCAGCCAGTGCGCGGGCAGTCCGGCGCCGGGGCGTCCGGTGCCGGCGGCGTCCCCGGGGCCGGGCTCGGCGTCGCCGGCGGCCGGAACCGGGGCCGGCGCGCCCACCGCGCCGGTGGCGCCCCGCACGGCGCGGCCGAACACGCGGCGGCTGCGCGCGACGCGCCATTCGCGCTGCGCCACCAGGCCGGCGGCCAGCACCAGCGCGGCGGCCAGCAGCGCGAGGCTCAGGGCCGTCAGCCGGGTCGGGTCGAGGGTGGCGAGGAACGTCGGCATGGCGCTCACCGCAGCCGCGCGAGGCGGTAGAGCAGCAGCACGCCCAGCGTCTGCAGCCCGAGCGCGCCGAACAGCATCAGCCGCCCCGAGGCGTCGAGCCACATGCGCACCACGTAGTCGGCGTTGGTCACCATGATGGCGGCGCCCACGCCCACCGGCAGCAGCCCCAGGATCCAGGCCGACAGGCGTGTCTCGGCCGACATCGCCGCCAGCTCCTGGCCGGCCTGTTCGCTGTCGCGCAGGGACGTGGCGACGCGCTCGAGCAGCAGGTCGGCGCGCCCGCCGTAGCGCACGCCCAGCCCCAGGATGGCGCCCAGCAGGTGCAGCTCGTCCACGCGCAGGTGGTCGGCCGTCTGGTCGAGCGCGGCGTCGAGGTCGACCCCGGCGCGCGCCAGCGCGGCGGCGTGCTCCATCGACTCGCGCAGCGGCGTCTTCAGGTTGGCGGTCGACAGCTGGAAGGCCGCCTGGGGCGAATTGCCGATGCGGATCGAGCGCACCATGCCGTCGATGAAGCCCGGCAGCTGCAGCACCAGCCGGCGGCGGAAGCGCTGCACGCGCAGCCAGACCGCGAAGGCACCGCCGGTGGCGGCGAGCAGGAGCAGGCCGCCGGCGGCCACCGGGCCGAGCACCGCGCCCGCCAGCAGCGCCAGCGTGGCGGTCGCCCCGGTGGCCAGCCCCAGCTGGCGCGGCGTGGCGACGGCGCGCAGCCAGCCGGGCAGGCGGCGCGCGAGGGTGGAGGCGCCTGCGCCTGCGCCCGCGCCCGGCGCGCCGGCGTCCGGGCGCGGCGTCGCCGCCAGGCCCGCCGGCCCCGCGTCCACGGCGCCGGGCGCGGCGCCGGCCAGGGGCGCGGTCGCCCACGGATCGCGCGCCAGGCCGGCGGTCCAGGCGCCGCGTCGCGTGTCGGGCGCGGGCGCCGCCGGCGCCGCCAGGGCGGCGGCCAGGCGCGCGGCCAGGTGGCGCGACGTGGCCCGGCGCAGCTGGCGGCGCGCCGCCCACTGCCACAGCACGAGGCCCAGGCCGGCGAGCAGCAGCACGCCGGCGGCCAGCGCCCACGGCGCGCTACCCACGGGCGCCTTCCTGCGCGCGCCGCAGCATCTGGCGGTAGCGCGTGACCTTGGGCGAATGCGGCGCGATGCCGAGCGAGGCCCACTGGTCGCGCTCGCCGCCGTCGGGCGTGGCGACGGGGTCGTGGCGGTGCAGCTCCTGCATCGCCACCACCTCGTCGTTCACGCCGGTGACCTCCGAGACCGACAGCACGCGCCGCTGGCCGCCGGGCAGCCGGCCGATCTGGACGATGAAGTCGACCGCGTTGGCGATCTGTCGGCGCAGGCTCGACTCGCTGCCCTGGTAGCCCGCGAAGCCCGCCAGCATCTCCAGCCGGTAGAGGCACTCGCGCGGCGAACTCGCGTGGATGGTGCCCATCGAGCCGTCGTGGCCGGTGTTCATGGCCTGCAGCATCTCCATCACCTCGGCCCCGCGCACCTCGCCCACGATGATGCGGTCGGGGCGCATGCGCAGGCTGTTGCGCAGCAGGTCGCGGATCGACACGTGGCCGGTGCCGTCGAAGCCGCCCTGGCGGCTCTCCAGGCGCACCACGTGGGCGTGGCCGAGCGAGAGTTCGGCCGTGTCCTCGATCGTCACGACGCGCTCGTGCTCCGGGATGAAGGTGGCCAGCGCGTTGAGCAGCGAGGTCTTGCCCGAGCTGGTGCCGCCGCTGACCAGGATGTTGCAGCGCGCGCGCACCGCGATCTCCAGCAGCTGCGCGATGGCGGCGTCGAAGGTGCCCAGGTCCACCAGCTCGGCCGGCGTGAGCGGGTCCTTCCTGAACTTGCGGATCGACACCGACAGGCCGTCGATGGCCAGCGGCTCGCTGATGACGTTGATGCGCCCGCCGTCGGGCAGCCGGGCGTCGACCATCGGGTGCGACTCGTCCAGGCGCCTGCCGATCGGTGCGAGGATGCGCCGCACGATGCGCAGCACGTGCTCGCGGTCGGCGAAGTGCACCGTCTCGCGCTCCAGCCGGCCGTGGCGCGAGACGTACACGTTGCGGTGGCCGTTGATCAGGATGTCCTCCACCGCCGGGTCGGCCAGCAGGTCCTCCAGCGGGCCGAGGCCGGCGAGTTCCTTGGTCAGGGCGTCGGCCACCAGCGCGATCTCGCGGTCGTTGAGCGGCACGCGCTGGGCGCGCATGAAGCTGTCGAGTTCGAAGGTGACGAAGCGCGCGATCGCCGCGCGCGACCAGCGCCCGAACTCGGCGCCCATCGCCTCGACGCGGCCGAGCAGGTGGTCGTGGGTCCAGGCCTTGATGTCCTGGTACTGCTGCGACTGGACGAAGGCCTCGTCGTCGGCGCGGGAGTGGAGCGGGCCGGTGGCCGGAAGGGCGGTCATGGCGTTCGCGCGGCCTCAGCGTTCCCGGGCCCGGCGGCCGCGCCGCGACAGGGGCGCCACCAGCGCGGCCCACGACGAGGGCGTGCGTCCCGGCAGGCGCGACGCGCCGTCGGCCGCCGTCGCGCCGGCCTCGCCGCGCAGCTCCCGCACCATGGCCTGCACGGCGTTCACGTAGGGATCGTGGCGCGCCACGCGCGCGAGCATCTGGCCGCGCGCCCCGGCCGCGAGCAGCGCGGCGCGGCGCTGCGGCAGCACGTGCGCGAGCGGCAGCTCCAGGCGCTGGGCCATGTCGCGCGCCGTGACGGCCAGCGCCGGATCGAACAGGTTGACCACCAGCCCGATGCGTTCGCGCCCGATGCCGTGGCCCTCCAGCTCGCGCAGCAGCTGGGCCGTGGAGACCAGCCCGCCGATGCTCTGGTCGCACACGATCCAGGCCCGGTCGGCCTCGCGCACGCACTGGGCCATGAAGGCCGGCCGGGTGCAGCCGCCGAGGTCGGCGACCTGGTGGTCGAAGAAGTCGGGCAGGCGCTGCAGCAGGGCGGCGTCGTCCTCCGAGGCGGTCGCGCGCCACTGGAGCGGATCGCACGACAGCGGCAGCACGGCCAGGCCGTCGGCGTGGTGCGCCAGCGCGGTCTGCGCCAGCGTCTGGTCGAGGCGGCGCAGCTGGCTCACGCCGTCGAAGAAGCTGAAGTCGCTGGCGGTGTCGAGGTAGAGCAGGCCGTCGCGCGCGGGCAGGCCCAGGTCGAGCAGCGCGACGCCGCGCGCGGGCGGACCGCCCGCGGGGGTGGCGGCCACGCGCCCGACCGCGTCCTGCAGCAGCAGCGCGAGGTGGGTCGCCAGGGTCGTCACGCCCAGGCCGGGACGCGCGCCCAGCAGCACCACCCCGTGCCCGCGCGCGCCGCTCTGGCGCGCCGGGGCCGGCGCGCCGGTCGACGTCGCGCCGCGCTGGCGCAGCAGCAGGGCGACCAGCGTCGCGTTGAGGTCGTGCAGCGAGCCGGCCGTGTCGACGAAGTCGGCGACGCCCGCGCGCAGCGCCGCCAGCAGCGCGGCGGGCTCGGTCGAGGCGCCGGTGCCCAGCACGGGCAGGTCGGGACGGGCCTTGCGCAACTGGTGGTGCAGCTCGGCGGCGGTGGCCGCGCGCGGGCCGGAGAAATCCAGGAACACCGCCTGCGGGCGCAGGGTGGCGACGGCCTCGTCGATGGCCCGCAAGCCGCAGGCCACCGGCACCACCCGGCCGCGCCGGTGCAGGCCGTGGGCCAGCCAGTCGAGCGTCGCGGCGTCGTCGGTGGCGCACAGGTAGGTCTCGCCACCGGCGGGGATGGCGGGGATGGCGGGCGCGGCGGGCGCGGCGGCCGGCGGGAACGCCGGGGAGGACAGGAACGGTTTCATCTCGAGAACCCCGGCAGGGCGTCGCGCGCGGTGATGTCGCCCAGCAGGATGCGGTTCCAGCCGGCGCCCTCGCGCTGTTCGGCGCCGCCGGGCAGGCGCGCCGAGAGGTCGGTGCCGCGCGCGATCGGCCGCACCAGGTGGGGGGTGACCATGATCACGAGTTCCTTTTCGGTCATCCGGTAGCTGCCCTGGCGGAACAGCAGGCCGATCACCGGCAGGTCGCCCAGCAGCGGCACCTTGCTGGCGTTGGACAGCGTGGTGCGGCTGACCAGCCCGCCGATGATGAAGCTCTCGCCGTCGCCCAGCTCGACGCTCGTGTCGGCGCGGCGCGTGGTGATGGAGGGCACGGGCGTGCCGTTGATGCTCAGCGCGTTGGTGTAGTCGAGGTCGCTCGCCTCCGGCGCCACCTTGAGCGCGATGCGCTCGTTGGACAGCACGGTCGGCGTCACCGTCAGGCCGATGCCGAAGGGCTTGTACTGGATGGTGGTGGTGCCCAGGGCCTGGGGCACGGGCACGGGCAGCTCGCCGCCGGACAGGAAGCTCGCGCTCTGGCCCGACGTGGCCACCAGCGTCGGCTCGGCCAGCACCCGCGCCAGGCCGTTGCCCTGCAGCAGGCGCAGCGTCAGGTCCAGGCCGCGCCCCTGGTTCGCGTTGCCGAAGCCCAGCACCAGGTTGAACGCCTGGCTGAGCGACGACGCGGAGGTGTTCAGGAAGCTGAAGCCCCGGCTGTTGGGGCCGTAGCTCGACAGGCTGATGCCGGCTTCCTTCAACACGTTGCGGCTGAACTCGACGATCCGCACTTCGACCTGCACGGTCTGGCTGCGCACGTCGACGACCGAGCGGTCGGCCGTCGGGGCGTCCGCGCCGGTGGCGGAGCGCGCGTCCTGCAGCCGCTGCGCGTGCGCCTCCATGCTGGGCGAGGCGCCGTCCAGCGCGGTCTGGCGGCGCCGCACCGCGACCTCGTAGGTGGTGGCGGTGTCGCTGTCGCGCCGCCACACCATGAGCGTGGTGCGCCCGGGCGCCTTGCCCGTGACGATCAGCCGGGCGCCGTCGACGCCCCGGCCGCGCCGCGTCACCAGCACGCTGGCGACCGCCTCGTCGGCGACCGCCACCCGCTCGATGGCGCGGTCGATCAGCAGCTCGCGCTGGGTGCCCGTCACGAGCGTGAACTCGCGCGCGTCCGTCGCGGCGACGGCGGCGGTGCCGCCGGCGGCCAGCAGCGCGAGCGTCGCGCATCCCGCGCGCACGGCACGCACGGCGCTGGCGGGCCGTGCGCGATGGCGCTCGCGGGCCGGCACGGCGACGAGGCGGGCGGGAAGGAGAGGTGGCATGGTGCGTCGGGTGATGGGAAACGGGGGGTGGAGATGGGGGTGGGCGTGGGCGTGGGCGTGGTGGGCCGGCGGCCTCAGTAGCTGACGGTCTCGCGCCGGTCGCCGCGGATCGACTCGATCTCGATGCCCGCGCGCGCCGGGGCCGCGCCGCCCGTCGCGCGCGGCCGGACCCCCATCGCCGTGGCGCCGCCCGGTGAACCCACGGCGACGGCGAGCGGCGGCGGAAGCAACGCGGCCAGGGCCGACGGCGCGCCGCCGCCCTCGGCCAGATCGGCCATCGCGACGCCGGCCTGCGCCCGGTCGATGGGCCGCAGCGTGCCGCCGGACGGCGCGCCGGCGACCGGGCGCAGCGCCGCCGGCAGGGTCGCGAACAGCGACGCGTCGGGCCGCGCGGTGTCGCCGGGATGGCGCAGGGCCAGCAGCAGCCGGCCGTTCGCCTCACCCAGGGCGAGGCGCGCGACGTCCTCCACCGGCACCGCCAGCACCGCCGTGCGCGCTGCCTCCAGCGGGCGGTTCGCGGCGGGCGCGCCGGGGGCGCCGCCTTCCGTCGCCGGCGTGCCGTCGACCGACGCGCCGCCGTAGGCGAGCACGCGCTGGCGCGACAGCAGCAGGCGCGCCTGGCTGCGCGCCACCTCGCGGCCGTCGGTCTTGAGCATCAGGAACACGTCGACGAAATCGCCCGGCTGCACCCGGTTGGCGACGCCCAGCACCTCGTCGGCCCGGATCGCCACGGCGCGCTCGCCCTCGGCCAGACGCAGCGCGAAACCGGCGGCGAGGCCGCCCTCCATCACCAGGGCGCCGCTGGCGAGTTCCGTGGTCGGCACCCGGCCGATGGCGGCGGCCGTCTCGCGCAGGACCCCGGGCGGATCGATGGGCAGGCGCACCACCGCCACCGCGTCGGCGGTCAGCGCCTCGCCCGCGGCCACCCGGCGGCGTGTGACCACGACCGGGAAGGTGGCCGCCACGGGCGCGGCCGGCGCCGCGAGGGCGGCGTCCGGCGGGGTGGCCGCCGACCGCCCACCCAGCTGCCACGCGTACACCCCCAGCAGCACGGCGAGAAGCAGCAGCGCGGCGGCGAGGAACTGGGTCAGGCGGAACATGGCGGGGCGGACGGGAACCGGGTGAGCAAGGAGCGCGGGTGAAGGGCAGGGGGGTGCAAGAACGACCTCAAGGCGGCGCCAGGCTCAGCGCGATCCACAGCAGCGCCATCAGCGCGAGGTAGCCGGCATAGGGGATGGCCCCGTCCAGCGCGGGCGCGTTCGCCGATGCGTGCCCCGCGATCGGTGCACTGGCGGGCATCGCTCCGGCCGCTTGCCGCTGGCGTCGAAGCAGCGCGGGTCCGTGCCGGCGCGCGAGGCAGACGAGCGCATGCCCGCCGGCCAATAGACCGGCGCCGACGGCGATCGGCACCAGCGGCGGCCCGCCCAGCCACAGGCCCAGCACCGCCGCGAACTTGACGTCGCCCGCGCCCATCATTCCCAGCGCGTAGAACCCCAGCAGGACGACGAAGGCGACGCCGCCTCCGGTCAGTGCGTCCTGCCAGGTGACGGCCAGTGGTGAGGCGTTCCAGGTCAGCGCGACGAAGGCGAGTCCGGCGCCGACGACCAGCCAGCGGTTGGGAACACGGCGCTTGACGAAGTCGGTGAGGACGATTCCGGTCAGCCAGAGCACGAGTGCGACGAACAGCACACGCTTACCGATTACAGATCCAGACGCCGATTGGAACCGTCGGCCTCAAAGAATGGTCGCGAGATGAGTGGCGATGTTGGCGAACGCGGTTGTCAGCCGCGACGAAATCGAGTTGGCTGCCGGTCCGAATGCGGCAATCAAAACCACGGCGATCAGGCCGGCGATGATCCCGTATTCGATGGCGGTGGCGCCACGTTCGTCACGGATGAATTTAAGAAATGCGGCTTTCATGATGGTCCTTCGGCAATTGGTAGCAAGGGGTTGAATCGATATGGAACCAAAAATGTAGCTTTTGTAATTTCTTGAATCAATACTCAGAAAGTATTCGTTGAATTGGCAATGGTTTTCCCTGGGGTCCCGCGAAAGGCGAAATCGGGCGCCGGATCATCGAGCGCGAAAAAAGAGGCTTCTAAAACCATCGATTTAAGCGTTGCGATCCTAGGCAGGGAAAACCAGCATCAAAACCCCCCAATTCGCGAATCACGCGCGCGCCTTCCCGCGATGCGAATTCCCGATTCACCGTTCGTCGCGAGCAGGCGCGTCTTTCGGGCCTCGAATCGGACGGTGGAACCGGACGGAAATTTTTGGGGAAAATTGCAACTGCGTTGCAAAAAGGGCGCGTCGCCGGCGGTCGGAGCGCCTCGCGACGGCCCCCAAGGGCCTCCGCCACGCCACGAGGGGGCCCCTCGATCAGTGCTGGTGCGCTTCCGCGACCATGGAGCGCGGGTCGTAGCCCGCGACGAACAGCGCGCCGATGAACGCCGCCATGCGTGCCTCGGTCGTGCGCGAGGTGAGGCGCAGCGGCCAGGCCACGAAGAGGTGGCGCGGGCCGCGGCGCAGGGTCTCCTGCATCAGCAGTCCCAGGCGCACGGCGGCGCTGGCCCAGCGCCCGGCGGTCGCGATCTCCGAGCCGATGTTGTAGCTGAGCACGCCCGGATCGACCGCGTCCGGGAAGGCCCGCCGCACGCGCCGCTGCAGCTGGTTGCCGACGGCGGGAAAGCGCAGCATCGGCGGCAGCGGCAGCATCGCCCGGTCGGTCTGCCGGCGCCACAGCTCGACCAGCGTGCCGATGGAGGCCGCCACGCGCGACTCGTAGATCGGCAGGCCGTCGGCGGCGTAGAGCGCGTGGACCTTGCAGAGTGTCGAATTCATGCGCGGAATGCCGCGGAAGTTGCCCGACGGGTCCGGCCGGGCGAGGCGGAGGGCCTCCGCGGTCGTCGCCAGGTAGGTCGGCAGCCGGTCGCCCAGTCCCACGAAGTAGGCGCTGGCACCCACGCGGCTGTTGCGGTCGGCGCCCCACTCGACGATGGCGTTGCACGCGGCGTGGGTGGCCGGCGCGTCGTGCCGGGCCACGGCGGTGCGCAGGCCGTGCGCGAGTTCCTGCATGCGCAGGATCGTCTCGCGCCAGTCGCCCGTCGCCATGCCCGTGAAGCGCCACCGGTAATGGTCCGGAACGAGGCGGTCGAAGGTCGTGACGGCGTTCATGCCCTCGGGCATGTAGGGCGACACGCTCATGTTGAGCTGCACGTCCAGCCGGCCCAGATGGCGCGCGAGCCATTCGGTGAATTCGCGCACGTCGGGGTCTTCCAGAAATTCCTGGCGCATCGTCAGCCTTTCTTTTTTTGCGGCGCGCCGGTGGGGCGGCGCGGGGATCGATCAAATGGCCGGAAGCACGGGCTAATACAAAGCAATTCGACTCCATGGCGTCCGGGCGCGTCTTTCCATCGCCTCGGCGATGGCGGCCCGAATTGGCGCCGGACCCAGCCGAATTGACGGCCGATGCCCGGGTCGCGCGCAGGGTGGCGCGACGCCCGCGGCGTCCGCCTGAAAAAACGGAAAAAAGAATCCGGGTCGCGGGAAATCGATCCGCACCCATGATCCGTGCCGCGACGGTGCGTGCGTGGAACGTCTTTGATTGACTGACTCGATGACCGATGCGGGTTCTTGAAATCTCCTTCGTACCTGAACACGAACTGAATCAACACCGGGATGCGGCGGTTGTACGCAATGCGTGACAGGGTGTCGGTGCGCTAGCGCACACAGCCGGGTCTGGGAGAGGCCATGGACCCTCGCGGCGTGGATCCGGCCACGGGCCTGTTCCGTTCGCGTCGCCGAACCCGCCGGCATCGCGCGCGCCTCGCCCGGCCGGGACCCCGGCGCGGGCCCGGAATAATCTCCGTCTTTCCTCGCCTTCACGATCGCCGATCCATGACCTCCGACCCCGACCCCCACACCACCGCCATCCTCGTTCCCATCGGCGCCCTGGGCATGGGCGTGCGGGCGAGCGACGTCGCCGCGGGCCTCGCCGCCGGCGCGCACGCCATCGCCTGCGACGCCGGCTCCACCGACAGCGGCCCGGCCTACCTGGCCACCGGGCTGGCCAAGTACTCGCGCGACGCGGTCAAGACCGACCTGGCGATCCTGATGCGGGCGCAGGCCTCGGCCGGCATCCCGCTGCTGATCGGCTCGTGCGGCACCTCCGGCAGCGACGCGGCGCTCGACTGGACGCACGACATCGCGCGCGAGATCGCGGCCGAGGAGGGGCTCGCCCCGCGCATCGCGCTGCTCTACAGCGAGCAGTCGCCCGCCGCGATGGCGCGGCGCGCGCGCGCCGGGAACGTGACGCCGCTGGCCCCCATGACCTCGGCCGAGCCGGCGCTGTTCGAGGCCTGCGACCACGTCGTCGCGCTGATGGGGCCGGAGCCCTACGTCGCCGCCCTGGCCGCCGGCGCCGACATCGTGCTGGGCGGGCGCACCACCGACACGGCCGTGCTCGCGGCGGTGCCGCTGATGCGCGGCGCCGGCGCCGGGCCGGCCTGGCACGCCGGCAAGATCGCCGAATGCGGCGGCCTGTGCACCGAGCGGCCGCGCAACGGCGGCGTGCTGATCCGCGTGGGCGCCGACCACTTCGACGTCGAGCCGCTGTCCGAGGGCAACCGCTGCACCGTCGACACCGTCTCGGCCCACATGCTCTACGAGAACAGCGACCCGTTCCTGCTGCACGAGCCTGGCGGCATCCTGGACGTGACGCGGGCGCGCTATACGGCGCTCGACGCGCGCTCGGTGCGCGTCACGGGTTCGCGCTTCCTGCCCCGGCCCTACACCATGAAGCTCGAGGGCGCGGCCGGCGGCGCCTTCCAGACCCTGATGCTGGTCGGCATCCAGGACCGCAAGGTGCTCGCCGAGCCCGAGCGCTTCCTCGCGCGGCTGCACGGCGTGCTCACCACCCGGGTGCGCGAGGCCATGGGCGAGCGCGCCGGCGTCTTCGACCTCTCGCTGCGCCCTTACGGCTGGAACGCGGTCGACGGCGCGCCGGTGGCCGCCGGCACGGCCGCGCCGCGCGAGATCGGCCTGCTGTTCGTCGCCACCGCGTCGACCCAGGCCATCGCCACGCAGATCGCCAAGACCTGCAACCCGTGGCTGTTCCACCTGCCGCTGGAGGAGGGCGACCCGATGCCGAGCTACGCGTTCCCGTTCTCGCCGGCGGAGATCGAGCGCGGCCAGGTGTTCGAGTTCCGGCTGAACCACGTGGTCGCGGTGGACGACCCGGCCGAACTGGTGCGCACCGTGTTCGCCCCGCGCCGGGAGGTGGCCCATGGCTGAGACCGTCGACGACGTCTGCCGGCACGTGCGCTCGAAGAACGCCGGCCCGTTCTGGATCACGCTGGACCTGTCGTTCGCCGACCAGGCCGCGTTCGACCGCTACGCCTTCGCGCCGCAGCTGCGGCCGGCGGCGATCGGCGCGCTGTTCGACGTCGATCCGGCCCAGGTCAAGCACTTCGCCGTGCCGGAACTGCGGGTGGTGAAGATCTCCTACCCGCGCCGCCACGCCCAGGGCGGCGCGGTCGAGCGCGACATGCACGGCGGCCAGCAGTACATCCGCCTGCTCGACGTGGTGCTCGATCCGTCGGACGGGGACGGGGACGCGGACGGCCCGGCCGGCCGCCCCGACGGCGCGGCCGCCTAGTCCAGCTTCACGCCGGTGGCCTTGATCACCGGCCCCCAGCGCCGCGACTCCGCGCGCGCCAGGGCGAAGAACTGCTCGGGCGTGCCGGGCATGGCCTCCATGCCGATGTCCTCGAAGCGCTTCTGCACGGCGGCGGTGCCGAAGGACCGGTTGAGGTCGCCGTTGAGTTTGTCGACCACGGCCCGGGGCAGGCCGGCCGGGCCCAGCAGGCCCTGGAAGGCGAACACCTCGCTGTCGCGCACGCCGACCTCGGCCAGCGTCGGCACGTCCGGCAGCAGCCGGCTGCGCGCCCCGGAGCCGATCGCCAGCACGCGCACCTTGCCGCTCTTCATGATCTGCAGGCCCGAGGCCAGGTCCAGGAACATGCAGGGGACCTGGCCGCCCATCACGTCGGCCATGGCCGGCGCGGCGCCCCGGTAGGGGATGTGCGTGATGAAGGTGCCGGTGCGGTTCTTGAACATCTCCATCGACAGGTGGTGCGGCGAGCCGTTGCCCGGCGAGGCGTAGTTCACCTTGCCGGGGTTGGCCTTCACGTAGGCGAGGAATTCCCTGAAGTCGCGCGCCGGGAAGTCCGGGTTCACGACCAGCGCGAGCGGGAACTTGCCGATCGCGCCGATGTAGCTGAAGTCCTTCTGCGGATCGAACGGCAGGCGGCCGAACAGGTGCTCGTTGAAGGCCAGCACGGCGTTGTCGGCCGACATGATCGTGTAGCCGTCCGGCCGGCTCTTGGCGACCAGGTCGGCGCCGATGTTGGTGGCGGCGCCGGGGCGGTTGTCCACGACGATCTGCTGGCCGAGCGTGGCGCGCATGGCCTCGGCCAGCGTGCGCGCGATGACGTCGGTGCCGCCGCCGGCCGGGTAGGGGACGACCCATTTGACGAGCTGGTCGGGGTAGGCGGCCTGGGCCCGGGCGAAGGGCGCGGCGGCGAGCGCGGTGCCCGAGGCGAGCGCGCCCAGGAGGGTTCGACGGTGCATGGATTCAGTCTCCGTTGGTGGTTCGAATGGCGGAAAGCGATGGTACGGGGAGCTCGCGCAGCGCGTCGGCCAGCGCTTCGCGGCACGCGGCCTCGTCGCCGACCCGCTCGAACAGCAGCAGGGCCAGGCGCGCGAGGAACAGCGGTTCGCGCTCGGTGCCCGCCGCCGTGACGGCGTGCGCGAGTTCGGCGTAGAGGCGGTCGCGGGCTTCGGGGTCGAGGGTGTTCATGGGTGGTGCGCCCGGGGGCGGAGGTCGGCGGTGTCGGGGGCGGAGGTCGGCGGTGTCGGGGGTGGTGGTGGCGGTGGCGGTGACGCGCCGCAGGGCGGCGGCCAGGGCCTCGGCCGTGGCGCGGCGCCAGCGCGCCGCGACGTGGCCGTCGGGGCGCAGCAGGTAGACCGCGCCCTCGGTGGCGCCGAGCGCCGCGAGCAGGCCGGCGTCGGCGTCGCGCACGCGCCGCACGCTCAGCGCGAGGCCCGGGCCGGCGCTCCGACGGGCCCGCGCCACCAGCGCGTCGGCCGCCGGTTCCGGCACGCCGGGCGGCGCGAACACCCACAGCACGAAGGCGCCGCCGTCGCCCTGCGCCAGGTGGCCGCCGGCCAGCGCGAAGCCCGGCATCGCCTCGCCGGGCACGGGCCCGCCGGGCAGCGCGTCGCCCGTGCTCGACAGGGCCGAGTCGGCGTAGCGCACGGCCTCGGTCTGGCGCGGGTTGACCAGCCGCGCGATGGCCGGGTGCGCCCCGGCCAGCGACAGGGCCGCCTCGCGCATCAGCTCGAAGCCGCGCGAGGGCGGCGACATGAACTCGGTGCTGCGCATGGCGCTCTCGGCGTTGACGTGGAAGGCCGCGACGCGTTCTCGCGAGTAGCTGTCGAGCAGCGCGTCGCCGCCGAGGCCGCGCACGACGTGGGCCAGCTTCCAGGCCAGGTTGTCGGCGTCGTCGAAGCCGGAGTTCAGCCCGCGCACGCCGAAGATCGGCATCGCGTGCGCGGCGTTGCCGGCGAACAGGACGCGGCCGTGGCGATAGTCCGCCAGCGTCATCGCGCCGGCCCGATAGACCGAATTCCAGACGCAGCGCCATGGCAGGTGGCCCTCGCCGATGGCGTCGAGGTGGCGTCGCACGAAGGCCGCGACCGCCTCGGGCCGCATCGCGTCCTCGGTGCGCTCGCCGGCGCGCAGCTGGTAGTCGATGCGCCAGATGTCGTCGGGCTGGCGGTGCATCAGCACCGTGCCGCCCGGATACCACGGCGGGTCGAACCAGGCGCGGCGCTCGGTCGGGTAGGCGCTGGGCAGTTCGATGTCGACGATCAGGTAGCGGCCCTCGTAGGCCGCGCCCTCCAGGCCCAGGCCCAGCGACCGGCGCACGAAGCTCTGCCCGCCGTCGCACGCCGCGAGCCACGCGCCCCGCAGCGTGTAGGCGCCATGGGCGTTGCGCACCGCGAGCGTCACGCCGTCGTCGTCCTGCGCCAGCGCCGTCGCCTCCGTGCCCCAGCGCAGGTCGATCAGGCCGGGCTCGGCCGCGTTGCGCCGCTCGATGGCGTCGAGCAGGCACTGCTCGATGTCGTACTGCGCCAGGTTGACCATCGGCGGCAGGGTCTGGCGCGCATCGGCGGGCATCTCGAAGCGGAACACCTCGTCGGTCCGGTAGAAGCTGCGGCCGACCGACCACGGCAGGCCCTTGGCCAGGAAGCCCGGCAGCGCGCCGAGCCGCTCGACGATCTGCAGGCTGCGGCGCGACACGCAGATCGCGCGGCTGCCCACGCACACCGTGTCGTCGGCCTCCAGCAGCACGCTGCGCACGCCGTGGTCGGCCAGTCCCAGCGCCAGCGCCATGCCGACCGGGCCGGCGCCGGCGACGACCACCGGATGCCGGCCGGGCTCGCGGCCGCCTTCGAGCGGCGGCGTGCGGGGCGCGTGGCGCGTGTAGTGGAAGGTGCCCACGGACGGCGGCGGCGCGCCCGCGTCGGCCGGCGGCGGCAGGGGGCCCTCGGCCGCGCCGCCGGCGCGGGCCCCGGGGACGGTGATGGCGGTGGCGGTGGCCGCCCGGGCGGTGGTGTCGGCGGCGTTGCGGGCTTCGGTGTCGGTCGTCATGGGACGGGATTTTCCCGATGACCCGACCGCCGCGATGTCCTAACTTGGCAGGAGGTGCTTACCCGCATCCGGCGCTCCCACGGGCGTCCGTGCCTTCCGTTCCGCCTCCCTCGATTCCACCTTCCGGGCGCACCCCTTCCCATGAAACGCTGGCGCGTCGGCGCTGCCACCCAACCCCTGCCGGCGGACGTCGTGGCCGACGTGATGGCGGGCATCGGCACCCCGGCGCTGGCGGCCGGCTGCCTGCGCGCGATGCAGCGCGTGCTGCCGGTCACGTTCTGCACGGTGTTCTCGGTCGACGCGGCGGGCCGCCTGGAAACCGTGTCGGCCGCCAGCAGCTACGGCCGCGCGGCCGAGCAGACGGCGGCGCGCTACATCGCCGCGCGCTTCGACCGCCGCGACCCGCACATGGTCTGGCTGGGGGCCCGGGCGCTGCCCGCGTCGCCGCAGCGCTGGATCGGGCATCACCGGGGCGACGAACTCGCCGACGCCGCCTACCGGGTCGCCTGCTACGACGACGTGGGCATCCGCGAGCGGGCGTCGGTGCTGTCGCTGCTGCCCACGGGCGAACGCTCGGCGGTCGGGTTCTACCGCAGCCTCGCGCAGCCGGTGTTCGACGCCGCCGACTTCGAGCGCCTCGGCGCCCACGCCGCGCTGCTGGCCGACGCCGTCGCGGCCCACGGGCGCGCCGCCGCGCGCGCCCGCGAGGCCGTCGCGCCCGGGGCGGCGCTGCCCTTGTCCGCGCTCAGCCGGCGCGAGCGGGAGGTGGTCGCGCACCTGCTGGCCGGCCGCACCGCCAGGGAGACGGCACGGGCGCTGGACGTGGGCCTCTCGACGGTGCGCACCCACCAGTACCGCGCGTTCCGGCGGCTGGGCGTGGCGAACCTGAAGGCCCTGCTGCTGCACCGGGGCCCCGCCGGGCCCGGCGGCTGAGCGCGCCGGCGGGCGCCTGCGTCAGTCCGGGCGGCGGCCGGAGCCGCGCCGCGCGGCGTCCGAGCGCCGGCGCGCGCACGCCAGCGCGGCGGCGTACACCAGGCCGGCGGCCAGGCTGGTGTGGCCGCTGTACGCCACCAGGCCGAAGCCCCAGCCCCAGGCCCGCACGGCGATGGCGAGCGCGGCGACCAGCAGGCCCCAGCCGGCCGCGCGCAGGACCCGGGTCGCGCGGCCCGGCAGGGCCCGGCCGAGCAGTTCCTCCTGCTGGCGCCCGGTGGCGAGCGCCAGCGCCGCGAAGCCGGCCACGCCGGTCGCCAGCAGCAGCGCGTGCGTCATGCGGGGCGGCCTCCGGACCGCCCCGGCGCCGGCGCGGACGCCGGGGCGCGTCGGCCGGCCGGCACCACGGGACGGTGGCGGGCCGCGCGCAGCGCGAGCACGGCGTGCAGACCGGCGAACGCCCACGCCACCAGGGCGACGCCGACGAACACCCCATCGCCCTCGGCCACGCTGCGCCACGGTGGCCGGTGCGCGACCACCGCGTCGAGCACCGGCAGCAGCGCCAGCGCGGCGGCGGCGAACCCGAGCTGCTCGATCCAGGCGCGCCGGGCCGGCCGGCACGCGGCGTGCAGCAGGCAGGCGCCCCAGGCCAGGAAGAAGGCGTGGACCTCCCAGTCCGCGCGCCCGGCCAGCGACGCGGGCAGCAGCCGGTTGGCCCACAGGAACGCCGTCATGGCGATCGACAGCCCGGCGATGGCCGCGACGTTGAGCCGCTCCACCACCCGGAAGCCGACGTGCACGCGGTCCGGCCGCGCCAGCCTAGCGCGGCGCTTGACGGTCCACATCACCAGGCCCGTGCCCACCATCGCGGTGCCGGCCAGGCCGACGGCGAAGTAGAGCCAGCGCAGCGACAGGTCGCCGAAGCGCCCCATGTGCAGCGCCATCATCACGCCGCGCGTCTCGGCGGCCGGACCGACGCGGTCGTGCGTCTCCAGCAGGCGGCCGGTGGCGCCCTCGAACAGCAGGTACTGCGGGCTGGTCGAGACGCGGCCCGGGTCGCCGCGCGCGATCGCCACGCGCGCCGCCGCGTCGCCGGCGTGCGTGACGGTGACGCGGCCGACGTCGTCCGGCCCCCAGCGCCCCTGGGCCTGGCGCACCATGGCGTCCACCGGCGCCAGCGGCGCGGCCGTGCCGCTGGGCCGGCCGGGCTGGATGAAGGCGTTGAGTTCGCGCGTCATCTGCTGGCGCTCCGCCGGCGTCCTGAAGGCGGCCTGCTCGCCCCAGGGCATGTACATCGCCATCAGGGTGACCAGGCCGGTGTACGTGATCATCAGGTGGAACGGCAGCCCGAACACCGACACCGCGTTGTGCGCGTCGAGCCAGGAGCGCTGGCCCTTGCCCCAGCGGAAGGTGAAGAAGTCGATGAAGATCTTCTTGTGCGTGATCACGCCGCTGACGATGGCCACCAGCATGAACATCGCCGCCGCGCCGGCCAGCCAGCGGCCCCAGAGCACCGGCAGGTAGTGGAACTGGAAGTGGAAGCGGTAGAAGAACTCGCCGCCCAGCGTCTCGCGCCCGGCCACGCGCGCGCCCGTGGCCGCGTCGAAGCTGCCCTCGGCGAAGCTGCGCCGGGCGCCCGGCTGGCTCGGCGTGGTGCGCCAGAACGCGGCGACCGCGGGATTGCGCGCGTCGGGCATGCGCAGGCTCCACTGCGCGCTGCCTGGCGCCACGCGCGCGAGCTCGTCGGCCACGCGCTGCGCGGCCACGGCGGGGTCGGGCACGGCGGCCTGGTGAGGCACCTCGGGCCGCGCCCAGCGGGAGAGTTCGTCCTTGAAGTAGCTGACCGTGCCGGTCAGGAACATCGCGTAGAGCACCCAGCCCAGCAGCAGGCCGGTCCAGGTGTGCAGTTCGGACATCGTCTGGCGGATGCCGCGCGGCCTGGGCTGCGTCGACGCGCCGGGGGCGGGAGATGGGACGGAGGAAGGGGCGGGGGTGGGCTCGGGCATGGCGGTGAGGAGGTCGGGCGTCTTCATGGCGCCGGGACCGCGAACCACACCGAACAGGCCGCCGCCAGCAGCGGCGCGGCGGCCACGATCAGCCCGGTCCAGGCGCGGCGCGCGCTGCGCACGGCGAACACCCACACCACCGCCCCGGCGTAGACCGCGAAGCTCGCCAGCATGCCGGCGAGCACCGCCTGGGGGCGGCTCACGGGCAGTGCGAGCGGGGCGACGCTGGCCAGGGCGGCGAGGGCGTAGCCGCCCGCGACGGCGGCCACGATGCGCGAGACGAGCGGCCCGGCGGCGCGCGCGCGCCGGAAAAGCCGGCCGGTCACGGGTGCGGCGTCGCGGGCGCTCCGGCGGGGATCGGCGCCACGCCGGTGGCCTTGACGTAGGTCAGCGTTGTCACGTAGCTCGTGCCCTCGAACGCCTCGGGGCCGTTGGCGCCGGGACGCTCGCCGGCCGCGCGGTCGTTCACGCTCACCTCGGCCACGTAGGTGCCCTTCCAGGGCAGGTCGAACCGCACCTGGCCCTGCGCGTCGGTCTGGGCCTCCTTGGCCCAGCCCGACTGCGTGACCAGCGTCACCTTGGTCTTGGGCCGGGGTTCGCCCTTGAAGTAGAGCCGGAAGCCGCCGGTGGCGTCGATGGGCACCAGGTCGAGTGCCAGGCGCGGGGGCTGCGGCGCGAGCCGCGTGACCAGGCGGGCGGCCGGGTGGTAGCGGTTCTGCGTCTCCCGGTCGCCCTGCTTCCAGGCGTAGAGCGGGTAGTCGGGGTCCTCGGCGACGATGCCCTCGCCGTCGGCGGCGCCGAAGGGCAGCGCGAAGCCGTCGGCGGTCCGGCGCGCCGGCACCGCCCGTTCGCCGCGCGGGGACAGCAGGGTGGCCGTCGGCCGGACGAACTTGTCGAGCGAGCCGGGCGACGTCTCGCGCAGGTTCTCGCCGAATTCGCCGAAGCGCACGACGGCGGTCCTGCCGCCGGCGGGCTGCTCGATCCAGATCTGGTGCGCCTGGGCGCTGCCGAGGACGGCGAGCAGGGAGAGGACGCCGAGGACGCCGAAGGCGCGCGAGGCGGGTCGTTGGATGGCATTCATGAGGGGTTGATCCTTGGCGCGGCGGGGCGCGCTCAGAAGTCGACCGAGGCCGAGAGCATCAGCGTGCGCGGCGCGCCGACGGTGACGTAGGTGCTGGTGACCCAGTAGTTCTTGTTCTGCACGTTCTCCAGGTTGGCGCGCAGGACGACGGGCTTGTTGGCCACGCGCGTCACGTAGCGCGCGCCCAGGTCCAGGCGCGTCCAGGCCGGCACGCTCAGGCGGTTCTGCGCGTCGGCGTAGACCGAGGAGGTGTTGATCACCCGGCCGTTCAGGCTCAGCCCCGGCACCCAGGGCGTGTCCCAGTCCAGGCCCAGGTTGAAGGTGCGGTCGGGCACGCCGGCGGCGTCGTTGCCCTGGTTCACGCCGCCGGCGGTGCGGGTGAGCTTGGCGTCGTTGAAGGCGGCGCTGGCCATCACGCGCAGTCCGCGCTGCACCTCGCCGTAGGCCGTGAGTTCCAGGCCCCGGTTGCGCTGCTCGCCACCGAAGCTGTAGATGCGCGTGGCGGGGTCGATCAGGCTGTTGGGCCGCTTGATCTGGTAGAGCGCCGCCTGCGTGGTGAGGGTGCCCCAGTCGACCTTCACGCCGACCTCGTTCTGCTTGGACTTCTGCGGCGCGAAGGTCTCGCCGACGTTGGCGGTGTCGGCGCCGGCCGTGCCGCCGCGCACCAGGCCGGCGGTGTAGTTGGTGTAGAGCGAGACGTTGTTCGTCGCCTTGACGACCAGGCCGGCCAGCGGCGAGATGGCGCTGGACTTGTAGCGGCTGGTGGTCGCGCCGGTGGTCTGGGAGAACGATTCCTGCTCCAGCGTCTGGTCGCGCGCGCCCAGCGTCAGCAGCACGCGGTCGTCGGCGAACGCCATCGTGTCGGCCACCACCACGCTCGACTGCCGCAGCGCGCCGGCCTTGACCGGCGGCGTGCGCGCGGCCGTGACGGCCGGCAGCGCCGACGGGTTGTAGAGGCTGGACGGCACGCTGGCCGAGGGCGGCGTCGTCACGTACAGGAAGCCCGACTCCTGGTCGAGCAGGTTCACGCCCACGGCCAGCGTGTGGCGCACGCCGCCGGTGGAGAACCGCGTGCGCACGCCGGCGTCGGCGGCGGTGGTCTTGCTGAAGTAGTCGTAGTAGGCGTTGGAGACGGCGAAATTGCCCAGCGAGTTCGGCCGCCCGCTCGGGAAGGTCTGCTGGTAGTCGACGTCGGTGTAGCCGACGCTGCCGTAGACCGTGGTGGTGTCGCTGACGTCGTATTCCAGGCGCGAGATCGTGGTCTTGACGTTGTCCTTGAGCTGCGTGCCGGGATAGAAGTTCAGGCGCGCCGACGGCGGCTCGGGGATGCGCGTGATGCCCGCCGCGAACGAGGTCTGCGGGCGGAACTCGCGCGTGTCGCCCCGGCTGCTCAGCGCGTCGAGCGACCAGCGCAGCCGCGTGCCCAGGTAGTCCAGGCCCAGCGTGGCGAGGCCCAGCTTCTGGTTGCCCCCGTCGATGTTGCCCTCGCCGCCGCGCAGCACGCCGTTCACGCGCACGCCCCACTGGTTGTCCTCGCCGAAGCGGCGGCCCACGTCCACGTGCGCGCCGAACTGCGACTCGCCCATGTAGGTGGTGGTCAGGCGCGTGAGCGGGATGTCCCCCGCGCGCTTGGTCACCACGTTGATGCTGCCGCCGACGCTCGCGTTGGGCCCGACGCCGTTGGCCAGCGAGCCCGGGCCCTTGAGCACCTCGACGCGCTCGATCATCTCCACCGGGATGCGCGTGGTCGGCGACAGGCCGAACAGGCCGTTGATGCCGATGTCGCCGTTGGGCACGGTGAACCCGCGGATCTGGAAGTCGTCGCCGAAGCCGCCGCGCGAGGTCAGCGGGCGCACCGAGGCGTCGTTCATGACCACGTCGGCCACGCTGCGCGCCTGCTGGTTCTCGATCAGTTCGGCGGTGTAGTTGGTCGTGCTGAAGGGCACGTTCATCAGGTCGGTGATGCCCAGGATGCCCAGGCTGCCGCCGCGCGCGAACTGGCCGCCGGCGTAGGTCTTCTGCAGGCCGCCGATGGCCTCGGCCTGGTCGGTGACGACCACCTCCTTCAGGTTGGCGTCGGTGGTGATGCCGGTGGCCGCGGTCTGCGCGGCGGCGCCGGCCGCCGCGAGGGCGAGGCAGGCGCCCAGGCCCTGGCGCAGCCGGCGCGCGAGCGGTCGGGCGGCGAACGGGGGATGGGCGGGGAGCGGGGCGGGACGGGAGGAATGCATGGAAGCGATGGCGCGATGGCGGCGGCAGAAAAAAGGAAATTGACGCAATCCGGACAGGGTCCGACGAACTCGCGAAGGCGAAAGACCACGTAGGCAGTGCGATGCGCGGTCAGGAGGACGAAATACCTATAACGCTAATAGGAATGACAACCGTTCTCATTAGCAAGTGTACATGCGGATTTGCGCTAGGCGTCGAAAGTTCGCATTCGTCGTGGGGACGCGGCCGCATCGGCACCGCACGGCGAAGCGCCGCACGGACGGCGGCCGGCCCGGCCTAGGGCAGGTTCTCGCGGAAGATGACCTGGCTGCGCGTGTTCTCCACGCCGCCGAGCGCCTCGCGTCCGTCGCGCAGGTTGGTGAAGATGCGCACGCAGTTCATCAGCGCGGTATGCGGGCTCTGCGTGATGACGGCGTCCAGGCTGCCGTCGATCAGCAGGGCGCGCGTGTCGGGCGTGAGGCCGTGGCCGATGAAGACCACCTTCTGGTCGCGGCCGGCCTCCTTGAGGGCGCGCGCCACGCCGTCGGAGGCCCCGCCGATGTTGTAGATCCCGCCGAGTTCGGAGTGCTGCTCGAGCAGGGCGCGCGTCTGGCGGTAGTTCTGCTCGGCGTCGTCGTGGCCCTCGCGCAGCCCCAGCACGGACAGGTGCGGGAACAGCTCGTCGATGACGTGCAGGAAGCCGGCCTCGCGTTCCTCGTGCGCGCGGTAGCTCAGGCTGCCGGCGATGAGACCGACCTGGGCGCCGCGCCCGCCGAGGAAACGCCCGATGAGGTAGCCCGCCGTGCGCCCGGCGGCGCGGTTGTCCAGGCCGATGTAGGCCACGCGCGGCGAGTTGGAGAGGTCCGAGATCAGCGTGATCACCGGCACGCCCTGCGCCGCCAGTTCGGCCACCGCCTCGCGCACGGCCGGGTGTTCGAGCGCCATCACCGCGATGGCGTCGGCGCGCCGGCCGTGGCGCCGCAGCGCGGCGGCGAGCTCGTGCGGGTCGAAGCTGCGGATGAACTCGGCCCGGCAGCGCACGTTGAAGGGCGCCCAGTGCTCGTGCGAGTAGCCCACCATGTCCCCCAGCATGCGGATGAAGCGGTTGGTGCCGGCCGGCAGCAGCACGCTCAGGCGCAGCGGCGGCGGCGCCAGCGCCGCGTAGAGCGCCTGGCCCGGCAGGTAGTCGAGCGCGCCGGCGGCCTTGAGCACGCGCTGCACGGTGGCGTCGCGCACCCCCGGGCGGCGGTTGAGCACGCGGTCGACGGTGGCGGTGGACACGCCGGCGGCGCGCGCGATGTCGACCACGCGCGCCCGCCCCGGCGGTGTTTCGCCCGGGCGTTCGGTGTCGCCGGCGTCTTCGGGGTTAACCCTCATCGATCAAAAACCATCATTTCGTTTGTTTGACGGTGCGACGCGCTGTCTCTATCGTTCGCACACCTTTTCCTCATGATGCATCAAAAGGCATCAAGGGAAATCAATTTTCAAACGGAGACAGACCATGAGTTCGATCACCCGCCGCGGCGCGCTGCGCACGTTTTCCGCCCTGTCCGCCGCCGGCGTCGTCACGGCCGTGCCGCGCTTCGCCCGGGCGGCCGAGTTCTCCTACAAGTACGGCAACAACCTGCCCGTGACGCACCCGCTCAACGTGCGCGCGCAGGAGGCCGTCGAGCGCATCGCCCGCGAGACCAAGGGCCGCGTCGAGATCAAGATCTTCCCGAACAACCAGCTCGGCGGCGACACCGACATGCTGGCCCAGGTGCGCTCCGGCGGCATCGAGTTCTTCACGCCCTCGGCGCTGGTCATCGCCACCCTGGTGCCGGTCGCGGCCATCAACGCCATCGGCTTCGCCTTCTCCGACTACGACCAGGTCTGGTCGGCCATGGACGGCCGGCTCGGCGCCCACGTGCGCGCGGCCATCGCCAAGACGCGGCTCTACACGTTCGAGAAGATGTGGGACAACGGCTTCCGCCAGACCACCAGTTCCAAGGCGCCGGTGACCTCGGCGCGGGACCTCGACGGCCTGAAGATCCGCGTGCCGGTCAGCCCGCTGTCGATCTCGATGTTCAAGAGCCTGGGCGCCGCCCCGGCCAGCCTGCAGTTCAGCGAGGTGTATTCCTCGCTGCAGACGAAGATCGTCGACGCGCAGGAGAACCCGCTGCCCATCATCCAGGTGGCCAAGCTCTACGAGGTGCAGAAGTTCGCCTCCCTGACCAACCACATCTGGGACGGCTACTGGTTCGTGGCCAACGGCCGCGCCTGGGACGCGCTGCCGGCCGACCTCAAGCCGATCGTGGCGACGGCCATCAACGAGGCCGGCATGAAGCAGCGCGAGGACATCAAGAAGCTCAACGAGTCGGTCGTCGCCGACCTGGCGTCCAAGGGCCTGACGATCAACCGCCCGACGGCCGACAGCTTCCGCGCCAAGCTGCGCGAATCTGGCTTCTACGCCGAGTGGAAGGGCCGCTTCGGCGCCGAGGCCTGGGGCCTGCTCGAGCAGAGCGTGGGCAAGCTGGCCTGAGCCGTCCACGATGTCGCTCGCCCTCGCCTCCGACGCGCCCGCCGATGCCGGCGCCGCGCCCGCCAACCCCTTCGCCGGCGTCGCCGCGCGCATCGACCGGCCGCTGGGCACGCTGATCGAGTCCGTCGCCGCGGCGCTGGTGCTCGCCGAGATCGTCGTGCTGTTCGCCGGCGTGATGGCGCGCTACGTGTTCCACGCGCCGCTGGTCTGGTCCGACGAGCTGGCCTCGATCCTGTTCCTGTGGCTGTCGATGCTCGGCGCGGTGGTGGCGCTGCGGCGCGGCGAGCACATGCGCATGACGGCGGTGGTCGGCAAGGTCGCCGCGCCGACCCGGCGCCTGCTGGAGGCGCTGGCCATCGCCGCCTCGCTCGCCTTCCTCGCGCTGGTGATCTGGCCGGCCTACGAATACGCCGCCGACGAGGCCTTCATCGTCACGCCCGCGCTGGAGGTCAGCAACGCCTGGCGCGCGGCGGCCATCCCGGTCGGGGTGGGGCTGATGGTGGTGTTCGGCGCGTTGCGCCTGGCGCGGCTGTCCACCGGGCGCGAGATCGCGCTGACGCTCGGCGCGGTGGCCCTGGTGGTGCTGGCCTTCTGGCTGGCGCGCCCGGTGTTCGCCTCGCTCGGCAAGCTCAACCTGGTGGTGTTCTTCCTGGTGGTGGTGGCGGTGAACGTGTTCGCCGGCGTGCCCATCGCGTTCTCCTTCGCGCTGGCTACCTTCGGCTACCTGGCGCTGGCCACCACGACGCCGCTGGTGGTGATGGTCGGTCGCATGGACGAGGGCATGAGCCACCTGATCATGCTGGCGGTGCCGCTGTTCATCTTCCTGGGCGCGCTGATCGAGATGACCGGCATGGCCAAGGCCATGATCCAGTTCCTCGCCAGCCTGCTGGGCCACGTGCGCGGCGGCCTGTCGTACGTGCTGATCGGCGCGATGTACCTGGTCTCGGGCATCTCCGGCTCGAAGATCGCCGACATGGCGGCCATCGCGCCGGTGCTGTTCCCCGAGATGAAGGCGCGCGGCGCCAAGCCGGGCGACCTGGTGGCGCTGCTCGCGGCCACCGGCGCGCAGACCGAGACCATCCCGCCGTCGATCGTGCTGATCACCATCGGCTCGGTCACGGGCGTGTCGATCGCCGCGCTGTTCACCGGGGGCATGGTGCCCGCGCTGGTGCTGGGCCTGTGCCTGTGCAGCGTGGTGTGGTGGCGCTACCGCAAGGAGGACCTGAGCGCGGTGGCGCGCTTCTCCGGCGCGCAGATCGCGCGCTTCCTCGTCGTCGCGCTGCCGGCGGTGCTGCTGCCCTTCGTCATCCGCGCGGCGGTGGTCGAGGGCGTGGCCACGGCCACCGAGGTCTCGACCATCGGCATCGTGTATTCCGTGCTCGCGGGCCTGCTGATCTACCGCCAGTTCGACTGGCGCCGGCTGCGGCCGATGCTGGTGGAGACCGCGTCGCTCTCGGGCGCCATCATGTTCATCGTCGGCTGCGCCACCGCCATGGCCTGGGGCCTCACGCAGTCGGGCTTCTCCACCGACCTGGCGCGCTGGATGGGCGCCATCCCGGGCGGCGCCTACGGTTTCCTGGCGATCTCCATCGTCGCCTTCGTGGTGCTGGGCTGCGTGCTCGAGGGCATCCCGGCGATCGTGCTGTTCGGCCCGCTCCTGTTCCCGATCGCGCAGGCCGCCGGCGTGCACCCGGTGCACTACGCGATGGTCGTGATCTTCGCCATGGGCATCGGCCTGTTCGCCCCGCCCATCGGGGTGGGCTACTACGGCGCCTGCGCCGTCGCCAAGGTCGACCCCAACGAGGGCATCCGCTACATCGGCGGCTACATGGCCGCGCTGCTGGTCGGGCTGGTCCTGGTCGCGGCGATCCCGTGGCTGTCGATCGGCTTCCTCGCGAAGTAGGCCGGCCCGCGATCCACGCCCCGCCTTCACGCCTTCCCCCCGTCTTTCCCGCCTTCCCCGCCTTCGCGCACCCAACCACAACAACACCGGAAAACCACCATGAGCCGCCATTTCGGAGAGATCCGCCAGCTGGGCTACGTCGTGCACGACATCGAGGCCGCCATGGCCTACTGGAGCGAGACCCTGGGCGTCGGCCCGTGGTACTACAACCCGCGCGTGCCGATCGTCAACTACGAGTACGACGGCGCGTCCTACGAGCCGCACAACTCGGTCGCCCTGGCCAATTCGGGCTTCGTGCAGGTCGAGCTGATCCAGACCCGCAACGACGTGCCCTCGATGTACCGCGACTTCCTGCGCGCCGGGCGCACCGGGCTGCAGCACGTCGCCTACTGGACGCAGCACTACGACGCCGACGTGGCGCGCCTGCTCGCGCAGGGCTTCAAGCCGAAGATGAGCGGCGAGGTCGGCGAGCGCGGGCGCTTCATCTACTTCGACACCGAATACCACCCCGGCACGGTGATCGAGCTGTCGGAGGTCGCCGGACCCAAGGGCCGGATGTTCGACCTGATCCGCGAATCCGCCACCGGCTGGGACGGCACCACCGACCCGGTGCGTCCGTTCCCGGACCTGGCCACGCTGTGAGCGCCCCGACGATGGACCGCGTCCGCGCCAGCTACCTCATCGAGACGCCCGAGTCGCCCGCCAGGGTGGCCGAGGTCATGGCCGGCGAGCAGTCGTGCGGCACCTTCGCCCGCGTCGAGGGCGAGACCGACGCGCTGCGCGCGCGCGCCCGCGCCACGGTCGAGTCGATCGTCGAGCTGGAACCCGCGCCGGCGCCCAGCCTGTCCAACGCGCTGCTCGAGCGCAAGGGCGCGCGCGGGCCGTGGCGGCGCGCCCGCGTCGAGCTCTCGTTCCCGGTCGCCAACATCGGCGCCAACCTGCCCACGCTTGCGGCCACGGTCGCGGGCAACCTCTACGACCTGGGCGAGGTCAGCGGCCTGCGGCTGGAGACGGTGCACGTGCCGGCGGCCTACCGCGCGCGCTTCGAGTTGCCGCGCGCGGGCATCGCCGGCACGCGCGCCGCCACGGGCGTGGCGAGCGGCGCGCTGGTGGGCACCATCGTCAAGCCCAACGTCGGCTTCTCGGCGGCGGAGACGGCCGAGCTGGTCGGGCGCCTGTGCGCCGCCGGCGTCGATTTCATCAAGGACGACGAGATCTGCGCCGACCCCGACCACGCGCCCCTGGCCGAACGCGTGCCGGCGGTGATGGCCGTGGTGCGCGCGCACCGGGAGCGCACCGGCAAGCACGTCATGGTGGCGTTCAACATCACCGACGAGACCGACGCCATGAAGCGCCACGCCGACCTCGTCGAGCGCGAGGGCGGCTCCTGCGTGATGGCCAGCCTCAACTGGTGCGGCCACGCGGGCATCCAGACCCTGCGCCGGCACACCCCGCTGGCGCTGCACGGGCACCGCAACGGCTACGGCGCGCTGTCGCGCCATCCGCTGCTGGGCATCTCGTTCCAGGCCTACCAGACCCTGTGGCGCCTGGCCGGCGTCGACCACATGCACGTGCACGGACTGCAGGGCAAGTTCGCCCAGCCCGACGAGGAGGTCATCGCCTCGGCGCGCGACTGCTTCACGCCGCTGGCCGAGGGCCTCGACGACCGCGTCATGCCGGCGTTCTCGTCGGGGCAGTGGGCCGGCACCGTGCCCGCGACCTGGGCGGCGATCGCCAGCGACGACCTGCTGTTCATGTCCGGCGGCGGCATCCTCGCGCACCCGATGGGACCGGCGGCCGGCGTGGCGAGCATCCGCCAGGCCTGGGCCGCCGCGCGCGCCGGCACCGCGCTGGCCGACGCCGCCCGGGACGCGCCGGAACTCGCGGCGGCCCTGGCCTTCTTCGGCGCGCGATGAGCGCGTCGCCCGCCATCGTCTTCTACGGCGACGACTTCACCGGCGCCACCGACACGCTGGCCACGGCCGCGCGCGCCGGTCTGCGCACGCTGCTGTTCCTGCGCGCACCGACCCCGGCGCGGCTCGACGCGGCCGGCGCGCTCGACTGCCTGGGCATCGCCGGCGCGGCGCGATCGATGCCGCCCGAGGAGATGCGCGCCGAACTCGCGGGCGTCGCGGCGCTGTTCCGGCGGCTCGGCGCGCGCGTGCTGCATTACAAGACCTGCTCGACCTTCGACAGCGCGCCGGGCATCGGCAGCATCGGCGTCGCGGTGGACGTCCTGCGCGGCGCGGTCGACACGCCCTGGGCCGCCATCGTCGGCGGCCAGCCCGACCTCGCGCGCTACTGCGTCTTCGGCCACCTGTTCGCCGCCGCCGGCAGCGGCGGGGCGGTGCACCGCATCGACCGCCATCCGACCATGAGCCGCCACCCCGTCACGCCGATGCACGAGGCCGACCTGCGCCTGCACCTGGCCGCGCAAGGGCTGGCGGACGTGCGCTCGCTGCCCTTCACCAGCCATGCGCACGACGCGCCGGCGCGCCGGAACGGCTTCGATGCGCTGGTGTCGTGGGCGCCCGACGCGGTGCTGTTCGACGTCTGCGACAACGCCCATCTGGACGCCATCGGCGAGCTGCTGGCGCCCCGCATCGCGGCCGCCTCGCTGCTGGCGGTCGGCCCGAGCAGCGTGGTGCAGGCGCTCGCGCCCGGTTTCGCGCGCGCGCCCGCGCAGGTGGCCGACGTGCCGCCGGCCGAGGGACCCGTGCTGGCGTTCGCCGGCAGCCTGTCCCCGGTGACGGCGCGCCAGGTGGCCAACGCGCCCTCGTTCGACAAGGTGTGGCTGGACGCCCCGAGCCTGGTGTCGCGCGCGTCCGCCCGGGCCGACGCGATCGGCGCCATCGCCGGGGCGCTGGCGCGCGGCCGCCACGTGCTGGCCTGCACCGTGCCGCCCGGCGGCGCCGCGGCGGGCGACGCCGGCGTGTCGGCGCGGGCCCTGGCCGAGGCGGGGGGCGAGGTGCTGGCGGGCGTGATGGCCGCCGTGCGGCCGGGGCGCGTGGGCATCGCCGGCGGCGACACGTCCAGCCATGCCATGCGTGCCCTCGATGCCTGGGGCCTGTCCTACCGGGCGCAACTGGCGCCCGGCGTGGCGCTGTGCCGCCTGCACTGCGACGGTCCCCGGCTCGATGGCCTGGAGGTGGCCCTCAAGGGCGGGCAGATGGGCGGCGAGGATTTCTTCGAGCGGCTGGTGCACGGCCTCGCGGCATCCTGAGCCCGGACCCGGCACGCCGCCGGCTCAGGCGTCGCCGACGTTGACGGTGACGGTTCCGACGCCATCGCACACCGGGCACCGGTCGCCCGACTCCGCCCGGCCGGACCCGCCGCACTCCGGACACGGTCCCTTGGCGGTGCCGGGCGTTCCCGGCGGCGACTCGTCGCCCGGGCCCACGGGCTGCATCTCGTTGGCCGCGCCCGGGTCCTCCTCGCCGGCGGCGGACTCCTTGGCCAGGTCGGTCGCGGGTTGCTTGGAGGGGGTGTCGCTCGTCATGGAAGTCTCCTCATCGGTGGGTCGTTCGATCGCGGGAAGGGGTCTTGGCACCGCCCTGGGGCGTCGGCTGCGCGCCGGCCTTGCGTGCGGCGACGGCGGTGCCGGCGGTGCCGACGGTCGTGGCCGACGCGACGATGGCGCGGCCGGACGCGTTCGGCGCGGCATCGTCCGAGGCGGTCGACACCAGGGCCATCGTGAGCGGGATGAGGATGGCACCGCACACCGACGTCAGGCAGAGGCGGCGATAGACGCTCTCGTTCATGGGACCGTTTCCTTGGAAAAACTGCTGTCCGCAGGGTGTGGACGCGGCCCCGGGCCGCTTGTCAGGAATTGACGCCTCATCGCTAGCGCGCTTGGAGCAGCGCGCCGCAGGCGATGTGCAACCCCTCACGTCGCCGCCGTTCAGCGGCTGCGCCAGCGTCCCTTGTCCGCCAGCACCGCCAGCGGCCGCAGGTCCTTGAGCACGCCGGCCGTGGTGCGTTCGCCGAAGCGCCGCCGGTAGGCCGCCTCGTAGACGTGCGCCGGTCCGTGCGCCGTCCGGTCGCCGTGCAGGGCGCGCCGGCGCCAGTCGCACGCCAGGGACCACAGCTCTTCTCGGGACAAGGCGTCGGTATCGATCATGGGTGGGGCACTTCCAGGTCCTGAGCCGTCGCGGCGGCGTGAGACCGCGGCACGCGGGGCCGATGCGGTCGAACCCGGCGATGATACTGTTTCTTTATACAGCTTCAATCGCCCTTGCGGGCATCGCCCTCGACGCGCCGGGCATACACCGCCAGGACGATGCGTTCGGACTGCACGAGGTAGTCGTGCAGCGCCTGCGCGGCCTTCGCGAAATCACCGGCTTCCACCAGCGCGAGCAGGGTCGCGTTCATGTCGACGTAGGGCGCGTGCAGCAGTTCCGGGTCGCGCAGCAGGCCGAAGGCCAGGCGCAGTTCCGCCAGCACCGAGGCGAACAGCTGGTTCAGGCGCTCGCTGTCGGCGAGCTCGACGATGGCCCGGTGGAAGTCCATGTTGGCGGTGCCCACGCCCACCCAGTCGAGCGCCGCGCGGCAGCGCAGGGCGGCGTCCACCTGCGCGTGCATCTTCTTCTGCGCCGGATGGCACGGGTAGGCCCGCGCCAGCGCCTGGCATTCGATGAACCGGCGCACGCGGTAGATGTCCATGATCGCCGCGATGTCGGGCACCGAGACGAACACGCCCCGGTTGAGCGAATGCTTCACCAGGCCTTCCTGGGTCAGCATGCGGAACACCTCGCGCAGGGTGTTGCGCGAGATGCCGAGGCGGTCGCTCAGCGACTGCTCCGACAGGCGCTGTCCCGGCGCGAATTCCCCCTGCGTGATCTGCTGGCGCAGCTGCTCGGCGGTGCGCTCGGCCAGCGTCTGGGGTGCGGGGGCAGGGGGCGTGGGCAGGCTCATGCGGTGGAATCGGTCGGGCGGGAGGCGGAGGAAGGGCGGCGGCGCGGCGCCGGGGAGGTGCAGGGAAGGCGCAGGGGTTGTATCAGACCCGCAACGGCATCCGGCCGGCGACCCATCCCGTTGCGGGTTAGCACCTAGAAACTGGCATGCGAATTGCAGCCGGATTCTGATCCGATTGTTCAACAATCCAGACACGTTGATTCACCAGGATATCCGCTCGGTCGAATCAGTCAGCCAATCCAACCCGGAGTGCCGTTCGTGCCCACTGCCATCAACCTCTGGCCCCTGATCGGGGTCGCCGTCATCATCGCGGGCTTCGTGCTGCGCTTCAATCCGATGCTGGTCGTCATCGTCACGGCCATCGTCACCGCCCTCGCGGCGAACTTTCCGCCCGACAAGGTCCTCGCGGCCATCGGCACCGGCTTCATCAAGACGCGCAACCTGCCGCTGATCATCCTGCTGCCGCTGGCCGTCATCGGCCTGCTGGAGCGCCACGGGCTGCGCCAGCACGCACAGCGCTGGATCAGCGGCATCCGCTCGGCCACGGTCGGGCGGTTGCTGATCGTCTACCTGGGCGCGCGCCAGCTGACGGCGGCCATCGGCCTGACCAGCCTGGGCGGCCACCCGCAGATGGTGCGGCCGCTGCTCGCGCCGATGGCCGAGGGCGCGGCCGAGGCGAAGTACGGCCGCCTGACCGACCAGGTGCGCCACAAGCTGCGCGCCTACGCCGCGGCGACCGACAACGTCGGCCTGTTCTTCGGCGAGGACATCTTCGTGGCCTTCGGCGCCATCGTGCTGATGACCACCTTCCTGCGCGAGGCCGGCATCGACGTCGAGCCGATCCACGTCGCGCTGTGGGGCATCCCGACGGCGGTCTGCGCCTTCGCCATCCACGCCTGGCGGCTGTGGCGGCTCGACCGCTCGCTGGGCCGCCTGCTGGCCGAGGGCGGGCCGTCGACCCTGGGGACCGACGCCACGGCGCCCGACAGCGCCACGGCGACCGCCGCCACCGCCACCGCCACCGCCACCGCCAACAAGGGAGCCTGACATGACGCTGTCCATCGTCCACCTCTACTACCTCGTCGGCGCGATCCTCGCGATCACCGCCGTCATGACGCTGGCCGACCGCCAGCACACGCGGCGCTATTCCAGCGCCTTCTTCTGGGGCCTGTATTCGCTCGTGTTCCTGGTCGGCGACCTCGTGCCGCCGGTGTGGGTCGGCGTCGGCGTGATCGTCATGGCGCTCATCGCGGCCTTCGGCGGCGTGGGCATCGGCGCTCACCGCGCCCGCACGCCCCAGCAGTACCTCGACAGCGCCCGGCGGCTGGGCAACCGGCTGTTCATCCCGGCGCTGGCGATCCCCGTGGTGACCATGGTGGGCACCCTGTCGGCCAAGTACCTGGTCGTGGGCGGCACGCCGCTGCTCGATCCGCGCAACACCACGCTGGTGAGCCTGGGCATCGGCTGCGTGGTGGCGCTGGCGCTGGCCTGCCGCCTCACGCACGAGACGCCGGTGCAGGGCATCCGCGAATCGCGCCGCCTGACCGACGCGCTGGGCTGGGCGCTGGTGCTGCCGCAGATGCTGGGCATGCTGGGGCTGGTGTTCTCCGACGCCGGCGTGGGCAAGGCCGTGGCGCACATCACCACCAGCTACATCAACATGGACGTGCGCTTCTTCGCGGTCGCGGTCTACGTGATCGGCATGGCGCTGTTCACCGTCGTGATGGGCAACGGCTTCGCGGCCTTCCCGGTGATGACGGGCGGCGTGGGCGTGCCGGTGCTGGTGGGCATGTACCACGGCGACCCGGCCGTGATGGCGGCGATCGGCATGCTGTCGGGCTACTGCGGCACGCTGCTCACGCCGATGGCGGCGAACTTCAACATCGTGCCGGCCGCGCTGCTGGAGCTGCCGGACAAGAACGCGGTGATCCGCGCGCAGATCCCCACCGCCCTGACGCTGCTGCTGTGCAACGTCTTCCTCCTCAACTTCCTGATGTTCCGCTGAAGGAGACCGCGCATGACGACCAACGATCCCTCCGCCGCCACCCATCGCGTGCTGGTCACCGGCTTCGAGCCATTCGAGCAGGACGCCGTCAATCCCTCGTGGGAGGTGGCGCGCGCCCTGCACGGCTGGCACCACGCGGGCGCCGTGGTCCACGCGGTGCAGTTGCCCTGCGTCTTCGGGCGCGCCATCGAGGCGCTCGACGCCGCGCTGGCCGACGTGCGCCCGACGCTCGTGGTCGGCCTGGGGCTGGCCGGCGGCCGCGCCGACTGGACGCCCGAGCGCGTGGCCATCAACGTCGACGACGCCCGCATTCCCGACAACGCCGGCGGCCGGCCGATCGACGCGCCGGTGGTGGCGGGGGGGCCGGCGGGCTACTTCTCCACGCTGCCGATCAAGGCGATCGTGCACGCGCTGCGCGCGGCCGGCGTGCCGGCGTCGGTCTCGCAGACCGCCGGCACCTTCGTGTGCAACCACGTGTTCTACGCGCTGATGCACCGGCTCGCGACGGTGCCGGCGCTGGCCGGCGCGCGCGGCGGCTTCGTGCACGTGCCGCTGCTGCCGGCGCAGGCCGCGCAGCGCCCGGGCCAGCCGAGCATGGCGCTGGCGACCCAGGTCGAGGCCCTGCGCGTGCTGCTGCGCACCGCGCTCGCGGGCGGGGCCGACCTGCGCGAGAGCGGCGGCCAGCTGCACTGAGCGCCCCTGCCGATCCTTCCCACCCCCGCGAACCGGAGCACCCGACCATGAAGATGGACCTCAACAGCGACCTCGGCGAGAGCCTGGGCGCATGGCGCATGGGCGACGACGACGCCATGCTCGACATCGTCAGCAGCGCCAACGTGGCCTGCGGCTTCCACGCCGGCGACGCCGCCGGCATCCTGCGCACGCTGCGGAGCGCCGCGCGCAAGGGCGTCGCGGTCGGCGCCCACGTCGCCTATCCCGACCTCGCCGGCTTCGGCCGCCGCGCCATGGACGTCGCCAGCGCCGACCTGGTGGCCGACGTCGTCTACCAGATCGGCGCGCTGCAGGGCCTGGCCACGGCCGCCGGCACGCGGGTGCGCTACGTCAAGCCGCACGGGGCGCTCTACAACACCATCGCGCACGACGCGCGCCAGGCCGACGACGTGATCTCCGCCGTCCGCGCCGTCGATGCGGGGCTGGTGCTGGTCGGCCTGGCCGGCTCGCCGCTGCTGGCGCGGGCGCGCGCCGCCGGCCTGCGCGTGGTGGCCGAGGCCTTCGCCGACCGCGCCTACCGCGGCGACGGCACGCTCGTCCCGCGCGGCGAGGCCGGCGCCGTGCTGCACGACGCCGACGCGGTCGCCGCGCGCATGCTGCGCCTGGCGACCGAGGGCGTGGTCGCCACCGTCGACGGCGGCGACGTGCGCATCGAGGCCGATTCGATCTGCGTGCACGGCGACAGCCCGGGCGCGGTGGACATGGCGCGCCGCGTGCGCGCGCTGCTGGCGCGCGCGGGCGTCGAGGTGACGTCGTTCGTGCCCATGGCCGCACGCGCCGCCCCGGCGGATGCACGCCTGGCGGACGCCGGGGTGGCGGCGTGATGCGCTTCCTGAGCGTCAACCTGGACGCGCTGCTGGTCGAGCTCGACGACCTGCCGCAGACGCTGTCGCTGCTGGCCGCGCTGCGCGCCGACCCGATCGAGGGCATCGAGGAGATCGTGCCCGCCGCGCGCACGCTGCTGGTGCGCTTCCAGCCGGCGCGGGTGTCGCGCGACGCGCTGGCCGCGCGCATCGGCGAGCGCCGCGTGGACACGGTGGTCGAACGCGACGCGACGCGCATCGAGATCCCGGTCGACTACGACGGCGAGGACCTCGACGACGTCGCGCGCATGCTGGGCATTTCGCGCGAGGAGGTCGTGCGCCGCCACACCGGCACCGACTACACGGTCGCCTTCACCGGCTTCGCGCCCGGTTTCGCCTACCTCACCGGCGGCGACGCGACGCTGAGCGTGCCGCGCCGCACCACCCCGCGCACCCGCATCCCGGCCGGCGCCGTGGGGCTGGCCGGCGCCTTCAGCGGCGTCTATCCGCAGGCCAGCCCGGGCGGCTGGCAGATCATCGGCATCACCGCCGTGCCGATGTGGGACCTGGGCCGCGCGGTGCCGGCGCTGCTGCAGCCGGGCTTTCGCGTGCGCTTCGTCGACCGGGCCGCGCGGGGCGGCGGCGCGACCGGCGTCGCGGCCGGGGCGGAGGCGCCGGTCACGCCGGAGGCACCGGTCGCGCCGGTCGCGTCCGGTGCCGCGTCGGAGGGTCCCGCGCTGGTGGTCGCCGCCACCGGCGTGCAGGCGCTGTTCCAGGACACCGGCCGCCACGGGCAGGCCGGCCAGGGCGTGTCGGCCTCGGGTGCGATGGACCGGGGCGCGCTGCGCGCGGCCAACCGGCTGGTGGGCAACCCGCCCGACGCGGCCTGCGTCGAGATCGCCGACGGCGGCTTCGAACTGGTGTGCCGGGGCGACGCCGTGGTGGCGTTCACCGGCGCCGAGGCGCCGCTGCGCCTCACCACCGCCGGGGGCGCCGCCTGGCACCCGCCCGGCTGGGCGCCGATCGCGCTGGCCGAGGGCGACCGCCTGCGCCTGGGCGCGCCGCGCGCGGGCATCCGCTCCTACCTCGCAGTGCGCGGCGGCTTCGACGTCGCGCCGGTGCTGGGCAGCCGCGCCACCGACACCCTCGCGCGCGTCGGCCCGCCGGCCATCGCCGTGGGCGACGTGCTGCCCATCGGCGCGCCCGGGCGCGGCGTCGTCGGCGCGCCCGAGGAACCGCCGGCCGACCTGCCCCGCGCGAGCGAGGTGGTCGTGCTCGACGTCGTCATGGGCCCGCGCACCGACTGGTTCACGCCGGAGGCCGTGGCGCTGCTGGCCGGCCAGGTCTGGCGCGTGACCCCGCAGTCCAACCGCGTCGGCCTGCGGCTGGCGGGCGACGCGTCGCTCGCGCGCGCCATCGCGGGCGAACTGCCCAGCGAAGGCACGGCCCTGGGGGCGCTGCAGGTGCCGCCGAGCGGCCAGCCGGTGCTGTTCCTGGCCGACCACCCGCTGACCGGCGGCTATCCCGTGATCGCCTGCGTGGCGACGCACCACCTCGACCGCGCCGGCCAGATCCCGATCGGCGCCGGCGTGCGCTTCAACCCCATCCGTCCCTTCTCCGACACCACCCGGGAATCGCCATGAAGAAAGTCCTGATCGCCAACCGCGGCGAGATCGCCGTGCGCATCGCGCGCGCCTGCGCCGACTACGGCGTGCGTTGCGTCGCCGTGTACGCCGACGCCGACATCGACGCCCTGCACGCGCGCGTCGCCGACGAGGCCTACGGGCTCGACGGCGAGCGTCCGGCCGACACCTACCTGAACGCGGCCAAGCTGCTGGCCATCGCCGCGCGCTGCGGCGCCGACGCGGTGCACCCGGGCTACGGCTTCCTGTCGGAGAACGCCGGCTTCGCGCGCGCCGTGATCGGCGCCGGCCTGACCTGGATCGGCCCGCCGCCGGAGGCCATCGACGCGCTGGGCGACAAGGTGCAGGCGCGCCGGATCGCCCTGGCGGTGGGCGCGCCGCTGGTGGCCGGCACGCCGGGGCCGGTGAACGATGCGGACGAGGTCGTCGCCTTCGCCGAGCAGCACGGTCTGCCGATCGCCATCAAGGCGGCCTTCGGCGGCGGCGGACGCGGCCTGAAGGTGGCCTGGCGCCTGGACGAGGTGGCCGACCTCTACGCCTCGGCGGTGCGCGAGGCGGTCACCGCCTTCGGCCGGGGCGAATGCTTCGTCGAGCAGTTCCTCGACCGCCCGCGCCACGTCGAGGCCCAGGTCATCGCCGACACGCACGGCCGGGTGGTGGTGCTGGGCACGCGTGACTGCTCGCTGCAGCGGCGCAACCAGAAGCTGGTGGAGGAGGCGCCCGCGCCGTTCCTGAGCGACGCCCAGCGCGAGCGCATCCACCAGTCCGCGCGCGACATCTGCGCCGAGGCCGGCTACGTCGGCGCCGGCACGGTGGAGTTCCTGCTGAGTCCGTCCGGCGCGATCTCCTTCCTGGAGGTCAACACGCGGCTGCAGGTGGAGCATCCGGTGACCGAGGAGACCGCCGGCATCGACCTGGTGGTCGAGCAGCTGCGCGTGGCCGACGGCCTGCCGCTGTCGATCACCGAG
Organism: Comamonadaceae bacterium OTU4NAUVB1; assembly: GCA_024372625.1. Taxonomy (NCBI): domain Bacteria; kingdom Pseudomonadati; phylum Pseudomonadota; class Betaproteobacteria; order Burkholderiales; family Comamonadaceae; species Comamonadaceae bacterium OTU4NAUVB1. The sequence goes on along the minus strand of CP099607.1, from coordinate 231,520 downwards.
ACGCCCGCGCCGCGCGGCCACGCCTTCGAGTTCCGCATCAACGCCGAGGACGTGGGGCGCGGCTTCCTGCCGGCCCCGGGCCCGGTGCGGGTGTTCGACGCACCCTCGGGGCCGGGCGTGCGCGTGGACACCGGGGTGGTGGCGGGCTCGACGGTGCCGGGCACCTTCGACTCGCTGATGGCCAAGCTGATCGTCACCGGGCGCACGCGCGAGGAAGCTGTCGCGCGCGCGCGCCGGGCGCTGCGGGAATTCCGCATCGAGGGCGTGGCGTCGGTGCTGCCGTTCCACCGGGCGGTGATGGCGCATCCGGACTTCACGGGCGCGGCGGCCAGCGACTTCGCGGTGCACACGCGCTGGATCGAGACCGACTTCGCCAACACGCTGGCCGCCGCCGTGCGCGCCGAGCCGGCAGCGGACGCGGCGCTGGTGCGCACGGCCATCGAGATCGACGGGCGACGCCGCTCGATCGGGCTGCCCGCCGCGCTGCTGCGGGGACTGTCGGCCGCCGGGGGCGCCGACGCCGCGCCGGCGCCGGCCGAGGCGGACGTCGCCGCGGACCCGGCCGGCGTCGCCGCGCCGATCGCCGGCACGCTCCAGGCCTGGAAGGCGGCCGACGGCGACGTCGTGGCGCAGGGCGACGTCGTCGCGACGATGGAGGCGATGAAGATGGAGATGCAGGTGACGGCGCACCGCGCGGGGCGGCTGACGCACGCGGCGGCGCAGGGCGCCTACGTGGCGGCCGGCACGGCCATCGGGCGGATCGAGGCGGCCTGAGGGCGCCGGCGCCGGGGCGGGCGTTAGCATCCGGGCATGCAATCCGCTGACGCCGCCACCTTCGACGAGGCCTACTACGCGCGCTACTACTTCGACAAGAAGACCCGGACCGCCGACCGGCAGCACGTCGAGCGGCTGGGCGCCTTCGTGAGCGCCTACCTCAAGTACCTGCGCGTGCCCGTGCGGCGCGTGCTGGACGTGGGATGCGGGATCGGGCTGTGGCGCGACATCGTGGCGCGGCACTTCCCGCAGGCGAGCTACCACGGCGTCGAGGTCAGCGACTACCTGTGCGGGCGCTACGGCTGGGAGCGCGGCTCGGTCGTCGACCACGCGGCGGCGCAGCCCTACGACTTCGTCATCTGCCAGGGCGTCCTGGCCTACCTCAATCCGGTCGACCTCAAGCGGGCGCTGCGCAACCTCGCCACGCTCAGCCAGGGCGCGCTCTACGTCGAGGCCGTGACGCTGGAGGATTACGAGAACGACACCGTGGACGAGGCGCTGACCGACCCCCGGCTGTTCCGCCACCGCGACCACGCCTACCGCCAGGGCCTGTCGCGCGGCTTCAAGGACCTCGGCGGCGGGGTGTGGCTCAGCCGCCGCGCCGACGTGCCGCTGTTCTCGCTGGAGTGCGCGGGCGGCTGAACGCCCGGCACGCGGCGGTCGGCCGACGGGTCGAGGTCGAAGGCGCCGACGACCTCGTCACTCAATCGCCGGCCCCCGTCTCGGCCCGGAACACGCCTTCCATCTCGCGCCGGAACGCGATCGCCTGGTTCGAGGCGTCGAACGTCACGTCGTCCCAGCGCACCACCTGTCCCGACGCCACCGGGCGCGTGAGCACCACGCCGTGCGCCAGGCCGATGGGCAGCGCGCCGGCGCGCAGCGAGTCCGCCGCCGGCATCAGCCGGCCGTACACGCGATGTCCGCCCTCGCCGTCGAGCGTCTCGCCGGCCGACAGGTCGCGCTTGGCCGTCGCCGCGACGTCGCCGACGAAATCGCCGGTGGCGCCGGTCGCCTCGCCGCGCAGGGCGATGTTGGCCACCGAGATGCCCAGTTCCAGGCCGATCAGGTGGTAGGGCTTGTACATGGCGGCGTAGACCCCGCTGGCGTCGGTCTTCAGTCCGTACTGGGCGAAGCAGTCGCGCACGTAGCCCGTCGGCGCGCGGAAGGTCACGAAGACGCCCCAGCGCAGGTCGCGGAAGACCGGCCGGCCGTCGCGCTCCAGGGACGACACCACCTCCACCGTGCCGGTGCGCGCGAGGAGGCCACCGTCGCTCGCGGGCTTGAGCAGGGCGGGCAGGTCGTCCACGCCGCAGGGCGGGAAGGCCAGGCCGTCCGTGGCCGGGCGCAGGCCGGTGCCGTTGGCCACCGCCGCCATCTCCAGCGCCGATTTCGTGCCGTCGAGGAAGGAATTGAACATCTGGGCGTTGAAGTCGCCCTCGGCCACCTGCGCCTCGGTGAAGCCGTAGTGGTCCCAGACCGTGTCGGGCGTGGAGCGGTGGTAGGCCGGCAGGTACTTGGTGCCCTTGCCGGCGCACACCACCTCCAGGCCGGCGGTGCGCGCCCAGTCGACCAGCTCGGCGATCAGTGCCGGCTGGTCGCCGTAGGCCATCGAATACACGATGCCCGCTTCCCTGGCGCGGCGCGCGAGCAGCGGTCCGGCGAGGGTGTCGGCCTCGACGTTGACCATCACGACGTGCTTGCGGTGCTCGCAGCACAGGAGCGCGTGGCGGATGCCGGCCGACGGGCTGCCGGTGGCGTCGACGACGATGTCGAGCTCGGGCCGCGAGATCAGTGCCTGGGCGTCGTCCTGCACGAAGGTCGAACCCTCGCGCAGCGCCTCGGCCCACGAGCGGGCGCCGGACTGCGCCTCGCTCCAGCCGACGCGCCGCAGCGACGCCCGCGCCTGCGCGGGCGAGAGGTCGGCGATGCCCATCAGGTGGATGCCGGGCGTGCGCGGCACCTGGGACAGGAACATCGAGCCGAACTTGCCGGCGCCGACGAGGCCGACGCGCACCGGCCGGCCGGCTTCGGCGCGGCCCTTGAGTTGCTGGAACAGGGTGGACATGGGGGAGGCGTCTCTCTGGTCTCGTGGATGGAACGAGGCGCGGCGCCCGGGGCCCGCGCATCGCGCATGGATGCTGCCAGCCGCTCCGGCGCCGCGCAACCCGGGCACGGCCAACGGATGAGTCCGCGCGGCGCCCCGCACCTACAGGCACGGCGCGCGCGGGGCGATAACGTGGATGCTCGTCCAACCCGTTGAGTCCACCATGTCCGACCTCGATTCCGCCCCCGGCACCATCATCGATCCCGAACACCGCATCGATCCCCACACCAGCGCCTCCGTCACCGAATGGGCCGGCAAGCTCGGCGTCGGCGAGGACGAACTCATCGACGCCGTCACGGCCGTCGGCGACCGCGTCGTCGACGTGGAACGCCACCTGCGCGGGGGCAAGGGCACCGGCCGATGAGGATCGCTTGCCTGGCCTGGGGCTCGCTGCTCTGGAAGACCGGCCCGCTGCGCCTGGCCTCGGGCTGGAAGGACGACGGTCCGCTGCTGCCCATCGAGTTCGCCCGCGTGGGTGACAAGGGCGAGCTCTCGACCGCGATCCTGGAGGGGGCCGCCCTGCAGAAGACCTGGTGGGCGTTGCTGGAGGACGAGCGCCTGGCGACGGCGCGCGAGGCCCTGCGGGAGCGCGAGGCGATCGATCCGAAACACCGCGAATGGGTCGGCAGCCTGCCCGCCCTGGACGACTGCCCGTGCGCCGGGGTGATCGGCGCCTGGCTGGAACGCCAGGGGCTCGACGCCGTCGTCTGGACCGCGCTGCCGCCGCGCTACGCGGACACCGAGGGCCGCGTGCCGACGCTGGACGAGGCGGTCCACTACCTCGACCACCTGCGGGGCGAGGAGCGCGAGCACGCCGAGCACTACATCCGTCACGTCCCGCCCTCGCTGGCGACGGCCTACCGCGAGGGCATCGAGGCGCGGCTCGGCTGGACGCCGCGCGGCGTCCAGCACGGTGGCGCCTAGAACGCCGGGACCAGCGCGCCCTTGAACTTGGTCTCGATGAAAGCCTTCACTTCAGGCGACTGGTAGGCCTTCACGAGCTGCTGCGCCCAGGGCTTGTCCTTGTCGGCGCGGCGCACGGCGATGATGTTGGCGTAGGGCCCCTTGGGCGACTCCTTGATGATGGCGTCCCTGGCCAGCGTCAGGCCGGCCTTCTCGGCGAAGTCGTTGTTGATGGCGGCGATGGTCAGGTCGTCGAGCGAACGCGGCAGCTGGGCGGCATCGAGCGCCACCAGCTTGAGCTTCTTCGGATTGCCCGCCACGTCCAGCGGTGTCGCGGTGTTGTTCTTCACCGCCTCGGGCTTGAGCGTGACGAGTCCGGCCGCCTGCAGCAGCAGCAGGGCGCGGTTGCCGTTGGACGGGTCGTTCTGGACGCCGACCGTGGCGCCGTCGGGCAGCTCGGCGATCGACTTGAGCTTGCGCGAGTAGTAGCCCATCGGTGCCGTGAACGTGAGCCCGGCGGCCACGACGTCGAAGCCACGCGCCTTGTTCTGGTTGTCCAGGAAGGGCTGGTGCTGGAACGCGTTGGCGTCCAGGTCGCCGGCGGCCACCGCCGCGTTGGGCAGTTGGTAGTCGTTGAAGACCGTGATGTCGAGGGTCAGGCCGTCGCGCGCCGCGACCTGCTTGACGACCTTGAAGATCTCCTCCTGGCTGCCCACGACGATGCCGACCTTGACGGTCTTCTTGTCCTGGGCGTGGGCGGCGGCGGGCGCCAGCAGCGCGGCGGAGGCGAGGGAGAGCGCGGCGAGGAGGGCGGCGCGGCGGGGAGCGGAGGTCGACATGGTGGGGCGCGAACGCATCGCGGTTGGAGAAAAGAGGCGCGACTGTAGCGGCTCGGGCGGCGCGGTTCAACGAAGGAATCCGCATGTGTCCGCACGAGGCCTGCGCGCGGGTTTGTGTCCGGGCGGGCACCGGGCGGTTCAGGCCGCCCCGTCCAGCAGCCCCGCCCGCCGCATCACGGTCGCGGTGGCCGCTTCCTCCAGGGCGTACACGCCGCGCCGTTCCTTCCAGATCAGGGCCTTGTCCTGGAGGGCGGCGAGGGTCTGCTGGACGTTGGAGGTGTCGGGACGGACCTCCTCGTCGGGCGCGATGCGATGCAGGACGCGCCGGTAGAGGTCCATGGCGCGGGCGTCGAAGGGCGCGTAGCCGGCGCCCTGCGCCGCCAGCACCCGCAGCACGGCCGACTGCAGGGGCGTGAGGGCCTGCACGATGCGCAGCGTCTGCGCGTCGGCCGCCTCGATCTGTTCGGCGACCGCGCGTTCGAAAGCCTCGGGGGTCGCTTCGGGCGTCAGCGCGAAGTCCAGCCGCAGCCGGTCCGCCGCCGCCCCGAGGATCTCCGGCTGGTGGCTGGCGTCCTCGAACAGGCGCATGACGCGCTCGGGCGCCAGCGGCGCCTGCAGGTCGACGCCCTGGCAGAACCAGTCGACGTAGTCCGGCCCGAGCAGGGGAAAGGCCACCAGGGGCGCACCGAAGAACGCCTGGTCCTTGCTGTTGCGCAGCATCGCGAGCTTGTCGCGGTTGGAGCCGGTCGCGACGATGCGCAGGCCGTGGTGGCGCGAGCTGTTGAGCTCGTCGCGCGCCGCCTTCAGCGCGAACATCGCGTCGTAGCCGCCGTCGGTGGTGATGGCGTGCTGCGCCTCGTCGATGAGCAGCACGATCATCCGGCCGGTCTCCTCGGACAGCGCGGCCAGGGCGGCGCTCAGCGAGACCGCCTGGCCCAGGCCCACCCGGTCCAGGGAGAAGGAGACGCCGCCGACGCTCACCTTGTCCATGCCGGCCGACTTGGCCAGCCGCTTCACCAGGCCCTCGTGCGTGGCGAGCTCGGCGCGCACGGCCTCGACGATGACCGCGCCCGGGTCGGCCTTGCGGTTGGCCCAGAGGTCCACGTACATCACGGTGGCGCCCGTGGCCTGCAGCGCGGGGCGCAGGTCCTCCCGGACGAAGGTGGACTTGCCGGTGCGACGCGGGGCGGAGAGGAACAGCCCGGAGGACGAGGCCGAGCCCACGGCCTGCGTGGTGATTGCCGCCACCATGCGCCGGGCCAGTTCGGCCCTTGGAAAGAATTTCGTCGACATCGCCCACCTTCCGGTCCGGCGCGATGCGAGGGTCGCACCGCCGCGCCTATAGCCGATTATAGTGAACTATAGTTCTTGACGGCGACGCGTCGGGAGCGGTGCGCTTATTCGGGCCACGCATAAGGTCGTAGCGAATGTGTCGTTCGCCGGCGGGTCGTTTCTTCGCATACTCGCAGGCTTTGCCGGAAGCGGCCCGCCGGCCGTTCGTCCGCCTCCATGACCGCTGTGCCATCCTCTCCATCGACCGGCGACGCGCCGGTGATCCGCCTGCGCGACGTGCGCAAGTCCTTCTCCCTGCCCGACGGGGCGACCTTCGACGCCGTGCGCGCGCTGTCCCTGGACATCGCCCAGGGCGACGTCTTCGGCCTCATCGGCAAGAGCGGCGCGGGCAAGTCGACCCTGCTGCGCCTGATCAACCTGCTGGAGCGCCCCGACGCCGGCCAGGTGATCGTCGACGGGCGCGACCTGACGACGCTGTCGCGCCGCGAACTGCGCGAGACGCGCCAGACGCTGGGCATGATCTTCCAGCAGTTCAACCTGATCCAGAACGCGACGGTGGCCGACAACGTCGCCTTCCCGCTCCGGATCCACGGCCGCCATTCGCGCGCCGAGATCGCCGCGCGGGTGCGCGAATGCCTGGGGCTGGTCGGCCTGGAGGACAAGGCGGACGCCTATCCGGCCCGGCTCTCCGGCGGGCAGAAGCAGCGCGTGGCCATCGCGCGCGCGCTGGCGCCCCGGCCCCGGGTGCTGCTGTGCGACGAGCCCACGTCGGCGCTCGACAGCGAGACCACGCGCGAACTGCTGCAGACCCTGCGCGACATCAATCGCACCCTCGGGGTGACCGTGGTGATCGTGACGCACGAGCTGTCGGTGGTGGAGGCGCTGTGCCGCAACGTGGCGATCCTGGAGCGCGGCGAGCTGATCGAGCAGTTCGCGGTCGATGCCCCGGCGCCGGCCGCCGGTCGCCTGACCGTGCTGGGCCGCGAGATCGACGCGCTGGTGCGCCGGCGCGAACGCGACGCCCGCGAGGCGCTAGCCGGGGGCGCGCTTCGCGCCGAACGCGAAACGCAGGGAGCCCTCCATGCCTGAGAACATCGTCGCCATCCTGCCCGAACTGGGGGTGGCCATCGGCCAGACCTGCCTGATGCTGGCCATCGGCCTGAGCGCGGCGCTGCTGATCGGCGGGCCGCTGGGCATCCTGCTGTTCCTGCTCGGTCCCGGCCAGTCGCTGGCCAACCGCCCGGCGTTCCTGATCCTGAACTGGCTCGTGAACACGGTGCGCTCGTTCCCCTTCATCATCCTGCTGGTGGCGCTGGTGCCGTTCACGCGCATCGTGGCGGGCACCTCGATCGGGCCGCTGGCCGCCGCCGTGCCGCTGTCGGTGGCGGCCATCCCGTACCTCGCGCGGCTGGTCGACCAGTGCCTGCGCGAGGTGCCGCGCGGCGTCATCGAGGCCGCGCACGCCATGGGCGCGAGCGAGCTGCAGATCATCTGGCGCGTGCTCGTCGTCGAGGCCCGCTCGGGCCTGGTGCTGGCCTTCACGGTGCTGGCCGTGAGCTTCCTGTCCTATTCGGCCATCGCCGGGGTGGTGGGGGGCGGCGGCATCGGCGACCTCGCCATCCGCTACGGCTACTACCGCTTCCAGACCGACGTGATGGTGCTGACCGTCGCCGTCCTGGTGGTGCTGGTGCAGATCATCCAGATCGTCGGCAACACGGCCGCGCGCCGCCTCGACAAGCGCTGAGCCGCCCGCCGTTCCTTCCTTCGCGTCGCCTGCGACGCCTTTTCACGGACCTCCTCGACCATGACCCACGCCGCCCTGCGCCGCTCCTTCCTCTCCCTGTCGATCGCCGCGCTCGCCTTCGGTGCCCTGCCATCCGGCGCCGCCGCCCAGTCGGCGAAGAAGGACCTCGTCATCGGCGCCACCGCCGGTTCCAACTTCGACCAGCTCAAGCAGGGCATCGTCCCGATCCTGGAGAAGCAGGGCTACAAGGTGAAGCTGGTCGAATTCAACGACTACGTGCAGCCCAATCAGGCGCTGGCGCAGGGCTCGCTGGACGCCAACTTCTTCCAGCACCGCGTCTACCTGACCAAGTTCGCGGCCGACCAGAAGCTCGACATCGTCGAGCTGGTGCAGGGCCCGATCGCGCCGCTGGGCGTCTACTCGACCAAGCGCAAGACCCTGGCCGAGGCGAAGGAGGGCGACCGCTTCACGGTGCCCAACGACCCGAGCAACCTCGCGCGCGCCCTGGTCCTGCTGCAGGATCGCCAGCTGGTGACGCTGAAGGCCGGCATCGATCCGATCCGCGCCTCGGAGAAGGACATCGACCAGAACCCGCGCAAGCTGAAGTTCATCCCGCTGGAGGCCGCGCAGCTGCCGCGCTCGCTGGGCGACACCGAGTACGCCATCATCAACGGCAACTTCGCGATCTCGTCGGGCCTGAAGCTGACCGAGGCCGTGGCGCTGGAGAAGACGCCCGACCACTACCTCAATGTCGTGGCCGTGAAACGCGCCGACAAGGACGCGCCCTGGGCCAGGGCCATCGCCGACGCCTACCGTTCGCCGGCGTTCAAGGCCGTCGTCGACACCCGCTTCCAGGGCTACGCCAAGCCGTCGTTCCTGCAGTAGTCCGCCGGCGGCCCGGCCGGACGCGATGGCCGGGGCCCTTCGGGCGGCACGCGCGCATCGCCGGAGGCGACAGGCGATCGACGCCGGGGCCGCTAGGATGCACTCCCCCCTCCCATCCCGCCGCGCCCCGCACCGGTCCGCACCGCGACCGATGCCGTGCCTCACCGTTTCATGAGATCTCTCCGCTCCGAGCGCGGCGCCGCCCCGCCGGCCGCCGCCATCGCCGACCTCGCCATCGCTTCGGACACCGACACCGACACCGACACCGACACCGCGATCGCCGCCGCGCGGCCTCCCTCGAGGGCCGACGGCCCGGCCGCGCGCCGCCTGCTGCTGGGCCTGTCGGTCGTCCTGATCGCCTTCAACCTGCGTCCGGTGTTCTCCAGCCTGTCGGTGGTGCTGCCCGACATCGTGGCGGCCACCGGCCTGTCGGCGGCGGGCGCCAGCGCGTTGACCACGCTGCCGGTCGTCTGCCTGGGCCTGTTCGCCATGCCGGCGCCGGCGCTGGGACGGCGGCTGGGCCTGGAGCGCGCGCTGCTGATCTGCATGGCGATGATCACGGCGGGCACGGCCCTGCGCGGCACCGGCAGCGTGGCGCTGCTGTTCCTCGCCTCGGCGCTCGCGGGCATGGGCATCGCGGTGAGCAACGTGCTGCTGTCGGGCCTGGTGAAGCGCGACTTCGCCCGGCGCAGCGCCCTGATGATGGGGCTCTACACCATGGCCGTGTGCGGCGGCGCGGCCAGCGGCGCGGGCCTGACGGTGCCGCTGCAGCATGCCGTCGGCGCGGGGTGGGCCGGGGCGCTGGCGCTGTGGGCCGTGCCGGCGCTGGTGGCCACCGTGCTGTGGGCGCCGCAAGCGCTGGCCGTGGGCCGGCCCTCGGCGGCGGCGTCGCACGACCGCCTGCCCGGCCTGTGGCGCGATCCGCTGGCCTGGCAGGTGACGCTGTTCATGGGGCTGCAGTCCGCGCTGGCCTATTCGGTCATGGGCTGGATGGCGCCGATCCTGCGCGAGCGCGGGCTGGCGGCGGCCACGGCCGGCTACGTGGTGTCGGTCTCGGTGCTCACGCAGCTGGCGGTCTGCCTGGTCCTGCCGGCACTGGCCGCGCGCTGGCGCGACCAGGTGGCGCTGGCGGTGGGCCTGTCGGTGCTGACGCTGGCGGCCATGCTGGCGTGCATGTTCGCGCCGCTCGGCGGGATCTGGTTCTGGGCGGTGGCGCTGGGCGTCGCGCAGGGCGGCACCTTCGCGCTGGCGCTGACGCTGATCGTCATGCGCTCGCCGGACGCGCGTGTCGCGGCCCAGCTCTCGGGCATGGCGCAAGGCGTCGGCTACCTGCTGGCGGCGGCCTGCGGGCCGCTGCTGGTCGGGCTGCTGCGCGCCTGGACCGGCGACTTCCGCGCCGCCGCGGTGCTGTTCGTCGCGATCGGCGTCGCGCTGGTGGCCGCCGCCTTCGGCGCCGGCCGCGCGCGGCTCGTGGGCACGGCGACGCGTGACGTGCCGGCGGAGTGAATCGGCGCCCATCGCATCGGGCGGCCGAGGCAGCGATTTCGTTTCTCCCATGAGAATCGATTTGCTATAACCGAACGTCGTTCCACCGACCGGTTCACTTCACCGGTTCCAAACCCACGGCCCTACCGACCCATGACCCACCGCCTTCTCCGCGCTTCCGCCACTTTCCTTGCTCCTCGAGGCCGGTCGATCCGGCCCGCGTCGGTCCTCGCGGCCTGCGCCGCCCTGACGGCCGCGTCCGCGCTGGCGCAGACCACCGACCCCGCCGCCACCGCCACCGCCCAGCGGATCCTGGCGAGCCCGGCGTTCCAGACCGCCGTCGCCACGCTCGACAAGGAGCACGGCCGCATCGTCGAGGACGGCATCCGCCTCACCGAGATCCCGTCGCCGCCCTTCGGCGAGAAGGTGCGCGCGCAGGAGTTCGAGAAGATGCTCAAGGCCGTGGGTCTCGCCGACGTGCAGATCGACGCCGAAGGCAACGTGACGGGCCTGCGCAAGGGCACGCGCGGCGACGGCAAGGTGGTGGTGGTCTCCGCCCACATGGACACCGTCTTCCCGGCCGGCACCGACGTCAAAGTCAAGCGCCAGGGCACGCGGCTGTCCGCGCCGGGCATCGGCGACGACACCATGAGCATGTCGGTGCTGCTGGGCTTCGTCCGCGCGATGAAGGCGGCGGGCATCGGCACGCGCGACGACATCCTGTTCGTCGGCACCGTCGGCGAGGAAGGCCCCGGCGATCTGCGGGGCGTGCGCCACCTGTTCACCAAGGGTCCGTACAAGGACCGCATCAAGGCGTTCTTCTCGGTCGAGTCGGGCGACATCAACCGCATCACGCACGGCGGCGTCGGCTCAAAGCGCTATCGCGTGACCTTCAGCGGCCCCGGGGGTCACAGCTTCAACGCCTTCGGCGTCGTCAACCCGATGTTCGCGCAGGCCGAGGCCGCCACGGCGTTCTCCCGCATCCAGGTGCCCGCCACGCCCAAGACCACCTACAGCATCGGCCTGATCGGCGGCGGCACGTCGGTCAACTCGATTCCCGTGGAGAGCTGGATGGAAGTCGACATGCGCTCGGAGTCGGTGACCGAGCTCAAGCGCGTCGAGGACCGGTTGCTCAAGATCGTCCAGGAAGCGGCCGATGGCGAGAACTTCGCCCGCTCGACCAAGGAGGGCAAGGTCACCGTCGAGGCCAAGCTGATCGGCGACCGCCCGGCCGGCAGCACCGACGTCAAGTCCGAACTGGTGCAGGCGGCGCGCGCGGCCATCGAGGCCGGTGGCTACAAGGTGGTCTACGGCTGGAGCTCGACCGACTCCAACATGCCGATGAGCCTGGGCATCCCGGCCATCACCATCGGACGCGGAGCGCCCGACAAGAGCGGGCGCAGCCATTCCCTGGACGAGTGGATGGACGTGGAGAAGGAACCCATGGTCAAGGCGATGGCGACCAGCCTGAGCATCGTGCTGGCCGCGACCGGCATGGAGTGAGCGACGGCGCGCCGGCGCCGGCCGCGCCGACGGCTCGCCCGCGAATGCGCGGACGCGCGGACGCTGGCGCACCCTTCGACGAAAGGACCCCCATGACACCGGATGCGCGATTTCCCATGGACGACCGGCCCCCGGCGGCCGCCGGGTCCATCGACCTCGATCGGTTCGTCCGCGCCCAGGACGGCATCCACACGCAGGCCTTGGCGGAACTGGTCGCCGGCCGCAAGCGCACCCACTGGATGTGGTTCGTCTTTCCCCAGCTGGCGGGCCTCGGACGCAGCGACACCGCGCGTTTCTACGGGCTGGCGGGCGTGAGGGAGGCGAGGGCCTACGCGGCGCATCCCGTGCTGGGAGCCCGGCTCAGGACCTGCAGCGAAGCCGTCCTCACGCATCGGCAACGCACCGCGAACCAGATCTTCGGCTCACCCGACGACCTTAAGCTGTGTTCGTGCATGACGTTGTTCGAAGTCGCCACGCAGCGGGAGACCGTGTTCGGCGACGTGCTCGCGCACTTCTATGGCGGCACACGCGATGCGGCGACGCTGGCATGGGTCGCCGCGGAGGTCCGAGGCGGTTAGCCGCCTCGGGTGCGAGTGCGCCGGTCGCTCCGAGGCGAAGCGACTTTCCTGAGGGTCGATGAGGCGGCATCGGCGCCGATCTCGTCGAGTCGATGACGGAACGTCGACCGTTCGACGGCCGATTCGAACTGGCGACGGCAACGTCCGCGGACGGGGCGGCGGTCCGTGCCGCGAGTGAGTTTCTGTCGACCCATGGACGAAAGGGGCGATGCGGTGGGCGATGGATGGTGGGCATGAGCAACGGACGTGACCACACTCCGGCCCTACTGATTAACATAAGTATTATTGTATTGCATTTGTATTTGTATCGTCTTTATTGACGTCGAGGCGCTTTCCCAAGGGTCCGCTCACCGATTGCCGATCGCAAATAGGCTAACGCCCAAAGAGATGGGCTTTCAACACGTTTGAAATATAAAGATGAATAAGAAAAGCAAAGTCGAAGCGGCCCTGTGAACCCAACCCGTTAGCCTAAATAGCAATTCCACGCGACGGTGCGTGCGCATCCACGACATCATTGGTCCCATGCCGGATCCAATTCTCCTGACACCCGATGGCCGCTATCTGATCGTCAGAGGAAGGCTGTGGCGCACCTCGAATCCGGAACTCCCGGCCGAGGCCCGAGCGGCCCACGTCGCCCGGCTGATGGCGGCACGCCGCGCGGTCGGCGTCGCGAAACGACGAAAGGACGACACGGCCCTGCGCGCCGCGCGCAATGAAGTCGACGCGGCCAAGCATCTGCTCGGGGAACGCGGACCGGTCTGGTGGACCGACGGTGCACCGGACCTCACACGGCACATGGCCCGCACCACCCTCTACGCGGACTGGTACGCCACGCTGGACACGCCTGAAGATTAAAAGGAATTGGCCGTCGGGCCCCGGTGCACGTCGGGGTCCGGAATTCCGTGATCCATTCACGATGTCGTCGATCGCAAGGTCTGGCATTTGTCTCGATTCCACGCGGAAATGGCTTTGATCCGGTTGATCCGTGCACTGATGCCTAGGCCGTTCAATGCATAAGAAGAAAAATCCAGGTTTTCAGGATCACGGCAGACCATGAGCACTCATCTTTCGTTGGCGTTGGCGGTCAAGGAACTCGAAGCAGGCGAATTCCACTGGATTCTTCTTGAAGAGGAAAGCTCGTCGAACGACTTGCTGAGTTACGTGCCGCAGCATTTCAGCGAGCCGCACCGCGACGCCGCGGCCGCCTGGTCGGCGGGCTATCTGGCGGTGCGCGCGCGCATGCGCAAGGCGCCCAAATAGATCGCATGCCGATGCGGGGGCACTGGAGCGCCCCCCCTGCTCCAAAAGCTCAAGGCGTCCTACAGTCGTCCGCCCGCCTTCCGTCGGAAATTCCATGACGCTGCCCGGCCGCCTGCCGGGCGATGCCGGCGGGTCCGGACGGGCCGAGCCTCACGGTCCCCGCCGGACGCCTTTTCCAAAGCCCAACGGAACCTTCATGGACCTCGACACCAGACCCCTTTCATCGGCAGCGCTCGCAAGACAATGGCTGGCTCCCAAGGTCGTGGTGATCACCGGTGCCTCCAGCGGCATCGGCAGAGCCACCGCCCTCGCCTTCGCCGAGCGCGGGCACCACGTCGTGCTGGCCGCCCGCGACGAAGGCACCCTGCAACCGATCGCTGACGAGTGCGAAGCGGCGGGTGGTCGGGCCCTGGTCGTGCCGACGGACGTCACCGACGCCGCGGCGGTCCGCGCGCTCGCCAATCACGCCATCGCCCATTTCGGTCATGTGGACGTGTGGTTCAACAACGTCGGCGTCGGCGCGGTGGGCCTGTTCGACGAAACCCCGATCGAGGCGCACCGCCGCGTCGTCGAGTCCAACCTCCTGGGACACATGCACGGCGCGCACGCGATCCTTCCGCACTTCCGCGCGGAGGGCCGGGGCACGCTCATCAACATGATCTCGCTGGGGGGCTGGGTGCCCTCCCCCTATGCCACCGCCTATTCGGCCACCAAGTTCGGCCTGCGGGGCTTCAGCGAAGCCCTCCGGGCAGAGCTGTCGGTCACGCCGGACATCCACGTGTGCGAGATCTATCCGACCTTCGTCGACACGCCCGGCATCAACCACGGGGCCAACTACACCGGCCGGCGGCTGAAGCCGCCGCCGCCGCTGCTCGACCCCCGACGCATCGCTTCGGTGGTGCTGTCGCTGACCACCCGACCGCGTCCCAAGGTCTACGTCGGCGCGCCGTCGTGGCCCGGCATCGTCGCGCAGGCACTGGCCCCGGGCTGGGTCGGCACGGCGATGATGTGGATCACCGGACGCGCGCTCGAGCAGGCGACGCCGGCCGACCAGAGCGAGGGCAACCTGTTCGAACCGTCGCAGGGGAACGACGTGGACGGCGGCTTCCGCGCGTCGATGCGCGAGAGCACGGCGCAGGCGTCCAAGGTGGCCCTGGCCGTCGGTGCGGTGGCGCTCGTCGTCTGGGCGCTGCAGCCGCCGAAACGCCAACGTCCTCGCCGCGACTGACGCCGCATCGAGCCGTCGCCGGTGCTCGAGACACCGCGCCACGTCGAGTCCCCGGTGCGGACGGCGTTGGCGTTCGCCGGTGGTCAGTTCGCGAACACGACGTTCTCCCGGACCAGCATGGAGCCATCGGGCTGCGTCTGGACGAAGCCGCGGTCCTCGAGGGATTTCATGACGCGGCTGACCATCTCGCGCGAGGCGCCGACCATCTTGCCGAGGTCCTGGCGCGAGATCCGGTCGCGGATGACCAGCGTGCCCTGGCCATCGTCCACCGCGAACTCGATCAACAACCGCGCGATGCGGCCGTGGACGTCCATCAGGGCGAGCGACTCGATCTTGCGGTCGGCCGCGCGCAGCCGTTGCACCAGCACCCGCATGATGTTGTGCGTCATCGACGAGGCGTCCGGCAGGCAGTGCCAGAACGCCGCGCGGTCGAGCACCAGCACGTCCGTGTCGACTTCGGTGCGCACCGTCGCCGAATGCGGCTCCTCGTCGATCAGGCTCATCTCCCCGACGTAGTCGCCCTGCTGGAGGATCGAGAAGATGACCTCCCGTCCCCGGCCGTCGGCGCTCAGGACCTGGGCGCGCCCGGTCAGGATGATGTAGAGCGCCTCGGAGGACTTGCCCTGCTCCACGATCAGTTCACGCTTTTTGTAGCGCTGCTTGACGATGGCCTGCGCGACGGTCCGGGCCTGCTCGGAAGTCAGCGAGGCGAACAGCGGCACGCGCAGGAGCAGGTCCAGGTTGGAGAGGATGGTCATTGCCGCGGTCGCCACCCGGGGTTCGGATTCCCGGGCGACGTGATCGTGAAGGTGGGTGTTTGTAGCAGGGCCGACGGGCCTTGTGAATGGCGCGCGCGCCATCGCCGGGTGAGCCGCTTCGCCATGGGCGCCGTGGCGAACGGCATCGCCTGGAAGCGTTAATCTGACCGCATGTTCACGCTTTCACTTTTCGACGAGACCCCGGTCGAGGAAACCTACCGGATCGCCTTCGAGCACTGGCTTTCCGACAAGCGCGCCACGGGCGCCCTGCAGCAACCCGCTTCGGTCCAGGTCTATCGCGACATGTGGGACGCCTTCATGGCCTGGTGCCTCGCGCAGGTGCCGCCGCTGCCGATGACCGCGTTGTCGCTGCGCGATCTGCAGGCCTTCCAGGCGGCGCGGTTCGGCCGCCGCAACACCGACCTGTCGCTGTCGCCGCGCCACGCGCTGCGGCTCGTCCGGCTGGTCGATCGCGTCCTGCGCCACCATGCGCGGCACACCGGAACACCGGTCAACAGCGCCGCGTCCGACTGGATCGCCTCGCGTCCGGAAGTCCGCTTCGCCGATGCGGCCCAGGGCGATCCGCTGCCGGAATTCCTCTCGGTCGCGGAGGCCCGCCTGCTGATCGCCTTCGTCTCCAGCGCGCGTCCGCGCCCGGGCCTCGCGCCCTCGCGCCGCGACAGCCACGTCGCCTTCACATGGCAGGAACTGCGCGACCGCACCGCCGTGGCCCTGCAGCTCGGCGGCGGCCTGACCCCGGGGGACGTGCGCGCGCTCACGCTCGCCTCGCCGGTCGTGTCGGTGACCGCCGGCCAGCGCCCGCTGCCGCGCCGGATCGCCGTGCCCGGCAACGGCAGCTCGACGCCGCGCGAGACGCCGCTGGCGCCCTGGGCGGCGGAGTTGCTCCAGTACTGGCTGCAGGTCCGCGTGGAGGCACGGATCCAGGGCGACGTGCTGTTTCCGGCCACCCGTTCGGGTCGGCCCTGGCAGAAGGAAGCGCAGTACCGGTGCGCGATGGGCGTGCTGGAGGACGCCGGGCTCGACCGCACCGAGGGCGGATCGTTCCAGTTGCGCCACACCTTCGCGTTGCGTCAGCTGCGCCGCGGCGTCGACCCGGCGACGGTCGCGCGCTGGCTGGGCGTGGAAGCCGAGTCGATGGAACGCTACCGCCGCGTGCTGACGTCCCCGGTCGACGTGATCTAGGCCGGGCCCGGAACGTCGAACGGCCCCGGTGGACCGGCGCGGAACGGGTCCGCCACCGGCCCGCCGGGGCCGTTGCAAGGCATCGCGGGCGTCAGTGACCCGAAGCGCCCGAGGCGCCGATGCCGGTTTCCGAGCGCACCTGCTGCGGCAGGAAGCCGGCGCGGTCACGCGCGGCGCGCGCGCTCTTGTCCAGGACCGAGAACAGCCAGATGCCCACGAAGCCGATGGTCATCGAGAACAGCGCGGGCGACGCGTACGGGAACAGCGCCGAGCCCTTCGGGTAACCCAGCGTGGCCTCCCAGACCGCCGGCGAGACGATCGTCAGCACCACCGAGGAGATCAGGCCCAGGAAGCCGCCGATCACCGCGCCGCGCGTGGTGCAGTCCTTCCACAGCACCGACATCAGCAGCACCGGGAAGTTGGCCGAGGCCGCGATGGCGAAGGCCAGACTGACCATGAAGGCGATGTTCTGCTTCTCGAAGACGATGCCCAGCACCACCGCGATGACGCCCAGGGCCACCGTCGTGATGCGCGAGACCTTCAGTTCCGCCTTGCTGTCGGCCTGGCCCTTCTTGATGACCGTCGCGTAGATGTCGTGCGACACCGCCGAGGCGCCCGAGAGCGTCAGTCCCGCGACCACCGCCAGGATGGTGGCGAAGGCGACGGCCGAGATGAAGCCCAGGAACACGTTGCCGCCCACGGCCTTGGCCAGATGCACCGCCGCCATGTTGCCGCCGCCGAGCAGGCCGCCCTTGGCATCGAGGAACTCCGGGTTCGTCAGCACGAAGGTGATGGCGCCGAAGCCGATGATGAAGGTCAGGATGTAGAAGTAGCCGATCCACGTCGTCGCCCACAGCACCGACTTTCGTGCCTCCTTGGCGTTGGGCACCGTGAAGAAGCGCATCAGGATGTGCGGCAGCCCGGCGGTGCCGAACATCAGCGCCATGCCGAAGCTGATCGCCGAGATCGGGTCCTTGATGAAGCCGCCCGGGCCCATGATGGAGAAGCCCTCGGCCGCCGCCGCCTCGGGCGTCTTTCCCGCCGCGGTCGCCAGGCCGGTCTTGACCTCCACCGCCTTGGCGAACATCGCCTCGGGACTGAAGCCGAAGTGCAGCAGCACCATGAACGCCATGAAGCTCGCCCCGGCCAGCAGCAGGCAGGCCTTGATGATCTGCACCCAGGTCGTGGCCGTCATGCCGCCGAACAGCACGTACACCATCATCAGCGCGCCGACGATGACCACCGCGATCCAGTACTCCAGACCGAACAGCAGCTTGATCAGCTGCCCCGCGCCCACCATCTGCGCGATCAGGTAGAAGGCCACCACCACCAGCGTGCCGGAAGCGGCGAAGACGCGCACGGGCTTCTGCTCGAAGCGGAACGCCGCCACGTCCGCGAAGGTGAACTTGCCCAGGTTGCGCAGGCGCTCGGCCAGCAGGAACGTGACCACCGGCCAGCCCACCAGGAAGCCGATCGAATAGATCAGCCCGTCGAAGCCGCCGACCATCACGGCCGCGGAGATGCCCAGGAACGAGGCGGCCGACATGAAGTCGCCGGCGATCGCCAGGCCGTTCTGGAAGCCGGTGATGCCGCCGCCGGCGGTGTAGAAGTCGGCCGCGCTCTTGGTCTTGGCCGCGGCCCACTTGGTGATGAACAGCGTCGCCACCACGAAGGCGGCGAACATGCCGATCGCCGTCCAGTTGGTGGCCTGCTTCTGGGCCTGGCCGAGGTCGGCGCCCGCCGCGTGGACGACCGTCGCCAGGGTCGAGGCCAGCGCCAGACAGGCGGCGCCGCCGAAGTATCGTTTCGATGCGTGGCTCAAATTCACTTGTTCACTCCCCGGGCGATCTGTTCGGTCAGCGCGTCGTATTCGTTGTTGGCCCGGCGCACGTAGATGCCGGTGATGACGATCGTGAAGATGATCACGGCCAGTCCGATGGGCATGCCGAGCGTCGTGACGCCGGCGCCCAGCCGCTGGAAGAGGAATGCCTTGTCGAAGGCCACCAGCAGGATGAAGCCGTAGTACACGACCATCATCGACAGGGTGAGCCACCAGCCGAAGCGGGTGCGCTTGTGCTTGAGTTCGATGTAGCGCGGATCGTTGGCGATGCGCGTGACGAGATCGTCTTCCATGGGGTCAGTTCCTTTCGGCCAGTTGTTCGAGGATGGCCGGGTTCTCCAGCGTGGAGGTGTCCTGCGTGATGGGCTCGTCCTTGGCGACCGACCGCAGCAGGCGCCGCATGATCTTGCCGCTGCGCGTCTTGGGCAGGTTGTCGCCGAAGCGGATGTCCTTGGGCTTGGCGATCGGTCCGATCTCCTTGCCCACCCAGGCGCGCAGCTGCGCGGCGATCTGCTTGGCCTCCTCGCCGGTCGGGCGCGCGCGCTTGAGCACCACGAAGGCGCAGATCGCCTCGCCCGTCGTGTCGTCGGGCCGTCCCACCACGGCGGCCTCGGCCACCAGGTCCGTCATCGCCACCAGCGCCGACTCGATCTCCATCGTGCCCATGCGGTGGCCCGAGACGTTGAGCACGTCGTCGATGCGCCCGGTGATGGTGAAGTAGCCGGTCTTCTCGTCGCGGATCGCGCCGTCGCCCGCGAGGTAGTAGCCCTTGAGCTCGGCGGGGAAGTAGCTGGTCCTGAAGCGTTCGGGTTCGCCCCAGATGGTGCGGATCATGCTCGGCCACGGCTTCTTCACCACCAGGATGCCGCCCTGCCCGTTGGGCACGTCGTTGCCGGCCTCGTCCACGATGGCCGCAGTGATGCCGGGGAACGGCAGCGTGCACGAGCCCGCCACCATCGGCGTGGCGCCCGGCAGCGGCGTGATCATGTGACCGCCGGTCTCGGTCTGCCAGAAGGTGTCGACGATCGGACACGTGCCGCCGCCCACGTGCTGGCGGTACCACTCCCAGGCGGCGGGGTTGATCGGCTCGCCCACCGAGCCGAGGATGCGCAGGCTGGTGAGGTCGTAGCGTGCCGGATGCACCGCCGCGTTGCCCTCGGCGGCCTTGATCAGCGAGCGGATCGCCGTCGGCGCCGTGTAGAACACCGTGACGCGGTGGTCCTGGATCGTCTTCCAGAAGCGGCCGGCGTCCGGATACGTCGGCACGCCCTCGAAGACCACCTGGGTCGCGCCCAGCGCGAGCGGGCCGTAGGCGATGTAGGTGTGGCCGGTGACCCAGCCGATGTCCGCAGTGCACCAGAAGACGTCATCGTCGTGCAGGTCGAAGGTCCACTTGGTGGTGAGCGCGGCGTGCAGCAGGTAGCCGCCGCTCGAATGCTGGACGCCCTTGGGCTTGCCGGTCGAGCCGGAGGTGTAGAGCAGGAACAGCGGATGCTCCGCGCCCACCCATTCGGGCTCGCAGGTCCCGGGCTGGGCCGCGGTCTCCTCGTGCATCCAGCGGTCGCGCCCGGGATGCCAGGCGATGTCGCCGCCGGTGCGGCGGTAGACGACCACGTCGCGCACGGAATCGCACCCGCCCAGCGCGATCGCCTCGTCGACGATGGCCTTGAGCGGCAGCTGCTTGCCGCCGCGCAGCTGCTCGTCGGCGGTG
Source organism: Comamonadaceae bacterium OTU4NAUVB1 (assembly GCA_024372625.1). Classification (NCBI taxonomy): domain Bacteria; kingdom Pseudomonadati; phylum Pseudomonadota; class Betaproteobacteria; order Burkholderiales; family Comamonadaceae; species Comamonadaceae bacterium OTU4NAUVB1. Next base: position 211,412 of record CP099607.1, on the reverse strand, counting down.
ATGACCATGACGGCGCCGGCGCCCTCGATGCGGTCGCGCAGGCTCTGGGCGGAAAAGCCGCCGAAGACCACCGAGTGGGTCGCGCCGATGCGCGCGCAGGCCTGCATGGCGGTGATGCCCTCGACGCTCATCGACATGTAGATGACGACGCGGTCGCCCTTCTTCACGCCGCGCGCGCGCAGGGCGTTGGCCAGGCGGCACGTGCGCGCGAGGAGTTCGGCGTAGCCGACCCGGGTCACCTGGCCGTCGTCGGCCTCGAAGACGATCGCGGTCTTCTCGCCCAGCCCGCGCTCGACCTGGCGGTCCAGGCAGTTGTACGACACGTTCAGCGTGCCGTCCTCGAACCACTTGAAGAACGGCGCGGCGCTGTCGTCCAGCGTGCGGGTGAACGGGGTGCGCCAGGTGACGAATTCACGTGCGAGACGGCCCCAGTAGGCGCCGTGGTCGGCCTCGGCTTCGGCCACCAGGGCCTCGTAGGCGGCGAAGCCCGAGACGTGGGCGTGCTTCGCGACGGAGTCGACGACCGGGTGGATGGGCAAGGGGGTTTCTGACAAAAGCGTCTCCTGTTGTCTGTGGCTTTGAACGCGCCGCAGTCTAGGGTCGCCCTCCCTGTACTGACAAGGCGTGTAACTACCCATGCCGATGCTTTCCGGCGCATCGGCCCCATCGGGGAAATCTATCGCGCCGCGAAACGGAAAACTCCCGGACGCAGCACGTGGCTGGCCGGGAGTCGGCGCCGGGCGACGGCGTCGGGCCGTCGCGCGCAGGCGCAGCGCGGGAGGACGCGGCCTCAGGCCGTCCGGACCTCGGGCAGCTTGCCGTCGGCGATGGCCTTCTGGCGCAGGCGCTCGTACTCGGCCGGGGGCACGGGCACGGCGTCCTTGTTGCCCAGGTCGAGCATGTGGACGCGGTAGGTCTCGCGCGCCGTGAAGGCGGCGATGGCCGCCACGATCGTGATCGCCAGCGTGATCGAGCCGATCATGAACGGGATGTTCATGGCGCCGGGGGGCGCCACCGCCACGAACAGCGCCGGCAGCAGCGCGGTCACGGCGGTGCCCAGGTTCTGCGAGATCGCCATGCCCGAGACGCGGGTGCGGGTCGGGAACATCTCCGGGTAGAAGCTGGGGAACACGGCGTTGTAGCCCTGGTAGACCACGCCCCACATCAGCAGCGAGAAGACGATCGCCATCGGCACGTTGTGGATGCTGATCGCGTAGAGGTAGGCGAAGGACAGCAGGCCCGAGCCGACGGCGCCGACCATGATCGGGATGCGACGGCCGATCCTGTCGGACAGGGCGCCCACGTAGGGGATCACCAGCACGGCCACGATGTTGCCCATCACCGGGATCCACAGGTAGACGTCCTTCTCGAAACCGATGCCGTAGCCCGGCTGCACCGCGTAGGCGGCGCCGAAGATGGTGGTCACCACCGGGATCACGTTCATCAGCGAGCACGCCATCACGCGCAGCATGTCGCCCCAGCTCTCGGTCACGGCCTGCACGAGGGGCGCCTTGGGCACCTTGCCGGTGGTGCCGACGTCGGTGAAGGCCGGCGTCTCGCTGACCTCGCGGCGGATGATGTAGCCCGCGACGATCACGATGAAGCTCAGCAGGAACGGGATGCGCCAGCCCCAGCTGTTGAACTGCTCGGCCGGCATGTAGTGCGCGAGCGGCAGGAACACCGCCGCCGCCATGATCTGGCCGGCCTGCACGCCCTGCAGCGTGAAGCTGGAGAAGAAGCCGCGACGGCCGAACGGCGCGTGCTCCAGGATCATCGAGCTGGCGCCGGAGATCTCACCGGCCACCGCGAAGCCCTGCACCAGGCGCAGCAGCACCAGCAGGAACGGGGCGAGCAGGCCGACCTGGTCGTAGGTCGGCAGCAGGCCGACGGCCACGGTGGAGAAGCCCATCAGGAACATGCAGATCACCAGCACGTGCTTGCGCCCATGGGTGTCGCCCCAGTGGCCGAGCACCGCCGCGCCGATGGGACGCGCGATGTAGCCCACGCCGTAGGTCGCGAGCGAGGCGATGATGGCGGTCTTCGGGTCGCCCTTGGGAAAGAAGATCTGCGGAAAGATCAGCGCCGCCGCCGTGGCGTAGATGAAGAAGTCGTAGTACTCGAGCGCCGAGCCGATCCAGCCGCTGGCGGTGGCCTTCTTGGTCTGGTGTCGGCCCGAGGGCTCGTGGACTGTCGCGGGATTTGTCATGGTTGTCGTCTCCGATGGGTGATGGGGGCTGTGGCGGTGGCGGGAGGAAAAGGAAATGGCAATGGCGGCGGCGGGCGGGGCTCGGCGCGCGGCCCTCAGGGCTGCTGCTGGGCCTGCGAGGCCATCCGGGCCGGCGCGTTGGTGCTGCCGTAGCCGTCGTAGGCCCCGACGCGCTGCACGATCTCGAAGAAGGCGCCCTCGCCCTCCAGGCTTTCGGCGTAGATGTGCAGGTAGTCGCCCGCGGGCGAGCGGTCGAACACCACGCCGGCGGCGCGCATGCGCTCGACCAGGCCAGGGTCCAGGTCCAGCCGGGTGGGCAGGTCGTCGTGGTAGTTGTCGGAGATCGGCACGAAGCGCACGCCGCGCGCGCGCAGGCGCGCCACGGTCTCGAAGATGTCGGCGCAGGAGAACGCGACGTGGTGCACCGCCCCGCCGCCGGTCACGCCGATCATGCGGGCGGTCCGGGTGCGCTGGCTCAGCGACACGTTGAGCACCAGGCGCACGCTGCGCCCGGCGTTGGCCACGCCGCGGCTGCGGATCAGCCCGAAGGGGTCGGCCAGCTCCTGGCTGTCGGCCGGCTCCAGGCCCAGCACGGCGCGCGAGAACAGCACCCAGGTGTCGAGCTGGTCGACCGCCAGGCCGAGGGCGACGTGATCGATCGCGCGCAGCCCGGCGCCGGCGTCGTCGGCCTCCGCGTCGTCGTCGTCGAGGATGAAATCGGCCGCGTACAGGCCGTGGACGCCCAGGGCCGACGGCACGAAATGCAGCAGGTTGCCCCCGGGCGCGACGATCGCCGGCACCGGCGTCTCGTCCGGGCCGATCGGGCTGTCATGGCGCTGCGAGCGCATCGCCACGGCGCGCGCGACCGCGCCCTGCGCGTCGGGCGTGCGCAGCCCCAGCGCGCAGACCGAGGCGCCGTGGGCCTCGAAACGCGCCCGCGCGAACGAGTCCGGCTCGGCGTTGACCAGCAGGTGGATGTCGCCCTGGCGGTAGAGCGACACCGCCTTGGAGCGGTGGCGGCCGACGCGGCGGAAGCCGAACTGCTCGAAGCTCGCGCCCAGCGCCGCCCCCGAGGCCGCGTCGGCCGCGAATTCGACGAAGGTGATGCCGTCGAGCCGGGGCAGCGGCGGCGGCGCGACCAGCGCCACGGCCGGCATCGGAACCGGCAGCGCCGCCGGCCGCTCGCGCGCCTCGCTCTCCAGGTAGAGCAGCGAGCGCATAGCGTCCACCGCGATGCGGCGGTTGGGCGTCTCGCGGAACACGTCGTTGAAGATCTCCAGCGAGAGCGGCCCGGTGTAGCCGGCGCGCAGCGTCTGCACGAAGAAGTCGACCACCCCGAAGTCGCCCTGCCCCGGGAACGAGCGGTGGTGGCGCGCCCACTGCAGCACGCTCATCTCCAGCAGCGGCGCGTCGGCCATCTGCAGGAAGAAGATCCGGTCGCCGGGGATGTCGGCGATGCCCGCCGGGTCGTCCTTCAGCGAGATCGTGTGGAAGCTGTCGAGGATCAGGCCCAGGGCCGGATGGTCGGCGCGACGCACGATGTCCCAGGCCTGGCCGTACAGGGAGGTCCTGCGGCCCCAGGCCAGGGCCTCGAAGCCCACGCGCAGGCCGCGCCGCGCGGCGCGCTCGGCCAGCGCATGCAGCTGCGACGCGGCCAGCGCGGGATCGTCGATGGTCAGCGGCGACGTGTTGGAGCAGCACAGCACCAGGGGCGCCCCCATCGCCTGCATCAGGTCGAACTTGCGCTCGGCGCGCTCCAGGCTGCGGCGGAACTGCGCCTCGGGCATGCCTTCGAAGTCGCGGAACGGCTGGTAGAGGTCGATCGACAGGCCGAGGTCCGACGCGATGCGTCCCAGCTCGGCGGCCGTGCCCTTGAAGTTGATGAAGTCCGCCTCGAACAGTTCGATGCCGTCGAAGCCCGCGGCGGCGATGGCCTCGAGCTTCTGGCGCAGGGTGCCGCTGAGCGACACGGTGGCGATGGAGCGATGCATGGCAGCGACTGTAGGAAGCCTGGGGGTTCGTCACAATGCCGTCGAACCCTGTGGCGAGCGATGATCGATCGTCCGCGTGCGCTGCGCGATCGAAACGGGGGTTACCCCTGAGGACTCCGATGACTCATCTGCCCGCCCTGCCGCCCGTTCCCGCTCCGCCCACCGGCGACATCGATCGCAAGCTGCTGATCGAGGGGCTCGGCAAGGGGCTGCGCGTCATCGAGGCCTTTACGGACGACCGCCCGCGCATGACCGCGACCGAGGCCGGCGCGGTCACCGGCCTCACGCGCACCGCGGCGCGGCGCTACCTGCTGAGCCTGGTGCATTTCGGCTACGCCGCCACGGACGGCAAGTACTACTGGCTGCTGCCGCGCGTGCTGCGCCTGGGCCAGTCGTTCCTGGACAGCGCGCGCGTGCCGCGCCTGGTCCAGCCCTACCTGCAGCGCGCGTCGATGCAGTGCGGCGAGGCGATCAACGTCGGCGCGCTCGACGGCCACGAGGTCATCTACATCGCGCGCAGCAACGCGCCGCGCATGGTGTCGATCGGCTTTCATCCGGGCGCGCGCGTGCCGGCGCACGTGGTGTCCCAGGGCTTCGTGCTGCTCGCGGCCTTCGACGACGAGGCGCTCGCCGCCTGGATCGAACGGCACGACTTCGTCGAGTACACGGGCTCGGACGCGGTCGACGCCGCGCGCTTCCACGACAGCGTGCGCACGGCGCGCGCGCTGGGCTACTGGAAGGCCGACCAGCACCTGAACTACGGCCTGTGCGGGCTGGCCGTGCCGCTCCAGGACCGCAAGGGCCGGTGCCACTACGCGCTGAGCGTCACGGTGCAGCGCCAGGTCTATCCCGGCGAGCAGCTGGTCGACCGGCTGCTGCCGGTGCTGCGCGACGTGGCCGACGCCCTGCGCCCGCTGCTGTGAGGACCGCGCGGCCCGGGCTCAGAGGCTGCGCCAGAAATCGATCAGCAGCGCCACGAACTCCGCCGGCCGCTCGACCGCGCTGACGTGCGCGGCGTCCAGGGTCGCCAGCCGCGCGCCGGGGATCGCCGCGACGATGGCCTCGGACATCGCCGGCGGCGTCGCCAGGTCCTGCGCGCCGGCGATCACCAGCGTCGGCACCGCGATGCGGCGGTTGCCCTCGCGCAGGTCGATCGCGGCGACGGCGGCGCAGCTGTCGATGTAGGCCCGGGGGTCGTTGCGCACCAGCACGTCGCGCAGCGCGCGCGCGGCGGTCGCGCCCTCGGGCGTGGCCGCGAAGGCGGGCGTCAGCCAGCGCTCGACGGCGCCGTCGGCGATGGCCTCGACGCCCCGGGCGGCCACGGCCTCGGCGCGCGCGCGCCAGGGCGCCGGGTCCGGGTAATGGGCCGACGAGTTGGCGATCGTCACGCTGCGCAGCAGGTCGGGGCGCTCCGCCGCCAGCGCCTGCGCCGTCATGCCGCCCATCGACAGGCCGACGAAATGCACCGGCTCGCCGCCGGTCTCGCGCTCGATGAGCGCGGCGGCGTCGCGCCCCAGCGCCTGCATGCCGAACGGTTCCGCCACGCGTTCGGAGCCGCCGTGGTTGCGGTGGTCGTAGCGCAGCACGGTGTGGGCGCGCGCGAGCAGCGCGGCGACGCCGTCCCACATGCGCAGGTCGCTGCCCAGGGCGTGGCTGAGGACGACGAAAGGGCCTTCGCCCTCGCGGACGACATGGAGACGGGGAGCGGTCATGGTGGGGGAGGTTCCTTGAAGAGCGGAGGAAGGCGCGGCAGCCAGACGAAGGCGATGGCGACCAGCACGAGGCCCGCCAGCAGCAGGGGCACCACCATCGGCCAGGCGCCGTGGGTGTGGCCGGCATCGACGAACCGGGCCGCGATCTGGCCGGTGGCGAACGCCACCATCATCATGCCGAAGCCCGACCACGACACCGCGCGGCCGGCCAGGTGCGGGAGCTCGCCGACGGCGCCGGCCTGGCCGCACGGCTGGTGGATGCCGTGGCCGAACGCGTAGAGCACGTGCCCGGCCAGGAGCGGGACCACGCTGCCCGGCGCCAGCCAGCACCCCAGCACCTGCACGGTGGCGCCCGCAAGACTCAGCAGCGAGGCCGCCTGGACCGAGCGCAGCGCGCCGTGGCGGCGCAGCAGCCGGCGGCACGCGGTGGTGCCCAGGATGTAGACCAGCGAGCCCCCGGCGGGAATCCAGCCATACGACGCGGGCGACAGGCCCAGATGGCCGATGTAGACGATGGGCGAGAGCAGCAGGAAGACGAACAGGCCGCCGTAGGTCGTCGCGGAGAGGCTGGCCCAGGCGCGGAACGAGGCGCTGGCGAACACCGCGCGCGCGCTGCCGACGGGTGCCGCCACGCCGGCCGCGCGCGGCGCCCGGGTCTCGTCGAAGCGCCGCCAGCACAGCGCCAGCAGCGCCGCCGCGTAGAGCGACATGCCCAGCAGGACGGCGCGCCAGCCGAGGTGCTGCACCACCTGCGCGCCCAGCACCGGCGACACCAGCGCGACCGCGCCCAGCCCGGTCAGCCCGCGTGCCATGACGTGCGGCCCCTCGTGGGCGGGGTAGAGGTCGCGCACGGCCGCGCGGGCGCACACCAGGATCGCGGCCATCGCCATGCCCTGCGTCGCGCGCCAGGCGCCCAGCAGCGCGATGCCCGGCGCGAACGCGCCGCCGGCCGCCGCGACGACGTACAGCGCCAGCCCGCCCAGCAGCACCGGCCGGCGCCCGAAGCGGTCGGCCAGCGGCCCGCACACCAGCTGCGCGATGCCGAAGGCCAGCACGAACAGCGTCAGGCTGGCGCTGGCCGAACCCAGTTCGCGCGCGATGGCCGGCAATGCCGGCAGGTAGCTGTCGGTGGCCACGGGCTGCGCCGCGAGCAGCAGCGGCAGCAGCAGCGCGAAGCTCGCGCCCGGGCGCGGCGGCGCCCCGCTCACGTCCCGGCGGCGGGCGCGTCGGCCGGCGTCAGCAGGCCCTTCTCGCGCAGGATGGCCCCGGCGATGCCGAAGGCGTGGTTGGCCACCGGCACGCCGCAGTAGATGGCCGACATCATGATGACCTCCTTGATGTCGTCGGGCGTGAGGCGCGACTCGGGCGGCCCGTCGAGCGCGGCGCGCACGTGCATCGCGAACTCCTCGTAGGCGTGGATGCCCAGCATCATCGACAGCACCATGAAGCGACGGGTCCGGTCGCCCAGCGCGGGCCGGCCCCAGATGTCGTTCCACGCGTGGCGCGTGATCAGTTCCTGGAACTCGGCGTTGAAGCCGGTGCGGTTGGCGAGCGACTTGTCGACCCAGGCGTCGCCCAGCACGCGGCGGCGGTTCTGCAGGCCGGCCGCGTAGTCGTCGGCGGGCGTGGCGGGCGTGGCAGGCGTGGCGGGCGTGGCGGGAGCGTTCATGCGGATGGGTCCTGGTGCGTGAGTCGGTCGAGGTGGCCGCGCAGGCGGGCGACGTCGGCGCGGGCGATCCCGCCGGCGTGCGCCGCCAGCGCGGGATCGAACCATTCGTCGGCGGCCGAAGCCGGTAGTTCGGCGCGCAGGCGGTCGATGTTGGCGCGCATGCGCGGCGCGTCGATGCGCAGGCCGGGCAGCGCCGTGGCCAGCGCGCGGGCGCTGCCGTGGGCCGACAGGGCGAGCTGCGGCCACTCCGCCAGTTCGGCCTGCCAGGCGCCCAGGGCGCGTTCGTGCTGCTGCGGCATCGCCGCGAGCATCGCGGCCACGCGCTGCGGCGCCCGGTGCGCGGCGGCCACGGCGACCATCGAGGCGACGGGATTGCGCTTGTGCGGCATGGCCGAGGAGCCACCGCGGCCGGCCTCGCTCGGCTCGGCGACCTCGCCGACCTCGTACTGCCCGAGCAGCCCGATGTCGAGCCCGATCTTCCCCAGGCTGCCGGCGACCAGGCCCAGCTCGCAGCCCAGCGCGACCCATTCGTCGCGCTGCGTGTGCCAGGTCGCGCCGGGGTCGCCCAGGTCGAGTTCGCGCGCGAGCCGTGCGCGCACCGCCGCGCCGTGCGGGCCCATCTGCGCCAGCGTGCCGACGGCGCCGCCGAGCTGCACCTGCAGCGCGCGCCGCGCCGTCTCGCGCAGCCGGCCGGCGCCGCGCACCAGGGGCGCGGCCCAGCCGGCGCACTTGAGGCCGAAGCTGGTGACCGAGGCCGGCTGCATCAGCGTGCGGGCCAGCATCGGCGTCGCCGCATGGGCCTCGGCGTGCGCCAGCAGGGCCGACGCGGCGGCGACCAGGTCGGCCCCGATCGACGCGACCACCGGGCGCGAGACCAGCGACACGGCGCTGTCGATCACGTCCTGGCTGGTGGCGCCGAAATGCACGTGGGCACCGGCGGCGGCGTCGCGCGCCACCACCGCCTCGCGCAGCGCCTTCACCAGCGGAATGGCCACGGTGCCGGCGCGGCCGCTGTCGCGCACCATCGCCGCGACGTCGAAGTGCCCGACGTCGCAGGCCGCGGCGATGGCCTCGGCCGACGACGCGGGGAGCAGGCCCTCGGCCGCCTGGGCGCGCGCGAGCGCGGCCTCGAAGCGCAGCATGGCCGCGACCACCGCGCGGTCACCGAAGGCGTCCAGGGTCTCGGGCGCCGAGAGGAAGGCGTCGAAGATGCTCATGGCGCCAGCGCCTAGTAGCGCAACTGGGCGACGGCGCGCAGCGCGTCGGCCGTCGTGGTGCCGAAACCGAAGAATTCCAGGTAGGCCGGGATCATCTCGAACAGCATGTCGGTGCCGACCTGGACGGCGCAGCCCTTGGCCTTGGCCGCCTGCAGCAGCGGGGTGTATTCGGACTTCATCACCACCTCGCCGACGAAGGTCTCCGGCGCGATCCGGTCGATGTCGAAGGGCAGCGGGTCGCTGTCCTTCATCCCCAGCGGCGTGGCGTTGACCACGACGTCGAAGCCGGCCGGGTCCCGCGACCCGGTCGTGACGACCAGGCGCGGGTAGTGCGCGCGCAGGCGCCCGGCCAGGGCCTCGGCGGAGGCGTCGCTCATGTCGAAGAGGGCCAGTTCGGCCGCGCCGGCCGCCGCGATCGACGCCGCGATCGCCGAGCCCACGCCGCCGGTGCCCGAGACCAGCACGCGCGTGCCCGCGAACGGCCGGCCCTTGCGCTCGACGCCGCGCACGAAGCCCGCGCCGTCGAACTGGTCGCCCAGCAGCGTGCCGTCGGCGCGCTTGAGGATCGCGTTGCAGGCGCCGGCGATGCGCGCCGTGGGCGTCACCTCGTCGACCAGGCCCATCGTGACGACCTTGTGCGGCATCGTGACCAGCGCGCCGCGCAGGTTGCTGAACCTGAAGATCTGCGGCAGCGCGGCGGCGTAGTCCTCCGGCCTGACGCCCATCGGCACCACGACGGCGTCGATGCCCTGCTGGTCGAACCAGGGGTTGTAGATCATCGGCGCCTTGAACGCCTCGGTCGGGTAGCCCAGGTGGGCGATGAGGGTGGTCTTGCCGGAGATCATGGCGATCGGGTCCAGGAAAAAAAGGGAGTTCGGGGAAGCGGATCGGAAAGGCGCGCCGGCGGCGCTCAGGCCGGGCCCGGTGCGCGGTCCGGCGCCTGCCAGCGCAGCGGCCGGGCGATCTCGCCCTGCATCGCCGGCGGGTAGATCAGTTCGCGCAGGAAGTCGGCGTCCTCGCACACCGCCTCGGCCGCGGCCTCGTGGCCGAAATAGCGCAGGTAGTGCGGCATCTGCTGGATCAGCATCTCGAAGCCGGCCTGCGCGTTGAGCCCGCGCGCGCGCGCCGCCCGCACCAGCGCGGTCGGCTGGTTGCGCAGCAGGATGTCGAACAGGGCCGCGTGCGGCGCCATGCGATCGACGTCCAGCGGCAGCGCGTCGCCGTCGTCCAGGCCCTGCGCGGTGGCGTTGATGACCAGGTCGAAGCCGGCCGGGTCGCTGCCGGGCGCGGCGACCACCTCGGCGTCGAAGAAGGCGTCGAGCTTGGCCGCCAGTCCGGCCGCCTTGCCCGCCACGCTGTCGTGGAAGGCGATGTGCGCCGCGCCGCCGACCGTGCCGCCCTCGGCCAATGCCGTGCCGATGGCCGCGCCGGTGACGCCCGCGCCCAGCACCAGCACGCGCCTGCCGCGATAGGGAATGGCGTAGTGGTCGAGCGCGTCGAGCAGGCCGTCGCCGTCGAACAGGTCGCCCTCGAGCGCCCCGCCCTCGGTGCGCCGCACGACGTTGACCGACCCGGCCACGCGCCCGGCCAGGCCGCAGCCGTCGAGCAGGTCGACCACCAGCGGCTTGTGCGGCGGCGCGATGACCATGCCACCGACGTTGCGCGCCAGGAACGCGGCCTTGAAGAAGACCGCGAAGTCGCGCCGCGACACGTTCATCGGCAGCAGCACGGCGTCGATGCCGAAGCGCTCGAACACCGCGTCGAACATGCGCGGCAGGCGCACGTTGCGCACCGGGTCGCCGGGGATCAGGTAGACGGTGGCATCGCCCTGGAAGCGCGAACGCGCGGCGGCGGTCGGTGCGCGGTCGACCATGCTCAGACGCGCTCGAGGATGACCGCGATGCCCTGGCCGACGCCGATGCACATCGTGCACAGCGCGTAGCGCCCGCCCTGCTTGTGCAGCTGGTTGACGGCCGTGGTCGCCAGCCGCGCGCCGCTCGCGCCCAGCGGGTGGCCCAGCGCGATGGCGCCACCGTTGATGTTCACGCGCGCATCGTCGTCGGCCAGCCCCAGCAGGCGCAGCACCGCCAGGCCCTGGGCGGCGAAGGCCTCGTTGAGCTCGATGACGTCGAGCTGGTCGAGCGTGAGTCCCGTGAGCGCCAGCACCTTCTGCGTCGCCGGCGCCGGGCCGATCCCCATCACGCGCGGCGCCACGCCGGCCGTGGCCATGCCCACCACGCGGGCGCGCGGCGTCAGGCCGTGCCTGGCGGCGCTCGCCTCGTCGGCCAGCAGCAGCGCACAGGCGCCGTCGTTCACGCCGCTGGCGTTGCCGGCGGTCACCGTGCCGTCGGGGCGCACCACGCCCTTGAGCTTGGCCAGCGTCTCCAGCGAGGTCTCGCGCGGATGCTCGTCCTTGGAGACGACGACCGCCTCGCCCTTCTTCTGCGGCACCGTCACGGGCACGATCTCGCCGTCGAAGAAGCCGGACTTCTGCGCCGCCACCGCGCGCTGCTGCGAGGCGAGCGCCATGCGGTCCTGCGCCTCGCGCTCGATCTTGTGGTCGGTGGCCACGTTCTCGGCCGTCTCGGGCATCGAGTCGACGCCGTAGAGCTCCTTCATCTTCTTGTTGATGAAGCGCCAGCCGATGGTGGTGTCGTAGACCGCGTTGGCGCGGCTGAAGGCGCTCTCGGCCTTGGGCATCACGAAGGGCGCGCGGCTCATGCTCTCGACGCCGCCGGCGATCATCAGGCCCGCCTCGCCCGCCTTGATGGCGCGCGCGGCCGTGCCGACCGCGTCCAGGCCCGAGCCGCACAGCCGGTTGAGCGTCGCGCCGCCCAGCTCCAGCGGCAGGCCCGCGAGCAGCGCCGACATGCGCGCGACGTTGCGGTTGTCCTCGCCGGCCTGGTTGGCGCAGCCGTAGATCACGTCGGTGACGGCCTGCCAGTCGACGTTCCGGTTGCGTTCCATGAGCGCGCGCAGGGGCACCGCGCCCAGGTCGTCGGCGCGCACGGAGGACAGGGCGCCGCCGTAGCGGCCGAAGGGCGTGCGAACGGCGTCGCAGATGAAGGCTTGGTTCGTCATGGTCGGGTGTCTCTTTCGTTGGATCGGTTTCAGGCGGCGGCGGCGGGAGCGATGGGCAGGCCGACCAGCCGTTCGAGTTCGGCATGGTCCAGCCCGTCGACCTTGTCGATCAGCCGCAGGCCGCCGGGCGTGCATTCGAGCGTAGCGAGGTCGGCGTAGACGCGCTTGACGCAGCCGATGCCCGTCAGCGGGTAGGAGCACTGCGCGACCAGCTTGCTCGCGCCCTGCTTGGTCAGCAGGTCCATCATGACCCAGGTCTGCTTGGCGCCGATGGCCAGGTCCATCGCCCCGCCGACGGCGGGGATGGCGTCCTTCTCCCCGGTGTGCCAGTTGGCCAGGTCGCCCGTGGCCGAGACCTGGAACGCGCCGAGCACGCAGATGTCGAGGTGGCCGCCGCGCATCATCGCGAAGCTGTCGGCGTGGTGGAAGTAGGAGCCGCCCGGCAGCAGGGTCACGGGCTGCTTGCCGGCGTTGATGAGGTCGTAGTCCTCCGCGCCGGCCGCCGGCGCCGGGCCCATGCCCAGGATGCCGTTCTCGCTCTGCAGGATGACCTCGCGGCCGGCCGGCAGGTGGTTGGCCACCAGCGTCGGCTGGCCGATGCCGAGGTTGACCACGGCGCCGTCGAAGATGTCCTGCGCCACCCGGGCGGCGAGTTCGTCCTTGCTGCGGCGACGGTAGGCGGGCGCCGCCGGGGCGGGGGCGGTGGTGGTGGTGGTGTCGGTCGTGCTCATGGTCAGGCTGCCTTCTTGAATCCGCCGGCCTCGGTGGCGACGCGGTCGATCCGGACGACCTGGTGCACGAAGATGCCCGGCGTCACGATGGTCTCGGGGTCCAGGGTGCCGAGCTCGGCGACCTCGTGGACGGTGGCGATGGTCTTGCGCGCGGCCATGGCCATCACGGGCCCGAAGTTGCGCGCGGCCTTGCGGTAGACCAGGTTGCCCCAGCGGTCGCCGCGCTCGGCCTTGATGAGCGCCACGTCGCCGCGGATCGGGTATTCGAGCACGTGGTTCACGCCGTCGATGACGCGCGTCTCGCGGTCGCCCGCGAGCTGGGTGCCGTAGCCCGTCGGGCAGAAGAAGGCCCCGATGCCGGCGCCGGCCGCGCGGATGCGCTCGGCCAGGTTGCCCTGCGGCACGAGTTCGAGTTCCAGCTTGCCGGCGCGGTACAGGCCGTCGAACACCTGGCTGTCGGCCTGGCGCGGGAAGCTGCAGATGATCTTGCGCACGCGCCCGGCCTTGAGCAGCGCGGCCAGGCCGACCTCGGCGTTGCCGGCGTTGTTGTTGACCACCGTGAGGTCGCTCGCGCCCTGCGCGATCAGGCCGTCGATGAGTTCGTTGGGGATGCCGGCCGTGCCGAAGCCGCCGATGAGGACGGTCGAGCCGTCCCGGATGTCGGCCATCGCGTCGGCGACGGAGCGGGCGATCTTGTCGATCATGTGATGTTGTCTCCTGCGGGATTGAGGGGGGTCGCCGGATTCTTCCTCCCCGGCCGTGCGCTCCCGGGGCCACCGGGGGATCGCGCGTCGCTTCGATTCATCCGACATTTGTTCGTATGTCGAACATTTGTTCTTATAATGAATTCTAGGAGCTTTGAACGCCCATGGCAACCACCCTTTCCGAATCCGACGCGCCCCGCCCGGGCGACAGCTACGTGCAGTCCTTCGCGCGCGGGCTGGAGGTCATCCGCTCGTTCAGCGCCCGCGCGCCGCGCCAGACGTTGAGCGAGGTCGCCGCCGCCAGCGGCCTCACGCGCGCCGGCGCCCGGCGCATCCTGCTCACGCTGCACACCCTGGGCTATGTCGAGACCGACGGCAAGTTCTTCGCGCTGACCCCGCGCATCCTCGACCTGGGGTTCGCCTACCTGTCGTCGATGCCGATCTGGAACCGCGCCGAGCCCCTGATGGACGCGCTGGCGCACGAGGTGCGGGAATCCTGCTCGGCGGCCGTGCTCGACGGCACCGACATCGTCTACGTGATCCGCGTGGCGACCCAGAAGATCATGAGCATCAGCCTGGGCGTGGGCTCGCGCCTGCCGGCGTCCTGCACGTCGATGGGCCGCCTGCTGCTGTCGGACCTGGGCGAGGCCGAAGCCCGCGCGCGCCTGGAGGCCTCCGCGCGCGAGCCGCTCACGCGCCACACCGTGACCGACGTCGACGCCCTGCTGGCTCGCGTCGCGCAGGCCAGGCGCCAGGGCTGGTGCCTGGTCAACCAGGAGCTGGAGGAAGGCCTGGTGTCCATCGCCGCGCCGATCGTCGACCGCGCCGGGCGCATGGTGGCCGCGCTCAACATCAGCGGGCAGGCCAACCGCACGAGCGCGAAGGTGATGCAGGAGACCATGCTGCCGCCGCTGCTGGCGACGGCGCGGCGCATCTCGGGACTGCTCTAGCCCAGCGCGCGGCGCGGGCGGTCAGGGCCCGGCGCCGTCCGGCGCGCGCCGGGCGCCGCGACGGACCCGGCCGGCCGACGGGGCGGCGGCCCCCGCCAGCCGCCGCGCCGCCTCCCTCAGCAATCCCGCCATCGCTCCCCGCAACGCCGACGGCTCGGCGTCGCTGCGCACCAGCAGGCCCACCGGCTCCTCGGTGCCGGGGGTGTCGATGGGCAGCCGCACCAGGCGCCCCGCGTCGAGGTCGTCGCGCACGGCGCCCAGCGGGGTGATCCAGACCGCGTCGGAGGCCGCCACCACGGCCCGCGCCACCGACACGTCGAGCGTCTGCAGCGTGGCCGGCGGCAACGCCAGGCCGAGCGCCGACAGGAAGCCCTCGGTGGTGTGGCGCGGGATCGTGCCGTCGCCGTAGACGACCAGCGGACAGGCCAGCACCGCCACCACGCGGGCGGCGACGTCGCCGCCGGCGCCCATCCCGGCGCCGCCCCCGCCACCGCCAGCACCTCCTGCGGCCAGCGGATGGCCGGCCCGGGCGGCGAACACCAGCGGCTCGGTCTGCAGCAGCTCGAAGCTCAGGCCCGTCATCAGGCGCGGATCGCTCATGCGGCCGGCGACCAGATCGAGCTCGCCGGCGCGCAGGGCGTCCAGCAGCACGCCGTTGGCGGCGCTCTGCACGCTCAGCTGGACGTGCGGCCACCGGGCGCGGAACGCGACCAGCGCGCCGGGCAGCAGGGCCGGCGCCACGCTGGGCAGCGCGCCGATGCGCAGGCGCCGCACCTGGGCGCCCGTGGCCGGCGCGATGGCCAGCGCGCTGGCGTCCACCGCCTCGAGCACCCGCAGGGCGTGCACCAGCAACTGCTCGCCGGCCGGCGCCAGCCCCTGCACGCCGCGCCGGCCGGGGCCGCCACGCTCGACCAGCCGCGTGCCGGCCAGCGCCTCCAGCTCGGCCAGGGTCTTGGAGACGGCGGGCTGGCTCAGGGACAGCCGCTCGGCGGCGCGGGCCAGGTGGCGCTCGCGCGCCACCGCGACCAGGCAGCGCAGGTGGCGCAGCTGCACGCCACGGGCGAAGGCGTCGGCGGAAGGGAGCGACATGAGGATTACCAGCGGTTATGAGAAATCGACGATTCTTCAATTTACAGCATGATTCTCCGACCCTAGAGTGCGTGCTTCCCACCGGAGACACACGCATGCCGAACGACCCCACGCAGACCGCCCTGCCCCGCCTCGACCCGCGCGACTGGGACAGCCATCCGTCCTACCTCTACCCCGGCTACCGCTCGACCGCCAAGCGCGGTCCGACCCAGCCGCTGATTCCGCTGAAGGCCTCGCTCGGCGAACTGCGACAGCCGGTCTACGGCCACGACTGCATCGGCGACTTCGACCACGACCTCACGCGCAACGCGCGCCGGAACGGCGAGCCCCTGGGCGAGCGCATGATCCTCACCGGCCAGGTGATGGACGAGCGCCGCCGGCCGGTCGCCGGCACGCTGGTGGAGATCTGGCAGGCCAACGCGTCCGGGCGCTACGTGCACAAGGTCGATCAGCACGATGCGCCGCTGGACCCCAACTTCCTGGGCGCGGGACGCTGCATGACCGACCGCGAGGGCCGCTACCGCTTCCTCACCATCAAGCCCGGCGCGTACCCCTGGGGCAACCATCCCAACGCCTGGCGGCCGCAGCACATCCACGTCTCGCTGTTCGGCCAGCACTTCGCGAGCCGGCTCGTCACGCAGATGTACTTCCCCGGCGATCCGCTGATGCAGTACGACCCGATGGTGACCGGCACGCCGGAGAAGTACCGCAACCGGCTGGTGGCCGACTTCACGCTGGACGTGACCGAGCCCGACTACGCCCTGGGCTACCAGTTCGACATCGTGCTGCGCGGCGCCGATGAAACCCCGTTCGAGAACCGTTGAGGCGACCCCGCCGACCGAGGAGCACCCCGCCATGATGAGCGCCCTGGAAACCAATTTCGGCCAGACCCCGTCGCAGACCGTCGGCCCCTACTTCGCCTACGGGCTCACGGCCACCCAGTACGGCTACGACTTCGACCAGCCGTTCGACGCCGTGCTGACTCTCGACGGCGCGTCGGGCGAGCGCATCCGGCTGGAAGGCCGGGTGATCGACGGCGACGGCAACACGGTCTCCGACGCCCTGGTCGAGATCACCCAGCCCGACGGCCTGGGCCGCTATCCGGCTTCGGTGGACGAGGCCCGGGCGATCGGCTTCCGCGCCTTCGGCCGCTGCGGCACCGGCACCGACGCGCAGCACCGCTTCGTCTTCCACACCGTCAAGCCCGGGGCCGAATCGCCCGACGAGGCGCCGCACGTGAACGTCATCGTGACGATGCGCGGGCTGCTGCTGCACGTCTTCACGCGGGTCTACTTCGACGACGAGGCGGACGCCAACGCACGCGACCCGGTGCTCGCCAGCGTGCCGGCCGCGCGCCGCCCGACGCTGATCGCCAGGCGGGTCGAGGAAGGCGGCGCCGTGCGCTACCGCTTCGACATCCGCATGCAGGGTGCCGACGAGACGGTGTTCTTCGACGTCTGAGCGCCATCCGCCCGGCCCGCGGGCCGGGCGCTCCGACTCAGCGCTTCTTGGCTCGCTTCTTGGTGCCGGCCGTGAGCGGCGCGGTCCACAGGTCCATCATGTCCTTGGCCAGGTTCGTCGAGGCGGTGCGCCCGGCGCGCTTGACCTGCGCCGTGGCCCGGCCGCGCGCGGCGCCGGCCGCCGAGTTGGCGGCGCTGAGCCACATGCTCATGAACGGGTTCTTCTTCAACCAGGGATTGGCCATGTCGGACTCCTTGACGATGTTGCGATGCACCAATCGTCGCGCCGCCGCGCGGCGTGGCGGTGGAAGAATGCCGCCCCCGCCTGTCGGCCGGCGACGCACGTCGCGTTCGCCGCTGCGCGCATAGCAGCCTTGCGCACCGCCCCGGTGCCACGCGCTCCGGTGCCCCCTAGAGTGCGTCGAAGGAGACACCGATGCACCCACCGCCCCCCGCCCTTTCGCGCCGCCGCGTCCTGGCGTCGATCGCGCTCGCCAGCGGTTTCGGCGCGCGGCCGGCCTTCGCGGCCGATCCGGCCGCGCCGGTGCGCCTGATCGTGCCGTTCCCGGCCGGCGGCGCGGCCGACGTGATGGCGCGCGGCATGGCGCAGCGCCTGGGCGAGGAACTGGGCACCACCGTGATCGTCGACAACCGGGGCGGCGCCGGCGGCGCCGCCGCCGCCGAGGCCGTCGCCCGGGCCGCGCCCGACGGCCGCACGCTGTTCTTCGCCACCATGGGCACGCAGGCCATCAATCCCGCGCTCTACCCGAACCTGCGCTACGACCCGCTGCGGGACTTCGCGCCGATCAGCCTCACCCACCTGACCCCGCGCGTGCTGATCGTCGGCCCGCAGGTCGAGGCCCGCGACGTGGCGGGGCTGATCGCCCTGGCCCGCGCCCGGCCGGGCGCGCTGACCTACGGCTCGGCCGGCAGCGGCAGTTCGAGCCACCTGGCCGGGGCGCTGTTCGAGCACCTGAGCGCCACCCGCATGCTGCACGTGCCCTACAAGGGCAGCGCGCCGCTGCTGACCGACCTGCTCGCCGGCCGCGTCGACCTGACCTTCGACTCCTACACCGTTTACGCCGAACACCTCCGCGCGGGCCGCGTGCGCGCGCTGGGCGTGACCTCGACCCGGCGACTGGCGGCGTTGCCCGCCGTGCCCACCATCGCCGAGGCGGGCATGCCGGGCTACGACGTCTCGAACTGGCTGGGCGTGCTCGCGCCCGCGGGCACCCGCCCCGACGTGCTGACGCGCCTGCACGCCGCGCTCGGCCGCGCGATGGCGACGCCGGCGCTGCGGGCCCAGCTGACCGAACTCGGCATCGAACCCGTCTTCGGCACGCCCGAGGCCTTCGGCGCGCTGATCCGCAGCGAGATCCCGAAGTGGGCCGCCATCGTGCGCAGCGCCGGCGCCAAGGCGGACTGAGGCCCGCTCCTCGGCCTCCTTGGCCCCTCGGCCCCTCGGCCGCTCAGCCCTTCTGCGCCGCCAGCTCGCCCACCAGGCGCGCCACCTCGGCCGGCGGCGGCAGATCGACGGTGCGCAGCGCGAGCCGGCCCCGGCGGTCGAACAGGAACACCTGCGTCGTGTGGCGATCGGCCCCGCCGCGCCGGCCCTGCAGGAAATCCAGCCAGCGGTCCAGGTCGGCCACCGCCGGCGTGGCCGCGCTCCACAGCCCGCCGGCGCCGAAGCGCGCCAGCCAGCCCGACAGCGCGGCCGGGTCGTCGCCCAGCGCGTCGATACTGGCCGAGATCAGCTGCACGTCGGGCAGCGCGGCGCGCCGGGCCAGCAGCTGGCGCTCGACCTCGGCGAACAGCGCGCCCTGCAGGGGACAGGTGGCGCTGCAGCCGGTGAACATGAGCTGCAGCGCGGTCACCCGGCCCTCGAGCAGCGCGGGGCCCGACAGGGTGCGGCCGTCCTGCAGGCGCAGCCGCACCGCCGGCACGGGCTGCGGCGGCAGCACGAGGCCGCCGTGGGCCCGGGCGGTGCCCAGGCGGGCCGTCGTCGCGAGGGCGGCGGCGGTGCGGAGGAAGTGACGGCGTTGCATGGGGAGACCGATCTCAGGACAGCGCGGCGCGGTCGAGGCGCGCCCACAGCGCGCGGCACTGCGCGTCGCTGACTTCGTAGCGCGGCATGGCCGCGTCCACCACGACCCAGGCCGGATCGATGCCCTCGCGCAGCAGCCGGCACAGGCTGGCGGCGTCGTAGCGCGAGGGCGGCCCGCCGCGCCGCGAGGCCGGCCGCGCCAGCGTGACCGGGTCGAGCGACGGCCCGAACGCGGCCGTTCCCGCCGGGCCGGCGCCGGCGCCGGTCGTGTGGCAGTTGACGCAGCGCGTGGCTTCCGGCGGCAGCGCCTCCGGATGGCCGGCCAGCCGGCCGCGCAGCACCGGCGCGCCGGCCACGACGGCCGCGCCGTCCCCGCCCCGCAGCAGCCGTTCGCCCAGCTCGGCCTGGCGGTGCGCCTGCCACAGGCGGTGGCCGGCGGGCGCCAGCAGCAGCAGCGCCGCGACCGCCACCGCGAGGGCGAGCGCGCCGCGCGCCGCGCGGCGTCCTGGCGGCGGCCGCTCAGCCACCGAACAGCACCGACTTGGTGGCCGCCGGAGCGCCCAGCGCCGACAGGTTGCCCTGCTTGACCGGCTGCCCCCAGGCGACGCCGTCGGTGGACACCGACAGGCGATAGCCGTCCACCGTGCCGTTGGGCACGCCGGTGCGCGGCTGGTAGCGGAAGCCGCCGAAGTCGCGCACGGCCCCGGTGTCGACGACGATCCAGTGCGGGTACGGCGCGTTGCCGCTCGACCAGGTGGTGTGCCAGATCGTGCTGGCGTTGCCGTCGAGCACGTTGGCGGCCTGGCCGTCCTCGCCGGCGGTCTCCTGGGTGTCGAAGCCGGTGATCCGCCAGCCCGTGCGGGACAGCGGCTGGCCGGCCTTGTCGAGCATGTAGAACTCCGCCATCGACGTCCACGGATTGCCCGCCACCTCGGAGAGCGCCTCGAAGCGGACGTAGCGCCCGCGCACCCCCGTGGCCGTGGCCGGGGGACCGACCGCCGCTTCGGTGCCGCCGATCTGGCGCGCGAAGGCGCTCACGCTGGCGAGGTCGGCCGCCGACAGCACCGGCAGCCGGGTGTGGGCGCGCACGGCGTCCTCCACGGTCGCGGCCGAGCCGTCGTGCAGGTACGGCGCGGTGGCCCAGACGTCGCGCAGGGTCGGGATGTCGAGGCCCGTGAGCGGCGCGCCCAGGCGGGTGCCGCTGGTGGCCTTGAGCGTGCCGACGTCCTGCAGCACGCCCGCGGCGCTGGCGGTGAACGCGGTGCCGCCATGGCAGCTCACGCACTGGTTCTGGAACACGGTGCGTCCGGTCACGGCCAGCGCCGTGAGGCTGCCGTCGGCCTGGCGCGCCGGGCTGGCCGCGAAGGTGTCGAGCGAGCCCACGTAGGCGGCCAGGGCGTCGAGGTCGGTGCTCACGCCGGCCTTGGCGTCGCCCAGCGGCTGCGCGCGGGTGCCGGTCGCGAGCTGGGCGTCGGTCAGGAGGCCGGTGCCGCCGGCCAGCGCGCGGATCTGGCCCTCGAAGTCCTGCACCTCGTCGGCGTTGCCGCTCCAGTGCAGCCGGCCCTGCTGGGCATGGCCGCGCAGCGCGGTCGTGTTGCGCAGGCCCTCGCCCAGGCTCGTGAAGTCCCAGGTGCGCCCGTCGTGGCCGCCGTCGCTGTGGCAGGAGGCGCAGCTCATGTAGCCGTCGCGGGCCAGCCGCGTGTCGCGCGCGTCGTAGAAGAGCTGCTTGCCCCGCAGCACCGGCGCGGTCAGCTTCTCGGTCGCCACCGTCGCCAGCGTGGCCCGCGCCGGCAGTTCCAGCTGGCCGTAGCCGGTCAGCGGGCGCAGGTCGTAGACGCCCACGGAGCGGTCCATGAAGTTGGCCACGAACAGCGTGCGGCCGTCCGACGACACCGCCAGGCCCTGCGGCGCGCGCCCGGCGTCGACGCGGAACAGCTCGCGCCGACCCACCGGATCGACGACCGCGATCTGCCGGCTGGTCTCCAGCGCGGTGAACAGGTAGGCGCCGCTCGGGTGGAACACGCTGGCGCTGGCGAGGCTCGCGTTGTCGTGGTCGATGCGCGCGGCGGCGTCCTCGGCGAGCGTGCCGAGCGCGATGCGCGAGTCGATGGCGCGCACGGTGTTCTCGAAGTTCAGGTCCAGCCCGTCGCGCATCCGGCCGCGCTGGATGTTGTCCTGCTTGGACGGCACCCAGGCCGACAGCCCGTCCGGCGCGATGGCCGCGGCGCCCAGGTAGTTGGGCACGCCGCGTCCCTGCGTCGTGCTGTCGGCGCGCGCGCCGTGGGCCAGCACGACGGTCTTCTGCAGCGCCAGCGTCGCCGTCGCCACCGCCCAGACCTCGCCGCCGGTGGCCACGCCGTCGCGCGTGGTGCGCACGGTGGCGGTCTCCTCGCCCGGCTGCGGCGCGCTGACGAAGCGCGAGACCAGCAGCTGGCCGCCGTTGGCCGACACGGCGATGTGGCGCGGCGTGCCCGGCAGCGCGAGCGCGCCGAGGGTGGCGCCGGACGCATCGAGCTGCAGCACGCGCGCGGTGGCCTCCAGGCTCACGTAGACGCGGTCGCCCGCCGGCGCGGCCACGATGCCCCACGGCTGGGAGGCCGCCGGCAGCGCGATCGTGCGCAGCACGGCGCGCGTGGCGGTGTCGATCACCGTGATGCTGGCGCCGTCGCGGTTGGCCACCCAGACCTGGCGCAGGGCCGGCAGCAGCGTCAGCGTGCGCGGCGCGCGCCCCACCGCCACCTCGGCCAGGCGGGTGGAGGTGGTGCCGTCGAAGACGCTGACGGAGTCGTTGTCGGGGTTGACCACCCACAGGCGCGCGCCCTGGGTGGCGGTGCCCGGCTCCCAGGCGATGGCCGTGGTGGCGCCCGGCGCCGCCGAACCGGTGGCGATCGCGCCGGCCACGGCCTGCGTGAAGCGGGTGACGCTCTCCTGGCCGTCGCCGCCGCGCACGCGCACCGTCACGGTGTAGAGGCCCGGCGCGTCGTAGCGGTGGGTGGTGCCGGGCGCGGCGTCGTAGCCCGTGGCCGGGCTGCCGTCGCCGAAGTCCCAGGCGAAGCGCAGGTTCGACGCGTCGCCCGCGACCTGCGCGGTGAAGACGGCGGTGGCGCCGCCCGTGATGACCGGCGCGGCGACGCTCGGCGTCGGCGGCACCAGGGACTGCACCCGCCAGGTGAAGGCGGTCTGCGTCGTGACGCCGGCGCGGTCCGTGGCCGAGAACGTCACCGCGAAGGTGCCGCTGGTGGTGGTGCGGCCGGCCACGGCGCCGGTGTCGGCGTTCAGCGTCAGGCCCGGCGGCAGGCCGGTCGCGGCGAAGCGCAGCGGTTCGGCCTGGTCGTCGGAGGCGACGATGTCCAGCGCCACGGTGTCGCCGACCTGGTTGCCCAGGTCGCCCGGCGAGTTCACCACCGGGGCGTAGTTGACCGTGACGCCGACGTCGAAGCGCACCGTCTTCTCCGCCGCGTTGTTGGCGTCGATCAGCCGGAAGTCGCTCTCTACCAGCGGGTTGCCCCAGGCCACGCCGTCGGCGCTGACGTAGATCCGGAAGCGCGCCATGGTGCCGTTGAAGCCGCCCGGGCGTGGCAGGTAGCGCAGGCCGCCCAGGCGCTGGGTCGCGCCCATGTCCACCACGACGCTGTGCGGGATGTCCGTGGAGGTGGGCGTGTACTGGGTGTGCCAGAAGGTGTTGGGGTCGCCGTCGACGGCGTTGGCGATGGCCGCGTTCTCGCCGATGCGTTCCTCGCTGTCGGCGGTGAGCTTCCAGCCGGCGCGCGGCAGCACCTGGCCGCCGGCGTCGAGCAGGTTGAGTTCGGCCATCGCGCCCCAGGGATTGCCGTTGACCTCGCTGAGCTGTTCCAGCTTGACGAAGCGCACCGCCCCGGCGGCGTCCACGCGCCACAGGAAGTCGGTGCTGGTCGCACCCGCCGCGTTGCCGGCCAGCACGGTGACGGTGTAGCGCCCCGGCACGCTCGGCGTGCCGCGCAGGGCCTGCGCGCCGGCGTCGTAGGCGACGCCCGGGGGCAGGTTGGTCACCTCGAAGCGCGTCGCGCCCGACGCCGCCAGCCCCAGCGAGACGGCGCGACCGGTGAAGCTCGACTGCTCGGCGACGGGCGCGAGGCGGGGCGCGCCGTTGGCGCCCACCGTCACGATGCGCGCCACCGACGGCACGCCGTCGGCGTTGAGCGCGAACAGCATGTACTTGCCCGGCAGCGCCCAGCCCGGGTTGGTCGGCATGGCCACGGCGTAGCGGTTGTCGCCGGTGCGCTCGTGGCGCAGCGCCAGGCGGCGCTGGTCGTTGTTGACGGTGTGCGTCACCGACGACATGCGAACCAGCGAGAACGCGGCGATCGGCCCGTCGGTGGCGACCTGCAGCGCGTTGCCGTAGGTGGCCGACGCGGGCGCCTCGGTGATGACCGGGCGCGTGGCCGCGCTGCCGTCCTCGTTGAAGAGGTAGTGCGGCGTGAAGATCTGCGCGTCGGCGTGGTTGGTCGCGCAGCCGGCGCCGCACAGCCCGCCTCCGGCGGAGATCACGCGCGCGTCGGGCAGGAGCAGCGCGATGCTGTGGTAGTTGCGCGGCACGCTCATCGGCGCGAGCGTGGTGAAGGTCTCGCTCGCCGGGTCCCACAGTTCCGCGGGCAGCACGGAAGTGTTGTCGGAGAACGGCACGGCATGGCTCTGCCCGCCCACCACCATCACCTGGCCGTTGGGCAGCACGACGCTGTTGTGGAAGGCGCGCGCGTAGGCCATGGGGCGGAGCTTGCGCACCCTGGCCTCGGCGCGGATGTCGATCACGTAGCTCGCCGGGGTCGCGTTGCTGTCCTGGTAGGCGGGCGAGCCGCCGACCTTGAGCACCTTGCCCGCGTCGTACATGACGGCGTTGCCGCTCATGCTGTCGGCGTCGTCGCCACGCGGGCCGGCCGCCTGCACCCGGCCGACGCCGGTGGTGTCGATCCAGTGCATGCGCGTGCTGGGACCGGCGTGGAAGACCTGGCCGTTGCCCGCGGGCAGCAGCCACATGTGGTTGTCCGCGCGGTAGGCGCCGGCCGGATCGGCCGTCAGAAAGTCGTCCACCCGCACGCCGGTCAGCAGGTTCCAGCCGGCCGCCTCGGTCCACATCTCGCCGTGCTTGTCGCCCACGCCGCCGGCCCACGAGCCGCCCAGCGTGAAGACCGCGCCGTCGCGCAGCAGGGTGTTGGCCTGGTAGGCGCGCGGGATGCGCATCGGCGCGGCCACCGACCAGGCGCCGGTCAGGGGGTCGTAGACGCTGGTCTTCTCGGCGTTGGAGCCGCCGCTGACCAGGATGCGGCCGTCGGGCAGGTTGGTGGTGCCGGGACAGAACATGTTCTGGCCGGTGAGGTTCACGAAACGCTCCGTGGACTGGCCCGTGACCGGATCGAGGACCGCCGTGTAGGCCTGGCCGTTGCCGCTGAAGTTGAAGCGGTCGTCGGCCGACCACAGCAGCACCTTGCCATCGGGGAGGTTGGCGGCCGAGGCGGGCACGAGCGGCAGGACGATCCGCGGACCCCAGGTGCCGGCCGCCGGCAGCGCCGTCTTCAGCGCCGGCGCCGCGCCGGCGCGTGCGTCGGGCGCGCCGGCGGTCGTGGCGCCGTCACGCGCGGCGCCGCTGGCCGTGGCCGCGTCGTCCCCACCGCCGCCGCACGAGGCGAGCACCAGCGCGCAGGCCAGGGCGCCACCGAAGCGGCGCAGCCGGTGTCCCGCAGGTTGGCTTTCGCCCATGTGTCTTCTCCTCGACTTATGTCAGAACGTGTACTAAAGTGTGACATTGTAAGAAGAATCACAAGCAAAATAACACAAAGGTATTCAATCCTAGCAAAGTGGTGCGTTGCCGTGACTTTTGTCACGGGTAAACGGCATTGACAGCGGCCTCGCGACCGCATTCGCATCGCACGTCGGCGCCGGCGCGGTGTCAGGCCGGCTCGGCCGGGTGGGCGCGACCGGCGCGTTCGAGGTGCGCCAGCAGCAGCCGTGCCGAGGGCGAGAGGCCGGCTTCGTCCTTGAAGCACACCGTGAAGCGCCGCCGTGCCCAGGCGTCGGTGAGCGGCACGACGCGGAAGGCGCCGTCGCCGGCCATCGGCGCGGCGACCTCCCGGGGCACCACCGCGATCCCCAGGCCGGCGCGCACGCAGCGCAGGCTCGCGTCGAAGGTGGAGACCACCGCGCGGTAGTTCAACGGCCGGCCGGCGACGGCGGCGGCGCGGGCCAGCAGGGTGTAGACGGCGGTGGAAGCCGGCAGGCCCACGTGCTCGTGCCCCAGCGTCTCGACGAAGGCGCAGTGCGAACGCGCGGCGATCGGGTGCGCGGGGTGCGCCACGATGGCCAGGTGGTCGCTGCGGTAGGGCCGGGTCTGCAACCCCGCCAGGTCGGCGGCGTCCCAGCCGATGCCCAGCGGGGCGAGCCCCTCGCGCACGGCACGCGCCAGTTCGGAGGTCGGGCCCTCGGCGAGGTCGATGCGGATGCCGGCGTGCGCCGGGTCCTGCAGGAAGGCGGCGATGTCGTCGGGCAGGAACTCGGCGATGGCCGACAGCGTGGCCAGCACCCGGACCTGCCCCTTGATGCCCCGCCCGTGGTCGGCCATGTCGCGCCCCAGCCGGTCCGACGCCGCGAGCAGCGCGCGCGCGTGTTCGAGCAGCATCTCGCCGGCCGCCGTGGGCACCACGCCGCGCCGCTGGCGCACCAGCAGCGGCGCGCCGACCGCCGCCTCGAGCTGCGCCAGCCGCTTGCTGACGGCCGAGGCGCCGAGGTGCGCCTGGGCCCCGGCACGGGCGATGTTGCGGTGGTCGCAGGCGGCGACGAACAGGCGCAGGCTGGTCAGGTCGAGATCGCGCATCGTGGCTTTCCGAAATGGAATGTCTGGAGGGAAATATTAGCGCTTTAGCCCTTGCCACGGAATGTCTACATTGGCGGGATCGGCCGGGCGGACGCACCGGCCGCCACCCTGGAGACATCCCCCATGACGAGATTCCCCGCCCGCGCCGTGGTGCGCGAGGTCGGCCTGCGCGACGGGCTGCAGAGCATCCAGCAAGTGCTGCCCACGGCACGCAAGCTGGAATGGATCGCCGAGGCCCACGCCGCCGGCCAGCGCGAGATCGAGGTCGGCTCCTTCGTGCCGGCGCGCCTGCTGCCGCAGCTGGCCGACACCGCCGAGCTGGTCGCCTTCGCCAGGACGTTGCCGGGCCTGCAGGTGTCGGTGCTGGTGCCCAACCTGAGAGGTGCCGAGCAAGCCATCGCGCACGGCGCCGACCTGATGCTCGTTCCGCTGTCGGCCAGCCACGCCCACAGCCTGGCCAACCTGCGCAAGACGCCGGACGACGTCGTCGCCGAAGTCGCCAGGATGCGCGCGGCGCGCGACGCGGCCGGCTCGAGGATCGTCATCGAGGGCGGCATCGGCACCGCCTTCGGCTGCACGCTCCAGGGCGAGGTCGAGCAGGCCGAAGTGCTGCGCTGCATGCAGGCGCTGCTCGACGCCGGGGCCGACCGCGTGAGCATCGCCGACACGGTGGGCCAGGCCAATCCGGCCGCCGTCCACGACCTGTTCTCCCAGGCCCGCGCCATCGCCGGCGACCGCTTCTGCTGCGGCCACTTCCACGACACGCGCGGCATGGCGCTGGCCAACGTCTGCGCGGCGCTGGAGACCGGCGTGACGCGCTTCGACGCCACGCTCGCGGGCATCGGCGGCTGCCCGCACGCCCCGGGCGCCAGCGGCAACGCGTCGAGCGAGGACCTGGCCTACATGCTGGCCGACATGGGGATCGACACCGGCATCGACATCGAGGCCCTGCTCGCGCTGCGCGCCAAGGTCGCCGGCTGGCTCCAGGGCGAGACCCTGCGCGGCGCGCTGTGGCAGGCCGGCGTGCCCGCGACGTTCGCGCGCCGTGGCACCCGTGCGGCCAGCGCCGACGCCGCCGCTGCCTGAACGCCCGCCCGCCCGCCCACCCGCCCACCCGCCCACCCGCCCACCGCCCGGACCCCGACGACGAGACCGCCCGCATGACCACCACCGACGCCACCCCACCCGCCACCGCCCACGCCGCAGCGGCTTCCACCGCCGCCCCGCCCCTGCCGCTGGCCGGCCTGCGGGTGCTCGAGTTCACCCACATGGTCATGGGCCCGACCTGCGGGATGATCCTGGCCGACCTCGGCGCCGAGGTCATCAAGGTCGAGCCGCCCGGCGGCGACAGGACCCGCAACCTGCCCGGGCTGGGCATCGGCTTCTTCCGCTCCTTCAACCGCAACAAGAAGAGCGTCGTCATCGACATCGCCACCGAGGCGGGCCGCGCCACCGCCGCCGAACTGGCCGGCGCATGCGACGTGGTGCTGGAGAACTTCCGCCCCGGGCTGATGGCCGGCTTCGGCCTGGATTACGCGACGCTGTCGAAGAAGTACCCGAAGCTCATCTATGCGACGCACAAGGGCTTCCTGCCCGGCCCCTACGAGCACCGGCTGGCGCTCGACGAGGTGGTGCAGATGATGGGCGGGCTGTCCTACATGACCGGGCCGATCGGGCGGCCGCTGCGCGCGGGCACCTCGGTCAACGACATCATGGGCGGCATGTTCGGCGCCATCGGCGTGCTCGCCGCCCTGCGCGAACGCGAGCGCACCGGCCGGGGCCAGGAGGTGCAGAGCGCGCTGTTCGAGAACTGCGTCTTCCTGTCGTCGCAGCACATGCAGCAGTACCTCATGACCGGCGAGCCGCCGCCGCCGATGCCCTCGCGCGTGTCGGCCTGGAGCGTCTACGACGTCTTCACGCTCGACGAGGGCGCGCAGCAGCTGTTCATCGGCGCGGTCAGCGACAAGCAGTTCGCCACCCTGTGCCGCGTGCTGGAGCGCCCCGACCTGCTCGAGCAGCCCGGCTTCGGCGACAACGCCTCGCGCGTGGCGGTGCGCCCGCAGCTGCTGGCCCAGCTCGGCGAGATCCTGCTGCACCACCGCGTGGCCGAGCTGGCGCCGAAGCTGGAGGCCGCCGGCATCCCCTACGCGCCGATCGTGCGGCCCGACCAGCTGGTGGAGGACCCGCACCTGATCGCCAGCGGCGGCCTGGTGCCGATGCGGACCGAGGACGGCGGCATGACCGAGGTGGTGCTGCTGCCGCTGACCATGGGCGGCCAGCGCCCCGGCGTGCGCCGCCCCCTTGCCGGCATCGGCGAGCACACGGAGGAAGTGCTCGCCGGTCTGGAGCGCCACCCTTCCGCCTGAGAGACGGCTTTCCAGAACTCCCGGAGACGAACGACATGACTTTTTCCCTGAACCGTCGCCAAGGCGTCGCGGCCGCGCTCGCTTCCCTCGCGCTGTGCTGCGTCACCCCCGTGAACGCCCAGTACCCGGACAAGCCCTTGCGCGTCATCCTGCCCGTCGGTGCGGGTTCGGGCGTCGACACCATCATCCGGGCCGCCGCGCCCTCGCTGACCAAGGCGCTCGGTGGTCAGGCGGTGGTGATCGAGAACCTGCCCGGCGCGGGCGGCATCACCGGCAGCTCGGTGCTGGCGCGGGCGCCGGCCGACGGCCTGACCATCGGCGTGGTCTCCAACAACCACGTCGTCAACCCGAGCGTCTTCAAAAAGATGCCCTTCGACGCGATCAACGACTTCACGCCGATCTCGGTGGTCGGCGCCACGCCCTTCGTGCTCGTCGTCAATCCGAAAGTGCCCGCGAGGAACGCGAAGGAACTGCAGGCGCTGCTCAGGGCCAGGCCCGACGGCTACAACTACGCCTCCTCGGGCAACGGCACGATCATCCACCTGGCCGGTGCGATGTTCCTCGACGCCGCCGGCGTGCAGGCGCGGCACATCCCGTACAAGGGCGTCGGCCCGATGGTGGCGGACCTCCTGGGCGGTCAGGTCGAGATGGGCGTGGTGTCGGTGCCCGCCGCGCAGGGCGCACTCAAGGCCGGCCAGCTGCGCGCCATCGGCGTGATGGGCAAGTCCCGCGTCGCGTCGCTGCCGGACGTCCCGACGATCGCCGAGCAGGGCTTCCCCGAGGTCGACATCGCCGGCTGGTTCGCCGTCGTCGGCCCGCCCAGGCTGCCGGCCGCGACCGTCAGGCGCATGCACGACGCCGTGGTCGCCGCCTTCGACATGCCCGAGACCAGGGAGGCGATGGCCAGGCAGGACAACGTCGTCCAGCCGATGTCGCCCGAGGCCTCGCTGCAGTTCTTCAAGACCGAGCAGGCGCGCTACGTCAGGCTGGTGAAACAGGCCGGCGTGGAAGCGGAATAGGCGCCGGCGGGCGTCGCCCGCGCGCTAGGCGGCGCAAAACGGGGGCCGCGCCGCCACCGCCCGGACCTCCGCCATCAGGGCCCGCGCCCCGGGCGACGCACAGGCGCCCAGGCGCTGGGTCAGCCCGATCTGGCGCCGCGTGCCGTCCAGCGGGAAATCCAGCACCGCCAGGCTGCCATCGGCGATCTCGTGGTCCAGCTGGTGGGCCGACAGCGCGGTGAGCATGTCGCTCTCCATCAGCAGCCCGCGCAGGATGGCGAGGTCGCCGGTCTCCACGGCCGGCACCGGCGGCGCCTCGCGCGCCGCGCGGAAGCAGCGTTCGAGCAGTTCGCGCGAGGGCGAGCCCTGGCGCGACAGCACCCAGCGCGCCCGGTGCAGGGCGTCGAAGTCGATGCGGCCGGCCCGCGCGAGCGGATGGCCGGCGCGCGCGATGACGGCGATGCGGTCCTCGAACAGCGGCTCCTGGCGCAGGTCGGCCGCCTCCTCGGCGCCGCGCAGCGCCCCCAGGATGAAATCGACGTCGCCGCCGCGCAGCGACGCCGCCAGCGCGTCGTACGGGCTCTCGACCGTGACCACGTGCAGGCCGGGATGCCGAGCGATCAGCGCCGCGATGGCCAGCGGCAGGATCCGCGTGCGGCCCAGCGGCAGCGCGCCGACCGTCACGCTGCCCTGCAGCATCCCCTCGCTGGCGGCGATGTCCGCCGCGATGCTGCGCAGTTCGGCCAGCACGCGCCGGAAGGACAGGGCGACGGCCTCGCCCGCTGGCGTGGGCGCGAGCCGGCCGGCGCGGCGGTCGAACAGCGCCAGGCCCAGGCCGGCCTCGAGGCTCTTGAGGGCGCCGCTCACGGCCGGCTGGGTGATGCCGAACGCGTGCGCCACCGCCGGCATGTTGCGCAGGTCGACCAGGCTGGCGATCACCGCCAGGCGGCGCCCGTTGGGAAGCGCGTCGAAGGGGGAGCGCGCGCCGGCCGCCGAGCGGACGCCGCGCGCGGCCAGCTGGGCCCGGCCGCGTTCGAATTCGGCCTCGACGCGCAGCGCCCTCAGCCGCACCAGTTCGCCGTACGGGTTGAGCGTCACGCCCCGCGCCTGGCGGTCGAACAGCGGCCGGCCGAGGCCGGCCTCGAGCGCCGCGATCGCGCGGGTCACGCCCGAAGGCACGCGGAACAGCGCATCGGCCGCACCGGTGATGCTGCCCGCGGCGGCCACCGCCGTCAGCGCGCGCAGGTGGCGCAGGTTGATGCCGAGGCCGGCCTCCGGCCGGGCGGTGTTCACGTGGCGTGCTCCGACGCGAGGGCCGTGCTCAGGCCGGCGCCAGGCCGTGGCGGCGCTTGGCGTCGGCGGCGGCGGGCGAGGCCAGGAAGCCGAGCAGGTCGCGCACGGCCGCAGGCGATGCCGCGCCGCCGGTCGCGGGCGCGGCCGCGAACACGGTCTGGATCTGCACGTCCGGCGGCAACGGCCCGACGAGACGGACGCCGTCGACGCCGGTCAGCTCGCCGAGCTGCTGGAAGCCCAGATCGACCTCGCCGCGCGCCACCAGCGCGGCCACCGGCACGCCCGGCGGCGCCTGCACGAGGCGCTCGCGCAGGGCTTCGGCCAGGCCCCAGCGCTCGAACAGCGCCATCAGCGCGACGCCGCTGGGACCGGTCGAATACCCGATGCGCGCCGCGGCGCGCACCGCCTCGCGCAGCGCCGCGCCGCTGGCGATGTCGGGCAGCGGGGACGCGGCGCCCACCGCGACCCCGACGCCCGAGCGCGCCAGGTCGATGCGGCCCGGCGCGTCGGCGCGGCCGGCGGCCACCAGCCGGTCGATGGCCTCGGCCGCCAGCGCCACGACGTCGAACGGCTCGCCCGCCAGCACGCGGCGCGCGGCCGCCACGCCGCCGACGGCCAGGAACGAGACCGGCACGCCCGAGCGTGCCGCGTGCGCGGCCGACAGTTCGTCGAGCAGCCCGCGCGTCGCCATCGAGCAGAGGCCCCGAATCGGCGCGGGGTCGCCGGGCGGCGTCATGGCCCGAACACCGCCCGGCCGCCCGGCTGCAGCGCCAGAACCCGCGTGCCCGTGGCCGGACCGAGCGCGCGGACGAACTGGTCGGGCGTGCCTTTGGCCAGCGGGTTGGCGCCGTAGTGCATCGGGATCACGAACGCCGGCTTGAGCCATTCGCGCGTGGCGAAGGCCGCATCGGCCGGGTCCATCGTGAAATGCCCGCCGATGGGCATCAGCACCAGGTCGGGCCGGTAGTGCTCGGCGATGAACTTCATGTCCGTGAACAGGCCCGTGTCGCCCATGTGGTAGATGCGGAAGCCGTTCTCCAGCTCGATGACGTAGCCCACCGGTTCGCCGCCCGGATGGACGGCCTCCCGGCCGGTGGCCGGGTCCTTCCACACCACCACCGAGGAGTGCTCGGCGCGCACCGCCGTCACCCGGATGCCCGGCGCCGGGCTGATGGTGCCGCCCTTGCCGAAGCGCGGCGCCAGCGCGACCGGCAGGATGCCCAGCACGCCGACGGTCTGGTTCATGTCCGCCGGCGCGTGCATCGGCACCTGGTGCAGCTGCGCGAGCGCGGGTGCGTCGGCGAAGTGGTCCAGGTGGCCGTGGGTGACCAGCAGCACGTCGACCTTGCCCAGGGCCTCCAGGCTCTTGTAGGCCGGCGGCGTCGTCGGGTTCTGCCGCAGCCACGGATCGATCACGATGACCTTGCCGCCCGGCGTCGCGATGCGGAAGGCGGCCTGGCCGAGCCACAGCACGTCCGTGCGGCCGGCGACGGGCGCCGGCTGCGCGGCACCGGGCGCGGCCACGACGACGGGGGTGGCGGCCCGGGGCGGCGCGGTGGCGCAGCCGGCGACGAGGCCGCCCGCGAGCAGGCACGCCGCGAGCGAGCGCGCCAGGCGTGGGGTGGGAGTGTTCCTGGGGAGCGTCATGATCGGTCTTTCGTCGGCCCGTCGGACGGGCCGCGTGAGGGGAAGGAAGGAAAGGCGGCGCCGGGCGTCAGCGCGGGATCGCCGCCGGGGTCTCCGGCGTCGCGGGCGCGGCCGGCGCGTCCGCCGCCGTGTCCCAGGCCGGCGGGGCGGCGTCCCGGCCGGCGACCGAGTACAGCGCGCCGGGCGCGTTGCGGGTCTGCTGGAACTGTTCCAGCGTCTCGCCGCGCATGGCCGCGTAGATGTGCAGGTTGGACACGCCGAGCACCGCGCCCAGCTTCTCCAGCATGAAGAAGATGACGCCGTGGTGGATCAGCCCACGCCAGTCGCGCCGGCGCACCAGGTCGCGCTCCGCCTGGGTCAGGCCAGCCGCTTCGAACGCAGCCTCTTGGTCACTCGCGAAGGCGGCGCGGTGGGCCGGCTCGGTCATGCCATGCAAGAACTTGTTGAGCCGGTAAGCCCGCACGCTGGTCTCCAGCGAGAACGGGTGGGTGCCCGCCAGCGCCTCGATGCCGGCGAGCTGTTCGTCGACGTGGCGCCGGTGGCGCGTCGCCTCGCCGGCGACCGGCGCGCTGGCCAGGTTCTCGTAGACGACGGTGGCGATGCCGGTCATCGAGGGCAGGTAGTAGCTCTGGTGCAGCTTCTTCACGTTCGACGACAGCGCGCCGCGCATGACCAGCCACATGACGACCTCGGCGCCCTCCATGCCGCCGAGCGTGGCCAGCTCGGCCTGCGTCATCTCGGTGAGGCGCACCGGGTCGTTCTCGATCAGGTCGAGGAACCGCGCGTCCCAGGCCGGGTTGTTGAAGCCCGCGCGCTCGCCGTGGACCTGGTGCGACAGGCCGCCGGTGGCGACGATGGCCACCGCCAGGTCCTCCGGGTAGCTGTCGATGGCGCGCCGCAGCGCCCGGCCGAGGCGCCAGCAGCGCCGCGCCGAGGGCACCGGCGACTGCAGCACGCCGATCTGCAGCGGCACCACCGGCATCGGCCAGCCCGGCTCGTGCGGGCACAGCAACGACATCGGCGAGAACACGCCGTGGTCGAGCGCGCGGTCCTGGAAGAACGACAGGTCGAACTCGTCGGCCACCAGCGAGCGCCCGATATGCCGCGCCAGCGCCGGGTGGCCGGCGAGCGCGGGCAGGTCGCGCGCGCCGCCGCCCTCGTCGGCCACGCGGTGCTCCTCGCCCACGCCCAGCGAGAACGCCGCGTAGTGGTCGAAGAAGAACGAACTGACGTGGTCGTTGTAGATGAAGAAGAGCACGTCGGGCTTCTTCTCGGCCAGCCAGCGCTGGACCGGCGCGAACGCCTCGAAGATGGGCGCCCACACCGGGTCCTGCTGCTTGTGGCGGTCGAACGCGAAGCCGATGGTGGGCGTGTGGGAGCAGGCGACGGCGCCGATGATGCGAGCCATTGGGGTCTTCTTCCTTCTGCTGGCGGCGGGTCCCGGGCGTCCGCTCAGTCGAGCGACACCTTGGCCTTCTTGATGACGTCGCCCTGGCGGGCCGACTCCGAGCGGATGAACTGGTCGAACTGCACGCGCGTGACCGGGAAGGGTTCGTAGCCGAAGGCGGCGAACTTGGCCTTGAAGTCGTCGTCGGCCAGCGCCTTCTCGACGTCGCGGCGGATCTTGTCGGTCACCGCCGCCGGCAGGCCCGGGGGCGCGGCCAGCGTGGTCCAGCCGATGACCTCGAAGCCGGCCGGCCCGCCCGACTCGGCCACCGTGGGCACGTCCGGGAACGCCGGGTGGCGCACCGGGGCGGCCACGGCCAGGTAGCGCAGCCGGCCCGCGCGCTGCATGGCGCCCGCGCTGCCCAGCGTGCCGAGCGCGAAGGACAGCTCGTTGGTCGCCACGGCCGTGTAGAGCTGCGAGGTCTCCTTGTAGACCACGTGCGACATGGTCGTGCCGGTCATCGACTCGAACAGCGCCGAGCCCAGGTGCACCGGGTTGCCGATCGACCAGGAACCGTAGTTCAGCTTGCCAGGGTTGGCCTTGGCGTCGGCCACGATCTCGCCGACGGACCGGTACTTGCTGTCGGTGCCCACGGTGAAGAAGAAGTTGGTGCGGAACAGCGGGTCGATCTGCTCGAAGTCCTTGACCGGGTCGTAGGGCAGCTTCATGAACAGCGACGGGTAGGCCGTCAGGTGGACGTTGTCGAGCTGGATCAGGTCGTACCCGTCCTTGTTGCCGCGCTTGAAGGCGTCGATGGCGATGAAGCCGTTGCCGCCGGGGCGGTTCTCCACCGTCACGGGCTGGCCCCAGGCGCGGCTCAGCTTGTCGGCCAGCAGGCGCACCACGCCCTCGGGCCCGCCCCCGACCGGGAACGGCGTGATGATGCGCACCGGGCGGCTGGGGAAGTCCTGGGCGGCGGCCGTGGTCGGCAGCAGCGCGAAAGCGGCGCAGACGCCCGCGGCGGCGGCCAGGGCCGCGAGGCGGCGGCGCGTGGCGCGGGAGGCGGTGCGGGGGGTCGGGATGTCTCTCATCTTGTCGGTCTCCGGGGGTGCGGGTTGCGTGCGTTGGAATGGCCGCGCGTCAGTCGAAGCGGCGCGGGCCGGCTCGGGCCAGTGGCTCCCGCATAGCGTACAGGTCCGGCCCCCGTCCGCCAGCGGCGAAACGCGCACGCCTGCCGGTCCCGTCGGCCTCGCGGCGGGGTGAAGGCGCGGTCATGCTCAGCGCCCCCGGGCCTTCAGGGCACGGTCCAGGCGCGGATAGACGCGCCTCGCATTGCCCTCGAAGACCTGGTGACGGGTGCGCGCGTCGAGCCGCGGCGTGGCGTCGACGTAGCGGCGCGTGTCGTCGAAATGGTGGCCGGTCTGCGGGTCGATGCCGCGCACGGCGCCGATCATCTCGCTGGCGAACAGGATGTTCTCCACCGGGATGACCTGGGTCAGCAGGTCGATGCCGGGCTGGTGGTAGACGCAGGTGTCGAAGAAGATGTTCTTCAGCAGGTGGTCCTCCAGCAGCGGCTTCTTCAGCGCCTGGGCCAGGCCCCGGAAGCGCCCCCAGTGGTAGGGCACCGCGCCGCCGCCGTGCGGGATCACGAAGCGCAACGTCGGGAAGTCGGTGAACAGGTCGGCGCTCAGGCACTGCATGAAGGCGGTGGTGTCGGCGTTCAGGTAGTGCGCGCCGGTGGTGTGGAAGCAGGCGTTGCAGCTCGTGCTCACGTGCACCATGGCCGGGATGTCGTGCTCGACCATCTTCTCGTAGAGCGGGTACCAGTGGCGGTCCGACAGCGGCGGGCCGGTCCAGTGGCCGCCGGAGGGATCGGGGTTGAGGTTGATGCCGACGAAGCCGTACTCGGTCACGCAACGCTCCAGCTCCGGGATGCAGGTGGCCGGGTCGACGCCCGGGGACTGCGGCAGCATCGCCGCGCCGATGAAGTGGTCGGGGAAGAGGCCGGCGACGCGCGCGCACAGCTCGTTGCAGATCGCCGCCCAGGTCGAGGAGACCTCGAAGTCCCCCACGTGATGGGCCATGAAGCTCGCGCGCGGGCTGAAGATGGTGAGGTCGCTGCCGCGTTCCCGCATGAGGCGCAACTGGTTGTGCTCGATGGACTCGCGCAGTTCGTCGTCGGAGATCTTCAGCTCGGCGACCCGGGGCCTGGAGGCGGGGTCGGCGATGCCGGCGATCTGACGGTCGCGCCAGGTCTCCAGGGCCTCGGGGGCGGTCGTGTAATGGCCGTGGCAGTCGATGATCATGGAGGGGCTCGCGGTCGGGACGGGGATGGCGACGGTGGTCCCGAGTGTGGTTGCGATCCCGCGCGCGCGGCCTGA
This sequence comes from Comamonadaceae bacterium OTU4NAUVB1, assembly GCA_024372625.1. Taxonomy (NCBI): domain Bacteria; kingdom Pseudomonadati; phylum Pseudomonadota; class Betaproteobacteria; order Burkholderiales; family Comamonadaceae; species Comamonadaceae bacterium OTU4NAUVB1. The sequence goes on along the minus strand of CP099607.1, from coordinate 175,642 downwards.
CTTCGGCTTCGAGCGCGTTCACGTTTCCTTATCGGGACTTCCCCCGTCCCCGCGCTCCCGCCGCCGGTGGCGGGACGCGCGACGCGCGCCTTCAGTGCGTGCTCGACACGCCCGGATCGGCGCCGCTGCGCTGCAGCAGCCGGCGTCCCTCGGGCGTGATGGCCAGCACCCGGATGACGCGCGCCGCGCGGTCGGGACCGCCGTCCACGCCCGCCGGCACCCGAAGCGTCAGCCCGGCGATCAGGCCGGCGGCCATCAGCACGCGCAACTCGTCGATCTCGTCGTCGTCGTTCGCGTTGAAGGGGAGATCGAGCCCCGCGAGCTGCCTGAGTTTTTCGATGGACATGGCGTTTCCTCTCGATGTCCGGTTTGTCTCCGAGGGCAGGCAATCGGCATTCCGGCGGCGCCCGCGCGCGCTCAACCGCCGTATTCCTTGAGCCGGTTGTACAGGGTCTTCATGCTGATGCCCAGGGTGGCGGCGGTGCGCTCCTTGTGGCGCTCGCAGTGGGCGAAGGTGGCCAGGATGAGCTGGCGCTCGGCATCGGCCAGGCGCGTGCCCAGGGCGATGCTCAGGGTGGGGGCGCCGGGCTCGGGGGCGCGGCGCGTGGTGGGCGCCTCGGCGTGCGCGGCCGGCGCGGGGACGAAGGCGGTCCCGGCGGTGGCGGTGGCGGCGGCGGCGTTGGCGGTGGGGACGGCGGCGGGCTGGGGCAGCCACTCCTCGTCGACCCGGTCCCCCGCGCTCATCACCCAGGCGCGCTGCACGACGTTGCGCAGCTCGCGCACGTTGCCCGGCCAGGCGTGGGCGCTCAGGCGCGCGAGCGCCGCGGGCGTGAAGGCCTTGTCCTGGCCCTCGCGCGCGCTGATGTCCGCCAGCAGGCTGCGCGCGATCAGCGCGACGTCCTCGCCGCGCTCGCGCAGCGCCGGCAGCGCGATGGGGAACACGTTGAGCCGGTAGAGCAGGTCCTCGCGCAGGCGCCCGCGCGCCACCGCCTCCAGCGCGTCCCGGTTGGTCGCCGCGATGATGCGCACGTCGGTCTGGCGCAGCTCGGTGGAGCCCACGCGCATGAACGTGCCCGTCTCCAGCACCCGCAGCAGCTTCACCTGCAGCTCCAGGGGCATCTCCGTGACCTCGTCGAGGAACAGCGTGCCGCCGTGGGCGCGCTCGAAGAAGCCCTGGTGCTGGCGCTCCGCGCCGGTGAAGCTGCCCTTCTCGTGGCCGAAGATCTCGCTCTCCACCAGGTGCGGCGACAGCGCCCCGCAGTTGACCGCCAGGAACGCCATGTCGCGCCGCCGGCTGAGCTCGTGGACCGCGCGCGCGACCAGCTCCTTGCCCGTGCCGCTCTCCCCGTGGATGAACACCGTCACGGCCGTGCCCGCCACGCGCGAGATCTGGCGGTAGACGCGCTGCATCGCCTCGGACGCCCCGATGAGCTCGCCGAAGCGCCCCGTCTCGCGCCACTGCTCGGTGATCTGCGCGAGCTCCTCGCGCAGGCGCGAGGGCCGGCTCAGCCGCGAGAGCAGCCCGCGCAGGTGCACCGGGTTGACCGGCTTGACCAGGTAGTCGGCCGCCCCCATGCGCAGCGCCTGCACCGAGGTCTCCACGCTCGCCTGGCCCGTGATGAGGATCACCTCCGTGTCCGCGAGCAGGCCCTGCTCGCTCGCGAGCAGGTCGAAGCCGCTGCCGTCGGGCAGGTGCAGGTCCAGCAGCAGCAGGTCGGGCGACTGCAGCGCGAGCAGGCGCCGCGCCGCGTGCAGCGAGTGCGCGCTCGTCACGCTGTGGTGCTCCCGCCCGATGAGCGTGGTGAGCGTGCGCGCGGCGTCCTCGTCGTCCTCCACCACCATCACGTGCCCCACCTCAGCGACCCTCCCGCTGCGCCACGCCCGCCGGCGACAGGCCCTGCGCGTACTCCCGCAGCGACTGCGTCAGCGCGTGCAGCCGCGCGATCTGGCGTTCCAGCACGGCGATCGACTCCGCGTGGCTGACCGAGGCGGGCGCCTCGTCGCGCAGCAGATCGACCGCCGCGGCCATGGTGCCCAGGGGCGTGCGCAGGTCGTGGTCGAACTGCCTCAGAAAGGCGATGAGCGAAGCGTCGCACGCGGTCGCAACCGGGGGCGCGCCAAGGGGGCCGGCCGGCCGTGGCGTGGTGAAAGTCGACATGACGGGAAGTTTGCAGCCGCCCGAAAGTTCTGTCCCGGCGTAGTCGGCGGCAATATTTGCCGCAAATGTTGCGGATCGACGCGCGGCCACTTCAAGGCACCCTGTTCCTGAATACTTTGGTATCGGTTTCGTCGAGGCACGGTCGTTGCGGTGCACGAGGGGCCGCCCTCGCGGCGGAGCCCGTCCATGAACGCCGTCAGTCTGCAGTCCCGCCTCGCCCCCACCGTCGGCTTCTCGCCGCGCCTGCAGCAGGCCGTGCGCCTGCTGCAGCTGTCCACCCTCGACTACGCCCGGGCGCTGCGGGAAGCCGCGCTGGACAACCCGTTCCTCGATGTCGAGGCGCCCGAACTGGCGCCGCCGCCGGCACCGGGCGCCGAGCGGGACGCCGCGGCACGGGAGGACGGCGGGGCCGAGATCGACGGGGTCCGCGGGCTCGACCGGCAGGCCGGCGAGGGGCGCGCGGACGCGCTCCAGCAGGCGCCGGTGCGCACGAGCCTGGCGACCCACCTGCGCTCGCAGCTGTGCGGCCTGCGGCGCGAACGCTGCGCGCGCCTGCTGGCCGAGCTGGTGATCGAGGCGCTGGACGACGACGGCTACCTGCGCGTGTCGCTGGAGGACCTCGCCGCCGCCCTGGACGCGGACGGCATGGGGACGGACATCGGCCTCGGCGCGGGCGCGGACGTGATGGCCGCGCTGCGAGCGGCGCTGCGGGACGTCCAGGGCCTGGACCCGCTGGGCGTGGCCGCGCGCGACGTGGCCGAGTGCCTGTCGCTGCAGCTGCGCGAGGTGCGCGAGGCGCGCGTGCGCGAGCTCGCCCTGCGCATCGCCGCCCACCACCTCGAGCTCCTCGCCACGCGCCGCCTGCCACGCCTGGCCGCCCAGCTCGGCGCGAGCGAGGCCGACACCCGCGCGGCCGTCGACGCCATCCTCGCCCTCGACCCCCGCCCCGGCGCGCGCTTCAACGACACCCTCACCCAGGCCATCGTGCCCGACGTCATCGTGCGCAAGGTCGCCGGCGCCTGGAAGACCGCCCTCAACGACCGCGCCCTGCCCCGCGTGCGACTGCACCAGTCCTACGCCGCGCTCTTCGAGCGCCACCGCGCCCAGGGCGACCTCGCCATGAAGGACTGCCTCGAGCGCGCCCGCTGGACCGTGAACAACGCCGCCCAGCGCGTCTCCACCATCCACGCCATCGCCTCGGCCATCGTCGCGCGCCAGCGCCTGTTCCTGGAGTACGGCCACCTCGCCATGAAGCCCCTGGGCCTGCGCGAGGTCGCCGACGCCGTGGGCGTGCACCCCTCCACCGTCTCGCGCGCGGTCCACCACAAATACCTCGCCACCCCCCACGGCGTCTTCGAGCTCCACCACTTCTTCTCCCGCGGCATGGCCCACCGCAGCGGCGGCGCCAGCGCCCCTGCCGCACTCCAGGCCCTCATCCGCGAGCTCATCGAGGCCGAGCGGCCCCACACCCCCCTGAGCGACGCCGCCCTCGCGCGCGAACTCGCCCAGCAGGGCTTCCTCATCGCCCGGCGAACCGTCACCAAGTACCGCCAGGGCCTCAACATCGAGCCGGTCGAGCGCCGCCGGTGCGCCTGAGCGGCGCGCGGGTTGGCGCTTCGCCGCAAAGGCCGCCAGATTGCCACCATGGTCTACCGTCTCATCTATGCCAGTCGTGCGTGCGTGTCGACCGAGGAGGACCTTCCGGGCATCCTCGAATGGTCCCGGGCCCACAACCCGGGGCTGGGCATCACCGGCGTGCTGTGCCTGCTCGACGGCACCTACATCGAGCACCTCGAAGGCGAGGAAGCCACCATCCGGGCCCTCTTCGAGCACATCCGCCGCGACGTCCGCCACCGCGACGTGACGGTGCTCGACCAGCGCACGGTCGCGCGCCGCGCCTATCCCGACTGGTCCCTGGCGCTGCGGGTCTGGGACGACCGGACGAAGGCGATCTTCCGCAGCTTCTCGCCGGGGCAGAACCTGAACCTCTACGCCAGCGACCCGAGCACCTCGGCGCCGCTGGTGAAGGCCCTGACGCGTTCGGAGGACTGGCTGTTCCAGCCCTGACGGCCCGACCCTCGCGGCCCCGGCTCAGGGATGGCAGACGCACGCCTCGCCGTGCGCGGCGACGAGGAGTTCGCCCAGGATGCCGCACTCGCTCGTCGGGTGGTGGTCGGAACACTTCCCGCGCAGCAGGGTCAGCTGCTTCTCCAGGGCCTTCAGGCTCGCGATGCGGGCGCGCACGCGCTCGATCTGCCGGTCGACCAGCTCGTTGACGTCGCCGCAGTCCTCGCCCGGCAGCGTCGCGAGGTCCAGCAGGCGCCGGATGTCGGCCATGGACATGTCCAGCGCGCGGCAGTGGCGCACGAACGCCAAGCTCTCCAGGTGCCGGGGGCCGTAGCTGCGATAGCCGTTGGGCAGGCGGTCGGGCAGGTCCATCAGGCCCGAACGCTCGTAGAACCGGATCGTGCCCACCTCCACGCCCGTGGCCTTGCTCAGATCGCCGATCTTCATTCCATCTCCCTGTCAGCTGCGCGGACACCCATCCTAGCGACTTGACCCTGCAGCGGGTGCAGGGTGTCGAATCCTCCCCAGAAAGCGAACGACACCCATGGCCAAACTCACGCACGACCCCGCCACCGCATGCTGCACGGGGGCGTCGCCGGCGCCCGCCGCGCCGGCGGACCGACCGGCGCGGCCCGGCCCCATCAGCGGCCCGGACGCCTACGCGGCGGCCCCGGCGATCGCCGCGACGCCATCGACCCGCCACGGCGCCGGCACCGGCGACGCCGCCGCGTGCTGCGCGCCGCCCTCCCTCGCGGACGGCCGGGCCGCCGCGCGGGACGCCGTCGCGCCCAACACCTTCCGCATCGCCAGCATGGACTGCGCGGTGGAGGAGTCGGAGATCCGCCGCGTGGCCGAACCCATCGACGGCGTGCGCGGCCTGCACTTCCGCCTGGCCCAGCGGCACCTGCGCATCGATGGCACCGACGCGGCGGTGGAAGCCGCGCTGGCGGCCATCCGCAAGGCCGGCTTCACGCCGGTGCCGGTGCCCGTGGCCGACGCGACGGGGGTCGCCGAGGCGCACGGGCACGACCCCGCCGACGGTCCCGGCCCCGTGCGGCTGGCCGCCGCGCTGGGCCTGGCGATCGTGGCCGAGGGCCTGTCCTACCTCGCACCCGACACGCTCGCGTGGCAGGGCGTGGGCATGGCGGTCGCCGCCGTGGCGATCGCGCTGGCCGGCATGGCGACCTACGCCAAGGGCATGGTCGCGCTGCGCCACGGCAAGCTCAACATCAACGCGCTGATGTCGGTCGCCGTCACCGGCGCCTTCGTCATCGGCCAGTGGCCCGAGGCGGCGATGGTCATGGCGCTGTACGCGATCGCCGAACTGATCGAGGCGCGGGCGGTCGAGCGGGCCCGCAACGCCATCAAGGGCCTGGTCGACCTCGCGCCCGACCAGGCCGACGTGCGGCAGCCCGACGGCGGCTGGCGGCGGACGCGGGCGGCGGACATCCCGCTGGACGCCATCGCCCGGGTCCGGCCGGGCGAACGCGTCGCGCTCGACGGCCGGGTGACCCGGGGCCACGGCAGCATCGACCAGTCGCCGGTCACCGGCGAGAGCATCCCGGTCGACAAGGCGCCGGGCGACCCGGTGTTCGCCGGCACCATCAACCAGGACGGCGAACTGGAATTCCGCGTGACCGCCGGCGCGAGCGATTCGACCCTGGCGCGGATCATCCACGCGGTGGAGGAAGCGCAGGGCACCCGGGCGCCCACGCAGCGTTTCGTCGACCGCTTCGCCGCGATCTACACGCCGGCCGTGTTCGTGCTGGCGCTGGCGGTGGCGGTGCTGCCGCCGCTGCTGCTGGACTGGGCCTGGATGGCCTCGGTCTACAAGGCGCTCGTGCTGCTGGTGATCGCGTGCCCGTGCGCGCTGGTGATCTCGACCCCGGTCACGGTGGTCAGCGGCCTGGCCGCCGCCGCGCGGCGCGGCATCCTGATCAAGGGCGGCACTTACCTGGAAGCCGCGCGGAACCTGAAGGCGATCGCGCTGGACAAGACCGGCACCCTGACCGAGGGCAAGCCCCGGCTGGTGGCGTTCGCGCCGTCGGACGAAGCGACCCGCGCCGGGACGGACCGCCGGGCCCGCAGCCTGGCCGCGCGCTCGGACCACCCGGTCTCCCGGGCCATCGCGGCCGGCCTCGCGGGCGAGGTGCTCGACGTCGACGGATTCCGGGCCCTCCCGGGACGCGGCGTGGAAGGGGTCGTCGAGGGCCGGCGCCTGGTGCTGGGCAACCACCGCCTGATCGCCGAACGCGGCCAGTCCGGCCCCGCGCTGGAGGCCGCGCTCGCCGCCCACGAGGCGCGCGGCCACACGGTCACCCTGCTGGCCGACGACGACGGCGTCCTGGGCACCTTCGCCGTGGCCGACACCCTCAAGGCCAGCTCGGTCGAGGCGGTGGCCCGGCTGCGGCGCCTGGGCCTCGTCCCGGTGATGCTCACCGGCGACAACCTCGCCACGGCACGCGCCATCGGCCGCGAGGCCGGCATCGACGAGGTGCGCGGCGGGCTGCTGCCCGAGGACAAGCTGGCGGCGATCCTGGCGCTGCGCGAGCGCCACGGCGCCACCGCCATGACGGGCGACGGCATCAACGACGCCCCGGCGCTGGCCCGCGCCGACATCGGCTTCGCCATGGGCGGCGCCGGCACCGACACGGCCATGGAAGCCGCCGACGTGGTGATCATGAACGACGACCTCGGCCGCATCGCCGAGACCGTCCACCTGAGCCGCCGCACGCACGCGGTGCTGATGCAGAACATCACGCTGGCCCTGGGCATCAAGGCGGTGTTCTTCGTGCTGGCGGTGTTCGGGAGCGCCACCATGTGGATGGCCGTCTTCGCCGACATGGGCGCCAGCCTGCTGGTGGTGGGCAACGGGCTGCGGCTGCTGCGCCGGACCGGGGCCTGATCGCCGGCGCCCGGACGCCCGGCCCCGGTCAGCGCACCGAGAACGACACCTCGGTGCGGCCGTCGGCCGAGCGCGCCGAGGTCTCCCCGCCGTGCATGCGCGCGATGGCCGCGACGATGGCGAGCCCCAGGCCGTGGTGGGCCGACGACCGCGCGCGGGACCGTTCGGCGCGGAAAAAGCGCTTGAAGAGGTGGGGCAACGCGTCCGGGGGCAGCGCGACGCCGCGATTGGCCACCCGCAGCCAGGTCGCTTCCGGCCCGGCCTGGATGCCGATCTCTACGGTCGTCCCGGGCGTCGCGTAGCGGATCGCGTTGCCCAGCAGGTTGGACAGGGCCCGGCGCACCAGCGACACGTCGATGCGTGCCATCGCGTCGCCACGCACCCGCACCCGCAGGTCCGCCTGCTCCAGTTCGGCTTCGTGGAACTCCGCCACCGCCGACGCCTGCGCGGCCAGGCTGACCGGGGCGGATCGCCGGGCCGTCGCGCCGCGGTCGGCCTTCGACAGGAAGAGCATGTCGGCGACGATGGCCGACAGGCGCCGCGTCTCCTCCAGGTTAGAGATCAGCGCGTCGCGCAGCGCCTCGGGGGACCTCGGCCGGGCGAGTTCGACCTCGACCTCCGCGATCATGTTGGCCAGCGGCGTGCGCAGTTCGTGCGCCACGTCGGCGTTGAAGGCCTCGAGTTGCCGGTAGGCCTGCTCGGCGCGTTCCAGCAGGGCGTTGAACTGGTCGATCCAGGGCACGAGTTCCAGGGCGTACGTGTCCGCGTCGATGCGGCGGTCCGCGAACTCGGGGCCGGTGGCCGCCATCTGGGCGGCGAGTCGCTGCAGCGGCTTCAGGCCACGCCGCACCAGCAGCACGCCCGTCAGCGACACCAGCATCGCGCCCAGCACGGCCACGCCCAGGAGGGTCAGGCCCAGGCGGCGCAGGAGCGCCTCGTCCTCGCGCACGTCCACGCCCAGCCACAGCGTCGCATCGGCGCCGAGTCCGGGCACGTCCTCGAGGTCGATCGGCGTCCAGCGCCACCGGGTCGACGGGTCCTCCGTCCGGGATGCGTAGAGCGTGCGCGCGCCGTCCCGCAGGACGACGGCGATGTCGTCGTGCGTGCGCAGGAAATCGTCCAGGCGGGGCGCGAGCGCGGGTGGCGCCGGATCGCCGCCGGATCGCGCCAGCAGGCGCACGACGCGCTCGGCATGGCGCTCGGACTCGCCACGCTGCTTGAGCTGGAAGTTCCAGGCCGTGAGGGCGTAGACGACGGCGCAGAGGGCGCTCAGACCGACGAGCGTCTGCAGGGCGAACCAGCGCGAGAGCGACGCCTGGATCGACGGCGGGGCCGACCCCGCCGTCACGGGCCGGGCTCCGCCCGGCGCTCCAGCACGTAGCCCATGCCGCGCACCGTGTGGAGCAGCCGGTCCGGGAACGGGTCGTCGATCTTGGCGCGCAGGCGCCGGATCGCGACCTCGACCACGTTGGTCTCGCTGTCGAAGTTCATCTCCCACACCTGCTCGGCCAGCAGCGTGCGCGACAGGATCTGGCCCTGGCGGCGCAGCAGCAGCATCAGGAGCGCGAACTCCTTGGCCGTCAGGTCCAGGCGCTGCCCGGCGCGCGTGGCCCGGCGGGTCGTCATGTCGAGCGTCAGGTCACCCAGGGCGTAGCGGGTGACCTCGCGCAACTCGCCGCGCCGCAGCAGGGCCTGCAGCCGCGCCAGCAGTTCGGAAAACGCGAAGGGCTTGGAGAGGTAGTCGTCGGCGCCGCTCTGCAGGCCGCGCACCCGGTCGGCCACCTCGTCGCGCGCGGTCAGCATGAGCACCGGCATCGTCCGGGCCTTGCGCACCGCCGCCAGGACGGCGAAGCCGTCGATGCCGGGCAGCATCACGTCCAGCACCAGCGCGTCGTAGGCGCCCTCCAGCGCCATGGTCAGGCCTTCCGTGCCGGTGCGCGCGAGGTCGACGGTGAAGCCGCTCTCGCTCAGGCCCTTGCGCAGGTAGTCGCCCAGCTTGGGCTCGTCCTCGACGACGAGGATCCTCATGGCGCGATGGCGCCGGACGATCGGCAGGAGGCGGAAGGCATGGGGTCGGGCTCGCGCGGTGGGGCTGCGGCGAGCGTACGCGCGTCGCGCGTCCGTGGCCGTCGCCGGGTCATCGCCGCATCGCGCGTGGCGCTCCGTGCCGGGATCGGGCGGGATGCCCGCCCTCGGGCGGGACCGGCGCGACGTCCGCCTCGCGCCGGTGCGCGAAGCGGTAGAGCACCGGCAGCACCAGCAGCGTCAGGGCGGTCGAGGACAGGATGCCGCCGATGACCACGGTGGCCAGCGGGCGCTGGACCTCCGCGCCGGTGCCCGTGGCGATGGCCATCGGCACGAAGCCGAGCGAGGCCACCAGCGCCGTCATGAGCACCGGCCGCAGGCGCGTCAGCGCGCCCTCGCGGATGGCCTGGTCCAGCGTGGCGCCGCCCTCGCGCAGGTGGCGCACGAAGGCGATCATCACCAGGCCGTTGAGGACCGCCACGCCCGACAGGGCGATGAAGCCGACGGCCGCCGTGATCGACAGCGGGATGTCGCGCAGCCACAGCGCCAGGATGCCGCCGGTGAGCGCGAACGGGATGCCGGTGAAGACGATCAGGCCGTCCTTCAGGTTGCCGAACATCGCGAACAGCAGCACGAACACCAGCCCCAGCGACACCGGCACCACGACCTGCAGGCGCTGCGTGGCCGACTGCAGGTTCTGGTACTGGCCGCCCCAGGTGGTCCAGTAGCCGGTGGGCACCTTCACCTGCCGGTCCAGCGCTGCCTGCGCTTCGGTGACGAACGAGCCCAGGTCGCGCCCGCGCACGTTGGCACTCACGACGATGCGCCGCTTGCCTTCTTCGCGGCTGACCTGGTTGGGGCCCGGCGCGAGCGACAGCGTGGCGACCTCGGACAGCGGAATGAAGCGCACCCGGTTGCCGCCACCGCCAGCGCCCTCGGCCGGCGCGACGCCGGCGACGGCGCCCGTGCCCGGGGAGGTGCCCGCGGCCGCGGCCGGCAGCGCGATCGGCAGGCGCTGGATGGCCTCCAGGTCGCCGCGCAGGCGCTCGGGCAGGCGCACCACGATGTCGAAGCGCCGGTCGCCCTCGAACAGCGTGCCCGCTTCCCGCCCGCCGACGGCCGTGGCGATGGTGTTCTGCACGTCGGCCATGTTCAGGCCGTAGCGGGTCGTTTTCTCGCGGTCGATGTTCACGGTCAGCATCGGCAGGCCGGTGGTCTGCTCGACGTTGACCTCGGAGGCACCGTCGATGGACTTCAGCACCCCTTCGATCTCGCGCGCCGTCTCGTGGAGGACGTCCATGTCGTCGCCGAACACCTTCACGGCCACGTCCGCCCGCACGCCGGAGACCAGTTCGTTGAAGCGCAGCTGGATCGGCTGGGAGAACTCGTAGGCGTTGCCCGGGATCCTTCCGACCTCGGCCTGGACGGCTTCCATCAATTCCCGGCGCGTCCGCCGGGGTTCGGGCCATTCGCCTTCGGGGTGGAGCATCACGTAGGCGTCGGAGATGTTCGGCGGCATCGGGTCGGAGGCGATCTCGGCCGTGCCGGTGCGGGCGAAGACGCGCTTGATCTCCGGGAACCTGGCCTTCAGCGTGCGTTCGAGCTGCTGCTGCATGGCCACGGACTGGGTCAGGCTGGTGCCGGGGATGCGCAATGCCTGCACGGCGAAGTCGCCCTCGTTCAGGCTGGGGATGAACTCGCTGCCCAGGCGCATGGCGAGCAGGCCCGAGAGCACGACCGCGATGACGGCGACGGTGGCGACCACGGCCTTGGCGCCCAGGGCGCGTTCGAGCAACGGCTCGTAGCCCTTCTTGGCCCACCGCATCAGCCGGTTCTCTTTTTCTGCCACCTTGTCACCGATGAACAGTGCCACGGCCGCCGGGATGAACGTGATCGACAGGATCATGGCGCCCAGGAGGGCGATCACCACCGTCATCGCCATCGGGTGGAACATCTTTCCCTCCACGCCGGCCAGCGCGAAGATCGGCAGGTAGACGACCATGATGATCAACTGCCCGAACAGCAGCGGGCGGCGCGCTTCCTGCGACGCGGCGAAGACCTCGTCGAAACGCTCCCCGAGCGTCAGCGGCCGACCACGACGGGCCTGCGCGTGCGCGAGCCGCCGCACGCAGTTCTCCACGATCACGACCGCGCCGTCCACGATGATCCCGAAGTCCAGCGCGCCCAGGCTCATCAGGTTCGCGCTCACCTTCTGGTTGACCATGCCGGTGAAGGTGAAGAGCATCGACAGCGGGATCACCAGGGCGGTGACGAATGCCGCACGCAGGTTCCCGAGGAACAGGAACAGCACCACGATCACGAGCACCGCGCCCTCGAGCAGGTTCTTCTTCACCGTGGCGATGGCCTTGTCCACCAGCACCGTGCGGTCGTACACCGTGATGGCCTCCACCCCGGCGGGCAGCGTGCGGTTGATCTCCGCCATCCGCCGGTCCACGGCCTGCGAGACGACGCGGCTGTTCTCCCCGATGAGCATGAACACCGTGCCCAGCACCACCTCGCGGCCGTTGTCGGTGGCCGCGCCGGTGCGCAGTTCCTGCCCGATGCCCACGGTGGCGACGTCGCGCACCCGCACCGGCGTGCCGCCGCTGTTCGACAGGATCACGCCGCGCAGGTCCTCCATGCCGCGGACCTGCCCGGGCGCGCGGATCAGGTACTGCTCGCCGCGCCGCTCGATGTAGCCGGCGCCGACGTTGGCGTTGTTGAGTTCCAGCGCCTTCACGACATCGGCCAGCGAGAGCCCGTAGGCCGAGAGTTTCTCGGGATCGGGCGCCACCAGGTACTGCTTCTCGTACCCACCGATCGAGTTGATCTCGGTCACGCCGGGGACGTTGCGCAGCTGCGGCTTGATGATCCAGTCCTGGATCTCGCGCAGGTCGGTCGAGGTGTACGGGGTTCCATCAGGCTTTTTGGCGCCGTCCTTGGCCTCCACCGTCCACAGGTAGATTTCCCCCAGGCCGGTGGAAATCGGCCCGGCCATGGGCTCGATGCCCGCAGGCAAAGCCGCCTTGGCCGACTGCAGGCGTTCGTTGACCAACTGCCGCGCGAAATAGACGTCCGTGCCGTCTTTAAAAACCACCGTCACCTGTGACAGCCCATAGCGCGAGAGCGAGCGCGTCTGCAGCAGGCCGGGCAGGCCCGACATCGCGGTCTCGATCGGAAACGTAACCCGCTGCTCCGTCTCCAAAGGGGAGTAGCCGGGTGCGCCGGTGTTGATCTGCACCTGCACGTTGGTGATGTCGGGCACGGCGTCGATGGGCAGCTTCTGGTAGCTGTAGATCCCCAAGGCGGCCATGGCGAAGACAGACAGCATGACCAGCCAGCGCTGATCGATGGCAAAGCGAATGATGCGTTCGAACATGCGTGCTTCCGCCTCAGTGGGTGTGCGTCGCGGAGCCCTTGCCCTGCTGCGCCTTGACGACGAAGCTGCCAGCGGCCGCGTAGTTCGCGCCGGGCTTCAGACCGCTCGTGACTTCCACGCGCTTGCCGTCGCTGCGCCCGAGCTGCACGGCCTGCGGCACGAAGCCGCCCTCGACCTTCAGAAAGACGACGGGTTTTTCAGCGAGCGTCTGGATGGCTGATGCAGCCACCGTCACGGGCGCATTCACCTCGTTGGCCACCACCTCGACCGTGACGAACAGGCCCGGGCGCCAGGCGTCCTGCGGGTTGGGCAAGACCACCCGCGCACGCGCCGTACGCGTCTGCTCGCCCAGCAGCGAGCCCACATAGGACACCCTGCCATCGGCCGTCGCGTCCGATGCGCCCGCGCGTACCACCACCCGCTCGCCCACGCGGACCTGGGACAGATCGCGCGCGGGCACGTTGAGCTCGGCCCACACGTTCGACAGGTCGGAGATGGTGAACACGGTCGTGTCCTCCCGCACGGCCTCGCCCAGGGCGACGTGCTTCTCGATGACGATGCCGTCGAAGGGTGCGCGCAGCTCCAGCCGGCCCAGCGAGCTGCCGCCGGTGGACGCACCCAGGGTCAGGAGCTTCTGCGTGGCGTTGGCCACCGAGATCTCGGCTTCACGCAAGGTCTGTTGTGCCTGCAGGACGTCCTGCTCTGGAGAGATCTTCTGCTCCCAGAGTGTCTTCTCGCGCTCGTAGGTGGTCCGCGCCAGGGCCTGGCGCTGCTGCGACCCTCGAAGTTCCGAGCGCAGTTCCGAAACCATGGCGCTGGAGACCACGGCCAGCACCTGGCCGCGCTTGACCTTCTGGCCCAGGTTGGCGCTCACGCTGTCCACCACGCCACCCACACGCGGCACGATGTGGGCCGTGCGGTCCTCGTTGAACCTGATCTCGCCGGGGAACTGCAGCGCGCTGCGGATGCTGGCGGGCCGGCTGGTCTCCAGGCTGATGCTGGCCGCCTGGATCTGGGTCTCGGTCATCTCGACCTTGCCTTCCATCTCGGCGAAGGTGAACAGGTAGGACTCCGTAGGCGTTTGCACGGCCACGGTGGCCTCGAAGACATGCGGCTCAGGCACGCCCTGGTCACTGGTCAGCACGCCGCCCTTGGGCGTGAGGTTGATTTCCTGCGTCTCGCCGTTCGGGCGTGTGAGCGACAAGGTGACCGCATTGCCTTCGAGCGGTGCGGGCTTGTCCTTGTTGTAGACCCAGGCCTTGTAGCGCGGGACGCCGCCCTCCTCGACCAGCAGCAGTTCCAGGCCGAAGTCACCCTCGGTGAAGCGCTGCCCACCGTTGGGACCCTTGGGCACTTCCTCCGCATGGCCGGCACCTTCTTCGCCATGACCGTGGCCATCGTCCTTGCCTTCGGATTTCGCAGTTTCGCTGTGCTCGGCATGCTCTTCGGCGCCCTCACCCGGCCTGGACGCCGCGCCGCCGCGCAGGATGAAGGCACCGGCGACGACGCCGAGCGCGATGAGGCAGGCGATGACGACGAGCTGCTTGCGGCTGGGTCGGCCGGCGGCCGTGGACCGTGGTTGAACCATGATGAGTCCTTCAGGGATTGGAGAGGGAAAGGCCGCTGGACAGGGCCGGATCGCCCAGCAAGCGGTCGATGTCGGTGACGGCGCGGTGCGCTTCGGCCAGTGCGCGCAGGTACTGGGCGCGCGCCAGCAGCAGGGTGCGCTGGGCGTCCAGGACGTCGAGGAAGGCGAACTTGCCCAGTTCGAAGCCGGTGGTCGCCGCGTTGAAGGCGGTCAGGGCGCCGGGCAGGATGTCGCGCTGCAGCGTGTCGACCTCGGCCAGCGCGCTGGCGTAGCGCTGGCGCGCCGTGGCGGCGTCCGAGCGCAGCTGCAGCGCCGTGGCGGCGGCCTGGTCCTCGGCCTGGTAGCGCCGGCTGATTGCAGCAGCGATGTTGCCGCGGTTGGTGTCGAAGATCGGCAGCGGGACCGAGATGCCGACGATGGCCTGGTTGCGCCCGAGCGTCTGGTCGCGCTGGCCACCCGCGGTCACGGTGATGTCGGGGATGCGTCGCGCACGTTCGACATTCGCCAGGGCAGCGAAGCGCTGCACCTGCAGTTGTGCCTCGCGGGTTGCCGGTGCGCCGGGCAAGCGGGCCTCGACGTCCTGGACGCTCGGCAAGCCGGGCATCGTCAACGCGTTGCCGTCGAGCGTCTGGTCCAGGGCCGGGCGGCCGAGCAACGTGCCCAGCTGTTGCCGTTGGGTCTGGAGTTCGCCTTGGGCCTGGACGAGCTCCAGGCGAACGCCGGCTTCGGCCACCCGGGCACGGGTTTCCTCCAGCGGCGAGACCTTGCCCGCGCGCACGCGGTTGCTCGCCGCCAGGCTGCCGCGCGCGGCGAGTTCGAGCGAACTCTGCGCGAGCGCGACGCGGTCCTGCGTGGTCAGGGTGACGAAGAAGGCCGCCGTGACGCTGGCGCGCAAGGCCACTTGCCGTGCTTCGAGCTGGACACGGGCCACATCGAGCGCGCGTTCGGCAGCCACGATGCGGGCAGCACGCTGGCCGCCGAGCTCGAAGGGCTGGCTCAGCAAGACCGTGTTGGTGCGGCTGTCGCGCCGGGGGTCCTCCATCTGCGCCGTCAAGGTCGGATTGGGCAACACACCCGCCTGGATGCGTTCGCCCTGGGCGGCTTCGATCTCGCGGCGCGCGACCTGGATCTCAGGGTTGTTGTCGAGCGCGGTGCGAATCGCACCGGCGAGCGTGAGTGGCGGCAAGGCCACCGACCCGGGCGCCACCGGGGGAGCCAAGGGAGCGGACAGCGGGAGCGAACCACCGGGCGGTGGCGCCATGGGCGCTGTGGTCCCCATGCCTTGGGGTTGGGCCAGCGCGTGGCTGCCCGCGAAGGCCGTCAACGCCAGGGCGAACGGCACGAAAAACCTGCACATCGAATTCTCCAGTCATAGGAACGAGACCAAGGAATCCGACGCGTTGTCTGTCAAACCATCATCTGCAAGGGTGTGGGGGTTGGAAGCAAACGCGTCGGCTCAAGCGGCGCGTGCCCATTTAGGGCGTTCGATGCTGGTGATTCGACTGCCTTCGAGGCGTGCGATGGCGACCGCCAGGACGACATGGCGCGCGGGCAGTTCGAACTGCGGCGCGGCAGGGGACGCGAGCTGGCCCGCCACCCCGTGGCAGTAGTGGCAGTCGCTGTGGTCCGAGGCCAAAGGCGTCTTGGACGCCTCTTTGTCCGGCTCGGACGGCGTGTGCTTGGCCTCGGGCGAAGCACCCTCATGCACATGGGCGTGATGCCCGACGTGAAACGAGATGGGGTTGCTCTCGTGCGCGCAGTACGGCGCGGCCGCCGCCCAGCTGAACTGGGCCGGCAGCAGCATCATCAGGACGATGAGGAACCAGCGGGTCATGAGGGGTCGGCGATCGGGGTCTCGGGCGGTGGCGGTGGCGCGGCGGCGGGACCCGTGGCCCTCGTGCCGGCCCCGGGGATGCTAGGCCCGAAAACACGCGGGATCGCGGACCGCGAGATTACATTTCTGTAATCCGGCGGCCCCCGGCGTCAATGCGCCTCGCCGCCGGTGCCGCTGCCGCCCGCGCGCGGCGAGCGCACCACCAGCAGGAGGGACGTCGCGCAGCACGCCATCGCCGCGAGCTGCAGGAGCCCCAGCGGCTCCGCGTGGACGACGGCACCGGTGGCCATGGCGACCATCGGAACCATCACGGTGGCGAGTCCCGAGACCGAGGCGGGCAGCATCCCGACGATCGAGAACCAGGCGATGTTGCCCAGGACCATGGGCACGATCGTGACGTAGCCGATCACGAGCAGCGTCGTCCAGGACGGCACGAAGGCCGCCCCGGTGCCCGTCGCCGCGGCCACCAGCGCGATGGGCACCCCGGCGATCAGCAGCTGCCACCCCGTGGAGACGATCGGCGAGATGCGCAGGGCGCCGCGCTGGAGGATGAGCGTGCCACCCGCCCATCCGAGTCCCGCGAGCAGGCCCAGCAGGAATCCCAGCGGCGCGGAGGCATAGGAATGGCGCGCCGCCCAGGCCAGGCAGCCCACCCCGCAGGCCGCCAGCGCCAGGCTGCCCAGCAGGCGCGCCGAAGGCCGCTCGCCGAACACCAGCCACGACACGAGGGTGGCCCACAGGGGCATGGTGAAGCCGAGCACGGCCGCCTGGCCCGAGGGGATGAGCACCGCCGCGTAGGTGCTGCCCACGTTCCAGACCACCAGGTAGACGAGGGCGGCCATGACCAGCGCGGGGCGCTGGGCCCGGGGCACGTGCAGCGACAGCCGCAGGCCGCGCGCGATGCCCAGCGACAGCAGGCCGGCGCCCAGGAGGCACGTCGAGCGGAAGGTCCAGACCGACACCTCCCTGACGGCGATCGGCAGCAGCACCCAGTTGGTTCCCCAGACGAGCGTCAGGACCACGACCCAGAGCAGCGCCCGGCGCAGGGGACGCGTGGGAGGATCGGGACGGTTCATGGCCGGCCCGGCCGGGCGGCGAGAAACGCCGCGAGCCGCGCGACGACCCGCTCGGGCTGCTCGCGGTGCGGCACGTGGCCGACGTCGCGCAGGACCTCGAAGCGCGCCGGTCCGCCGACGCCGTGGGCGATCGCCGCCGGGTGGCGGTCGCTGCCGTATTCGTCGCGTTCGCCGTGCAGCGCCAGGACCGGGCACGCCACGCGCGGCAGCACCGGCGCCAGCGACCAGTCGCCGAAGGCCGGGTCGAGCCAGCAACCGGTCCAGGCGTCGACGACCCAGGCCGCCTTCGGTCCGTGGTACCTGGCGAGCCGTTCGACCTCGGCGGGATCGTCGAACCGCGCCTTCGCGGCCTGGATGCCGGCGCGCGTCCGCGCCTCGACGAACGCCTGTGCCGACAGCGTCGCCAGCGCCTCGCAGGCGTGCGGCGCCGCCGCGGCGACGTGGCAGGCCATGCCTCCACCGACGCTGTGGCCCACGACGGCGAAGCGGTCGATGCCCAGGGCCGCGCGCACGACCGGGAAGTACCGGGTCGCTTCCTCGGCGATGAAATCGAGCGATGGCCGGGTGGTGCGCGCATCGGAACGTCCGAAGCCCGGGCGGTCGTAGGCGACGACCTGGCGTCCGGTCGCCGCGCTCAGGGCGGCGGGAAAATCCCGCCACAGGGCGACGCAGCCGAGCGAGTCGTGCAGCAGGACGACCGGGACGCCGGCCGCGGCCTCGCCGGCGGGCGACCATCGCCTGGCGAAGATCCGGCCCTCCGGGCCGTCGATCCAGCAATCCGACGCGGCGGTTTCCAATGTCCGGCTCCAGGCCACGGGGCCGGGCGACGCCCGGTCACGACCCGGACCGCATGGCGCCCTCCGGCCCGGATCGGGCTGGCGGGCGTCACCTGCGCAGTATTGCCGACGTCGCGCCGCGTGGCGCTGTGCGGCGTGGTTTACATCGACGCCAGGGCGGCGCGCAGCTCGGTCGTCAGCACTTCGGCCAGGCCGACGATGCCGACCGGGGTGGTGGGGTGCACGCCGTCGGCGTTGAGCCACGTGTCGCCGTTGCCGACGCCGGTGGGCGCACCCGTGCGGCCCTCGCCGGTCTGCCACGGACCGCGCAGGGACGCCCGCGACGTGCCCTGGCTGGTCTTCCAGTTGCCGCGGATGTTGTCCAGCACCACCCACGGTCCCGGCAGGGACTCGACGATCGTCGAGAGCGCGTTGACGACGGCGATGTCGCTGCCGTTCAGGTTGGTCGTGTCGGATTCGTTCGGCTCCCACGGACCGACCACCACCAGCACGCTGTTCGGGTTCGCGGCACGGGCGCCCTGCAGCACCGTCCTCATCGCCTCGAGCGTGGTGGGACCGGTGCCCGGCCACAGGTCGTTGATGCCCAGCTCCACGATCATGATCGTCGGGCTGGCTTCCGTGAAACGGGCCATGCGCGGCGCCGAGCTGGCGCGCGTCAGGCTGTCGCCGTTGATCTCCATGCGGTATCCGGTGCCCCCGACGTGCGTCGCGGTGGTGGCCATGGCGCCCAGCAGACGGGCCTGCATGTCGACGAAGCTCATGCCCGTCTCCTTGAACGCCGAGTGGCCGAGGTAGCTGTCGCCGGTGAACGAGACCGTCACGGGCTTCTCCACCGTGAAGTCGTAGGGCGCGATCGTGGCCCCGGTCTCGATGACGACCTCGGAGATCCAGGCACCCGAGCAGCCGGTGAGGACCAGGTTGCGTGCCTCGTTGGTGCCCAGGTCCCACACCGCGTATTGGTTGTTGGCGGTGTAGTCGATGCCCGAGGGGATCGTCCGGCCGTCCACGACCAGCGACATGGAGCAGAAGATCTGCGACGGCATGGCGACATAGCGGGAATTGGTCCGGATGCCGATGTAGGCCTGCGAGCCGCCGTAGTCGGCGCCGGTGGTCCAGTAGTCGGCCTTGCTTCCGTCGTTGATGTTGTTGGTGACGCCGGCCGAGCGCTTGGCCCACTTGGCGAAGTTGTAGATGTAGGCGACGGTGTTCAGGCGCGGGTTGTCGGCGGCGTCGCCGTTGCCGTTGTTCCTGCCCTCGCCCGAGATCCAGTAGCGCTGATAGGCCCAGGCCGGCGTTTCGCCGGAGGCCAGCAGCGTCGGCACCGGGCCGGTACGGGTGGGAATCGCCGCGACGGTCGTCGGCGCGGTGGCCGCCGCCGCCTTGGCCAGCGCGAGCGGCGTCGCGGCCGGCACGGTGACCACGGGCGTCGGCGTGGGCGTCGGCGTCACCGTCGGCGCGGTCGTCGGCGTCGTCACCGTGGGCGTCGGGGTGGGGGTGGGCGTGGCGACCTGCGGGGTCTGGGCCGAGGTGTTCGGCACGACCGTGCCGCTGCCCGTGGTGCTGCCGGACCCGCTGTCACCGCCGCCGCCGCCGCAGGCCGCGACCAGCGCGACGCAGGCGAGGCTGGCGAGTGAAGCGGTCAGCCGATTTGTCGTAGCGCTCATAGGTGTACGTAGAAGATGTAATGTGTAGAAATTTGTGTAGTACTTTAGATTTAATCGACCTTTTGGTCAAGGTCCGACCGGCTCAGCGGTACGACACCGTGCCGCCACTCTGTGCGACGGGGCTGACGTGAAGGGCGTGGATCACGCGCTCGCGGACGCACGCGCGCGGTGTTTTTCAGAGGAGAACGTACCGGGCGGCGCAGGGCGCGCGGGGGTCATGCATGGGCCGTGCCGGACCGCGTCGGCAGGTGACGGGCCGTGCCCTGAGAACGCGCCGATGGCTTTCGGCCCCACGTCGAGGTCGGGCGGAATCCACACATTTATTCAAACAATGTGCTGAATTTCTCAAGAATTGGCAACTTTTGTACTCGTTCAATTAACATGTTGTCATGAATTCGTGTGGCTTCAGACCAAGTTCCCCCTCGGCCACGCGCCGAGGCAAGAACCTGCCGCGCGGTTTCTTCCACTCGGTCACTCCCCCATGAGGCGCGGGCCGCGCTAGCGGCCCACTCCGGGACCGATGCGCCGGTGCTCGTCCGGCCCGTTTCGTCCCCTGCTGCTTCAGGAGGCCGCCCGGCCCTTCGCCGGACCGCGCCTCGCGCCACGTCGACCCGCATCCGCGGCCGGCGTGGTCCGGAGACCCGGCGCGCGCGCCCACGTCCTCCGCGGCACTTTCGAGCCCGTCATCGTCCGATCTCGCGACACCCCGGTGTGCACCACTGCGGATGTTCCAGCGTCTCGCCGCCGCCGCCGCTCGATGCATTCCCAGTTTCAGTCCAGGTGGAACGACCGTGACGAACACCCTTTTTCCGTTGACCACGGTGGCCTCGATGGCCGCTTGCTTCCTGCTCGTCGCGCTGACGTGCACGGGCCTTCTCGCGCGCCGATGGCCGGCGCTGGCGGCCGGGGGTCCACCGCCCACCGCCTGGATCGACGGCCTGCGCGGTCTGGCGGCATCGCTGGTGCTGCTGAACCACGTGCCCCTGGTCGTCGCCAACCACCTCCAGCTCGCGCCGACGATCGACCCCGACGCCACCCGCATGGCCAACTACCTCGGCGTGGTCGGCGTGCAGCTGTTCTTCTGCATCACCGGCCACCTGTTCGCCAACAAGATCCTCGGCTCGCGCGACGTCGACTGGACCGACTTCTTCGTGCGCCGCATACGGCGCCTGCTCCCGGCGTACCTCGTCGCCGTGCTCGCCGCGCTGGCCGTGGCCGCCGTGATGGTCGACGCCGGTCCGGACTACCTCGGTTCGGCCCTGGTGGCGCTGCCGCACCTGATGTCCTTCGGCATCTTCGTCCTGCCGGACGTGCAGGGTTTCGACATGGGGCGGCTGCTGGGCGTCAACTGGACGCTGGCCATCGAGTGGCGGTTCTACGCCGTGCTGCCGCTGCTGTTCGCGCTGCGGCGCTTCGGCCACCTCAACGGGCCGCTCTCGCTGCTGGTCTTCACCCTGCTGCTGGTGCCGCTGCTCGGCGCGGGCATCTGGCTGTATTTCATCGTCGGCGCGGCGGCCACGCGCCTGCCGAAGGTCGCCTTCGCCCGCGTCCTGCGCGCGCCCCTCGCCTTCCTGACGGTGGGGTCAGTGGCGTCGATGGCCCTGAACTGGGACGACCTGGCGACCCAGAAGGTCGCCCAGGGGCTGCACATCGCCGTCCTGTTCTTCTCGCTCTGCCTCCTCCGCCCGCGGCTTCTGACCGGCCGCGCCGTGACCGCCCTGGGCCACATGAGCTACAGCCTCTACCTGCTGCACATGACCGTGCTGTTCGTGGTGTTCGGCCTGTGCCATGCGCTGCTGCTGGACGTCACCGCGCTGTCGGCGCCCGGCTTCGCGCTGTTGGGATCGATCGGCGTGGTGGCGTCCGTGCTGCTGGCCGCCCTGGCCCACCAGCACGTCGAACGCCGGTTCATGAGCGCCGCGGCCTCGCCGGACGGCTCGATCCTGGCGATCGGCTTCCGCCCCGCGGTCGATGGCCGCCCCCCGGGCAGGCACTTCGCCCGAGTCCGGTCCTTCGGTCTCGGCGTGCGTCGCGCGCGCGACGAGCGGCGGCTCGACGCGGCGGGCGGTCGCGGCAGCGGGGCCGACGGGATGCGCGCCGGCCCGATCGACGAACCCTCGCCGGGAGCCCGGTGATGTACGGCAAGAAACGGCTCGATGGAAACGCCGACGCCCACGAGGACGAAGACGGAGACGGAAGCGGGTCCGCCGCGGCGCGCGCGGCGGGCCGGGAACGGGTCCACTGGTCGCGCAATCGCCTCGACGTCGTCGACGCGAGGGGCGAGGTGCATGCCGTCCTGGTCGAAAGCACCCGGCACGTGACGCGGACCTGGCGCGGCGCCGTGGTGCAGACGGGGGGCGACCGGTTCTTCTTGGCGGCGACCCGCCAGCCGCTCGTCCTCGATCCCGACACCGCCGTGCTGCGCACGGAGGACGGGTCGCGGGAATTCGCCTTCAGGATCGGCTGAGCCGCCGGTCGCGAGGTCCCCGCTCGTGCGGCATCGCCCGACGCCCGGTCGCTCCAGCGCCGGGCCGCATCCCTCAGGTCGCCAGGTCGATCACGTTCGTGTCCACGGCCTGGGGCAGGCTCGTCGCCCGGGACTTCAGCCGCAGCTGGGACGGGCGGTGGGTGGCCTCGGTGAAGGCCTGGAGCAGCTGGCCCACGCCCTTGCGGAAGATCTTGAAGGGCGTCTTGGTCCGGCAGGCCGTCGCGATCAGGTGGGCGCTGTTGCGCAACTGCGTCTCGACGCTGCCCACGTGGCGGCCGCTCGTGGAGATGCCGCCGTAGACCACCGTGCGCTTGGGGAAGTTCTCGAACAGCGCCGTCACCACCTTGACCTCGTCGAAGGGGTTGACGCCCTGCTTGGCGAAGCTGTCGTACAGGGTGCCGGTGTAGAAGGCGCGCGTGTGCGTCATGGTCACCTCGTCGAGCACGGCCGCCTTGTAGGCCGGCTCGGCCATCAGCAGCGCCCAGATGTGGTCGGCGCCCCAGCCGCAGACGTACTTCTCGATGATCGGCAGCAGCGTCTTCATGTAGGACGTCTTGATGCACGGGGACATGCACTCGAGGTGGTTGGTGTAGCGCAGGCTGAAGCCCGGGCACTGCATGAGCACCGGATAGGACACGAAGCTGTCCATGGACATGGCCGGCTGCGCGATGGTGAGGTCGTGGGCCACGGCCATCTCGAAGATGCGGTTGATGCCGCGCGCGTCCATCAGCAGGTCGTCGTCGGGCAGCATGACGTAGTCGTAGCGCTCCAGGAGCTCGGGGTGGGCGCGGAAGTGGCGCGCGAGGCTGTCCCACTTGGTTCCCTGGTCGACCACGGTGGGCAGGTCCGCATCGGCGATCTGCGCGGCCGTGTCGCCGTAGGCGTTGAGCTGCAGGTCCCACGTCCTCGTGCACGAGGTGTCCTCGGTCCACGCCCGGTGCAGCGACTTGCCGCCCACGCGGCCGATGACGAGGTAGCGTTTGGACGGCTGCGCCGTGGCGGATGGGCGGGTTGCGGTCATTGGGAAGGCTCTCGGTCGGAACAAAAAGTGGAGGGACTCGAACCTCGAACCGCGACGCACGGAAGGCATGACGAACGCGGTGCGGTCCTGGCGACCGGGCGACCCTGGCGAATCGTCGCCTCGTCACCCGGTCGGAGCCGACCACCCGGTTTCCGCTGCCCCCACCCGTCTGAAATTCGTGAGTTCTTAAGTACTCAATGTAACTTCAAATTGCATGAAGTTGCAACTACTTTCATGACGTTTCCGACGCGTCATCCCCCCGTTTTAGGACGCCCACGCACAACGTCGACACGGCAGCCGACGAGGCAAATCCGCGGCTTCACCGACTTAGTTCACGCGGGCGGCGGTTCTTCCATTCCGCGCCCGATCTTTCAGCGTCCCGGCCTCCCAGAATCGCGCCGTCCCGGGCCACCGCGCCACTCCGGCCACGGCGCGCAGCGCCCACGGCCGACCACGGCGCCGTCCCTTTCATCCATTCCGAACGAACGCAACCATGCTGGCTTTCCTGTGGCGACATTCCGCGAGTCTTCTCTACGCTTCCTATGCCATCTGCCTGATGACATTCCTCTGAGCCGCGCGGCCGGCCCGCCGATGGTGGTGGGCCTCAGTTCGGCATCATGGTCGCGCAGTCGATGTCGCGGCGCGCCGTCGCGTCGTTGCGACGCATGTGGGTCGTGCCGATCATGGCGCTCTGCTGGCGGCACTGCTCCCGGGTCGACGCCGACGTGGCGGGGCTGGTGGGGGTGGAATTTCCCCCCGGCATCATCGAGCAGCCCGCGACGAGGCAGGCGGTCGCGGCCAGGAGGGAGGACATCGAAATCAGGCGTTCCATGGTGGGTCTCCTTTTTGTGGTGAATTCAACCTAGAACCAAAGAATCCGGTCCTGTGTAGTCCGATGCCTCGCGCCGCCGCTGCCCATGCGAAGGCGAGCCGCGCGGCGATCCCGGTGGCGTCGGGACATCGGATCGCCCCGTCGCCTCAACCGGTGGCGGTGCGTTGCCAGCGGCGCGGCGTGAAGCCCGTCACCTGCGCGAAGACGCGCACCGTGCGCCTGCTGCTGGTGGGCGCGCCCGACTATTTCGAGCGGCATGGCCACCCCGCCCACCCGCGCGATCTGGCCCGGCACCGGGCGCTGCGCTACACGCACGCGCGCGTGGGCGACGCCTGGCGCTTCCACCATCGCGTCCACGGCGACTTCTCGCAGGTGGTGCCGGCCGCCCTGCAGATCAACAACGCGGAGGCGCTGGTGCCCGCCCTGCGGGCCGGCCTGGGTCTGGCCATGCAGCCGGAATTCCTGGCCTGGGACGACCTGCGCGAGGGTCGCGTGCAATGCACCCTGGCGGACTGGGAGGCTCCGAGCATCGCGCTGCACCTGGTCACGCCGCCCGGACGGGCCAAGCCGGCGCGGGTGCAGGCCCTGATCGCGTTCCTGGCCGACCATTTCGCCCGGGCGCCGTGGGCCGCGGACGCGATACCGGCAACGGCAACGGCAACGGCAACGGCCTGAGCGTCCCGACCCGGGCGCCCGAGGTAGCGCCCATGAAAAAACGGCCCACCCGGGGCCGTTCTTTTCGAGGGGATCGGACGGGCCTACTTGCCGTCGCGGTCCGAATCCCCGGGGACGGCGCGCTCGACCTTGTCGCTCAGCCGGTTCCAGGCATCGCGGCTCGCGTGCTTGGCACGGTCCCAGTCGAGCGAGGACGTGCCCCTGGACTGGTGCCAGTCGCGGCCCAGGTCGGATTCGACGTCGTCGAACTTGCGGTCGGGATGGCGCGAGAAGGCGTTGACGCCATAGCCGTAGGCCGGACCGTAGTCGTCGTAGTTGGACCCGCTTCCGACATAGGACCGGCTCGCGTAGTTGTCCTTCCAGTACGCGTCCTCGGCCACCGGGTCGGCGGCCGCGGACTTGCCCGCGAGCGCCCCCGCGACGACCCCGACGGCCGCCCCGACGAGCGCGCCGACGGGACCCGTCATCCCGCCGATCGCCGCGCCGGCGGCCGCGCCGCCCGCGACGCCGCCCACCGCGCCGCCCAGGGCGGCGCCCACGCCCGTGGCCGTGCCGTCGCCGGTCTTCTTCACGCCATGATCGTTGGTCAAATCGGACATTTGGAGGTCTCCTTGTGGTTGATGGAAATCGCACCTTGTGCCCCTGGACTGCCGAAAGGGCGCGACCTTCTCCGACATCGCGGAGGGCCGGCGGATGGATAAGCCGTAAGGCCTCGCCTACAGCCGGGTGAGTCGGTGGTCACGTCCGCCCGGCCGGGGTTCCGCCCCGGTCGGTCGGCGTCGGCGTCGGCGTCCCGCGCGTCGTGTCGCCGGGCGGCAGGCATGCCGGCCGGATCCGAGGTCCAATCCACCGCCTTTCCACCGAACAACAACACAGCCATCGCGTTGCATGGAAGAACACATGGATCATGCCGATCTGGAGATATCCCAGGAAGTCCGCCTCGTGGCCCTCAGGCAGCTGGTGGCCTATGCCATCGCGGCCGCCCATCCGGGCCTGCCGGAAACCGACGCGACCCTGGACGAGGCGGGCCGCAAGATGATCAGGAACTGCGTGGAAGCCGCGAGCGCGCTGGCCGACGGCCGCACCGCGTCGCGCAACGCCGTCGTCTCCGAGTTCGCCGAGGAGGTGTCGCAGGTGATGAACCTCGCGAACGCCTACCGCAAGGAGATGCGCGCGCGCTGAGGCCGGCGGGCCGGACGCCCGGAATGCGCATTCGGTCACGCGCGCGCCCTCCGCGACCGGGGCGCGGGGGAGCGGAACCACGCGTTTTGCTCGACCCTCGGGGTTCCGCGCGCCGGCCGGCCGATCGACGATGGGCCGGCCCGCATTGCCCCTCACCCCACCGAAGCGCCCCATGCCCGCCAGCGACGACCCGCACCACCGCCACCCCCGCCCTTCCAGCCTTCCCGACGCGCCACCGGACGCGGCGGCCGCCGCCACGGGCGGCACGCGACGCTCGCTGATGCGCGGCGCGGTCCTGTTCGCGATGTTCGCGGGCAGCGGGATGGGCCTGTCGGCCTGCGGCGGCGGCGGCTCGGACGGCGACGGCGAGGCCGGCCGGCCCCCGGAGGGACCGGACACCGCCTTCCGGCACGGCGTGGCCAGCGGCGATCCCCTGGCCGATCGGGTCATCCTGTGGAGCCGCGTGACGTCCGCCGCGCCCGGCAGCCTCAACGTCGCCTGGGAGGTGAGCAGCGACGAGGCCTTCGGCGTCGTCGTCGCGCGCGGCACCACCGTCACGGGCGCGGAGCGCGACCACACCGTGAAGGTCGATGTGTCGGGCCTGCAGCCGGCCAGCGTCTATTTCTACCGCTTCGCCGTGGGCGCCGACCGGTCCCCGACCGGGCGCACCAAGACCCTGCCGGTGGGCGGCGTATCCCAGGCCCGGCTGGCCGTGGTGTCGTGCGCCAACTTCCCGGGCGGCTACTTCAACGTCTACGCGGACATCGCCCGGCGCACCGACCTCGACCTGGTGCTGCACCTGGGCGACTACATCTACGAATTCGGCCCGCTGGGCTATGCGTCGCAGTTGGCGATCGCGCTCGACCGGGTGTCCACGCCCGAGCGCGAGATCCTGACGCTGCAGGACTACCGCCAGCGCCACGCCCAGTACCGCACCGACCGCGACCTGCGCGCGATGCACGCTCGGCTGCCCGTGATCGCGGTCTGGGACGACCACGACCTGGCGGACAACGCCTGGGCCGGTGGCGCCGGCAACCACGACGAGGCGACCGAAGGCAGCTTCGCGGCACGCCGCGCCGCCGCCGTGCAGGCCTACCACGAGTGGCTGCCCACGCGCCTGCCCGATCCCGCCAACCCGCTGCGGATCTATCGCTCCTTCGACATCGGCACGCTGGCGTCGCTGCACATGCTCGACACCCGCCTGATCGGGCGCGACAAGCAGCTCGACCTGGACGCGTACCTCGACGGCGAGGCCGCCTCGCCCGCGCGCCAGCTGCTGGGCGCCGCGCAGGTCGACTGGCTGGCCGCGCGCATGGCGGCGTCGGCGGGCACGTGGCAGGTGCTGGGCCAGCAGGTGCTCATGACGCGCATGGCCGTGCCGCTGAGCCTGGCCAGC
This sequence comes from Comamonadaceae bacterium OTU4NAUVB1, assembly GCA_024372625.1. Taxonomy (NCBI): domain Bacteria; kingdom Pseudomonadati; phylum Pseudomonadota; class Betaproteobacteria; order Burkholderiales; family Comamonadaceae; species Comamonadaceae bacterium OTU4NAUVB1. The sequence continues at coordinate 148,555 of CP099607.1, read as the reverse complement.
GCGATCACCGCCGAGACGCTCGCCGCCTACGTGCTCGCGGTGGCCACGCCCGAGGCCGCGCGCAGCGAGGCCCAGAAGGCCCTCGTCGCCCAGCCCAAGGCGCCCTACAACCTCGACGCCTGGGACGGCTACCCGGCGGCGCGCGAGACCGTGCTGGCCCTGGCGCGCGACCAGGGCAAGAACCTCGTCTCGCTTGCGGGCGACACGCACAACGCCTGGGCCGGCGAACTGACGGACGCCGGCGGGCGGCGCGTGGGCGTCGAGTTCGCCGCGCCGTCGGTGTCCTCGCCCGGCTTCGAGCGCCTGCTGCCCCTGATCTCCAACGACCTGCTGGCCGACGGCTTCCGGCGCATGGTGGACGACCTGCGCTACGCGCAGACCAGCAAGCGCGGCTACCTGGTGCTGACCCTCACCCCGGGCGAGGCGCGCTGCGACTACGTGGAGGTGAGCACCGTGCTCAGCCGCGACCACGACGCCCGGGTCGCGACCACGCTGCGCGTCCTGCCGGGCGCGGGCAACCTGCAGGTGCTCGGGGGCTGAGCGCGGGCCCTGCGGAGCGGCGGCTCGGCGGCTCGGCGGCTCGGCGGCGTCAGTCCACCGTCACGCCGGCGTCCTTGACCAGCCGGCCCAGGCGCTCGGCATCGCGCTGGACCAGGTCGCCGAAGGCCGCCGCCGTGCCGGCCACCACCGGCGTGCCGATGGCCTCCCAGCGCTTGCGGAACTCCGGGTCGCGGAAGACCGCGTTCACGCTGGCGTTGAGCCGGTCCACCACCGGCGCCGGCGTGCCGGCGCGCACGGCGATGCCGTGCCAGGCGGTGATCTCGTAGCCGCCCACGCCGGCCTCGGCCATCGTCGGCACCTGGGGCAGGGTCGGGCTGCGCTGCGGCGAGGTGACGGCCAGCGGCACCAGCTTGCCGCTCTGCAGGTAGGGCAGCGAGCTGCCCAGGATGTCGAACATCACGTTGACCTGGCCGCCCAGCAGGTCGTTGAGGGCCGGCCCCGCGCCCCGGTAGGGGATGTGCTTGATCTGCGTCCGCGCGAGCGTGTTGAAGAGTTCGCCGGCGAGGTGCTGCGGCGTGCCGTTGCCCGCCGAGGCGTAGCTCAGCGTGACCTTGCCCGCCCGGGCCAGGGCCAGGAATTCCTTGACCGAGGTCACGCCCACCGAGGGGTGCACCTCCAGCACCAGGGGAAAGGCCGAGAGCTGGACCACCGGCGTCAGGTCCTTGGCGGGATCGAACGGCATGCTGCGGTAGAGCGACGGGTTGACCGCCATCGGCCCGCTCGCCGCGAGCAGCAGCGTGTGGCCGTCGGCGGGGGCCTGGCGCGCGACCTCGGCGCTGCCCAGGTTGCCGCCGGCTCCGCCCTTGTTGTCGACGATCACGGTCACGCCGAGCTGCTTCTGCAGTTCCGGCGCCAGCATGCGCGCCATCAGGTCGGTCGGCCCGCCCGGCGGATACGGCACGACGAAACGGATAGTCCGGGACGGAAAGGCGGCCGGCTGCGCCGACGCGGCGAGCGGCGCCGCGAACAGGGCCGACGGCAGGGCCGCGGCGGCGAGCCAGCGGTGGAACGTTCTTCTTTTCATGAGGCTTGTCTCCAAAAAAACCGGAAGGGCGCGCGGCGGCGGGTCGGCCTCAGCGGCCGCCGAAACGACGGCGCACCTGGTCGGCGGTCGCCAGCGGACGGCCGAGCGCGGTGGCGGCGTCGGCCACCTGCGCGACCAGCGCTCGGTTGTCCGGCGCCAGGCTGCCGTCCTTGCGCCGCAGGTTGTTCTCGAAGCCCACGCGGGCGTGCCCGCCGAGGGCCGCCGCCGCCGTGACGCAGGCGTTCTCGGTCGCGCCGAAGGCGCAGACCGCCCACGGATGCGCGCCGTCGTGGGCGGCCAGGAAGGGCAGCAGGTCGCGCGGGTCGGAGGTCTGCCCGGTGGTGTAGCGGCCCAGCACGAAGAGCAGGAACCACGGCGCCTCGGGGATCGCTTCCGCCGTGCGCAGGGCCTGCCAGCGGCGCACGTCGGCCACGTCGTAGAGGATCACCTGCGTCATCACGCGCTCGCGCGCGAGCCAGCCGAAGAAGTCCCGCAGGCCGCGCTCGCCGATGTCGGGCTTGTCGATCTCGCGCAGGCCGACCGACACCGCCTCGGGCCGGACGGCGCGCACCATGGCGATCTGCTCGGCCGCCTGGTAGCGGCCCGCCGCCTCGCTGGTGACCTGCAGCACCATCTCGTCGCCGACCGCGCGGCGCACCGTCGCCAGCGCCTGCAGGTAGCCCTCGGCGTCCAGGCTGTGGCGGCCGTCGGCATCGCGGATGTGCATGTGGAGCATGGCGGCGCCGGCGTCCAGGCACGATCGGGCGGTGCGCGCCAGGGCCTCGGCGGTGATGGGCACGCCGGCATGGTCCGAGGGCATCTTGTAGGCGCCGTTGGGCGCGACGGTGACGATCAGGGCGTCGCCGGGCTCGCCGGGGTCGCCGGCGTCGTGGGGGGAAGGCGTCGGATCGGTCATGGGCGGGGTTCCGTGGGAGGTGGCTGGACGGGGTCGGCGGGCGCGTCGTCGCGCTCGATGGGCGGCAGTTCGGGGGCGAGCAGGGCCAGGCCCTGGCGCAGCAGGGCGTCGTAGCGGGCGCGCTCGGCCCGCCGCCGGTCCTCCGGCCAGTCGAAGAAGCCGCGCCCGGTCTTCATGCCCAGGTCGCCCCGCGCCACGCGCTCGCGCAATGCCAGCGCCGGCTCGGGCGTGTTCGAGAGGGTCGGGTACATCGTGGCGGCGGCGGCGCAATGCACCTCGATGCCGGCGTGGTCGCGCTGCAGCACCGGGCCGGCGGCCAGGAAGCGGAACCCGAAGCCGAAGCGCACGGCCGCGTCCACGTCCTCCGGCGACGCGACGCCTTCGTCGATCAGCGCGAAGGCCTCGCGCGCCAGCGCGTGCTGCAGCCGGTTGGCCAGGAAGCCCGGCTTGTCCTTCCTCACCAGCACCGGCACGCTGCCGCAGGCGCGCATGAAAGCCGCCAGCCAGTCCGCGCGGTCCGGGTCGCTGCCGGGACCGCGGACCACCTCCACCAGCGGCACGAGGTGGGCCGGCATGAAAAAGTGCAGGCCCAGCATGCGATCGGCCGACGCCAGCCCGGCCCCGATGGCGCTGATCGGAAAGCTGGAACTGTTGCTGGCCAGCACCGCGTCGGCGGGCGCCAGCTCGACCAGCCGGGCGAACAGGGCCTGCTTGGGGGCGAGCTGCTCGGTGATGCACTCCACCACCAGCGCCACGTCCGGCCAGTCCACCGCCTCCAGCCGGTCCACGGCAGCGATGCGCTCGGCGCGCCGGCCGAGCCCGATGGCGTCGAGCTCGCCGCGCGCGTGCGGCGCGAGGCGCGCGCGCTGCCGCGCCTCGGGCTCGACCACCGTGACCCGGGCGCCGCCGCGCGCCAGCACCACGGCCACGTCGGCCCCCATGGTGCCGCCGCCGACGACGACCGCGTGCGCATCCCGCGCGTTCACCGAACCTTGCATGCTGCGTGTCTCCTGCCGGGTCGACGCGACCCGTGTCGCCGCGCAGTCTATGCAGCGGCGATTGCAAGGTCCAGACGATTCTTTCGATAGACTGATCGGCTGTGAAGATCAATTGGACCGCGCAAGAACTTGACGTCTTCCTGACCGTCGTGGACACCCTGAGCTTCCGGCGCGCGGCGCTGCGGATGCACCTGTCGCAGCCGGCGGTCTCGGGCACCGTGGCGCGCCTGGAGGCCATGGTCGGCGCGCGCCTGTTCGACCGCACCACGCGCTCGGTCCAGGTCACCGCCGCCGGCCTGGTCTTCGCCGAGCAGGCGCGCTTCGTGCGCCACCAGATGCAGGAGGCGCTGCGCCGCGTGCGCGCGGTGGTCGACGCCGAAGTGGGCCGCGTGGCGCTGGCGGCGCTGCCCTCGCTGGCGGCGACGATCGTGCCGCCGGCGTTCGCCCGCTTCGCGGCCGACCACCCCGGGGTGCAGCTCGAACTGGTCGACAGCCTGTCGGTCCCGGCCTTCGAGATGGTGCGCGCCGGGCGCGTCGACTTCGCCCTGACCGCGGCCAATCCGGCCTACGCCGACCTCGACCACCTGCCCCTGGCGGCCGATGCGTTCGTGCTGCTGCTGCCGTCGGACCATGCGCTGGCGCGCGGCCGCACGGCGCTGGCCTGGGCCGACGTCGCGGCGCTGCCGCACGTCTCGATGCCCGCGGGCACCAGCGTGCGGCAATACGTGGACGAGGCGCTGCTCTCGCACAAGCTGCGCTTCACGCCGCGCTACGAGGTCGAGCACCTCGCGACCATCGCCGCCATGGTGGCCGCCGGCCTGGGCGTCAGCGCCCTGCCGGAACTCGCCGCGCGGGTGGCGCAGCGCCCCGGCGTGGTCGTGCGCGGCCTGCACGCGCCGGTGCTGCGGCGGCCCATCGGGCTGGTCAGTCCGCGCCACCGGGGGCTGTCGCCCGCCGCCCAGCGCATCGTCGCCCTGCTGCGCGAGGAGATGGCGCGCGAGCACCCCGCCGGCGCCGGCCGCGCCGCACCGGCCTGAGCGCCGTGGCGCCGATGGCGGCGCCGACGCCGATGCCGGGCTAGGGGATCGCGCAGGAGCCGTCCGGCCGCATGACGATCACGCCGTGGTCCTTCAGGCGCTTCATGACGCGCGTGACCATCTCGCGCGAGGCGCCCACGCTCTTGCCCAGGTCGCTCGAGGAAATGCGCTCGCGGATGACCGGGGTGCCGTCCTCGTCCGGCCGCGCGACCTCCTTCAGGTACTGGACGACGCGCTCCTGGGCGTTGAGCAGCGCCAGGGATTCGATCTTCCGGTCGGCCGCGCGCAGGCGCTGCACCAGGTTCAGCATCAGGCTGTGCGGCAGGGAATGGGGCGCGGGCAGGCAGGCCTCGAAGGCGCTGCGCTCCAGCATCAGGACCTCCGTGGGCACGACCGTCTTCACGCTGGCCGAATGCGGCTCGCTGTCGATCAGGCTCATCTCGCCGAAGTAGTCGCCCTGCTCCAGCACGGCGAAGATCACCTCGCGCCCGCGCTCGTCCTTGGTCACGACGTGGGCGCGCCCGACCAGGATGACGAAGAAGGCGTCGGACTGCCGGCCCTGCTCGAAGATCAGCGCGTTGCCGCCGAACTTCCGCTTGGTGAACGCGCGCTCGAGGATGTCGGTCTGGGCTTCGTCCAGCGACGTGAACAGGGGCACCCTCCGGAGCAGGTCCCGATTGGAAAGCAGGGTCATTTTTCTCTCTGGTCGGTTCTGCCCGGCCGCCGGACGGCGCGATCGTGGTGCCCCAGTATCGGCGCGATCGCTAAATTCTTTATGAATATTGCGTGCGCGGCCGTCGCCGGCCTCAGCCGGCGGTGTCGTCGCGGGCGCGGCGGCCATCGCGCCGCCACTGGGAGACGCGCGCGAAGGAGAACACGCCGCCGATCACGCCGCCGATGGAGGACAGGTGGTTGACCGTGCGCAGCGCCTCCAGCGCCAGCTCCTGCATCACCACGCGCTCGGAGATCTCCGCGCCTTCGCGCACGCGCGACAGCGCGTGCATGACGTACAGGCCCAGCAGGGCCGACAGCGCGAACAGGAACTCCCAGTGCGCGAAGCCGAAGACGACCATGTCCTCGGACCGCACCGGCGACATCCACCGCACGATCAGCGACAGCTCGCTCTGCGCGAGCGCCTGGGCGATCGCCCCGCCGATCAGCGGCGCGGCCCCGCCCGCGAGGGCCGACACCAGCCCGATCACCGCCAGGTAGGCCGTGCCCCGGCCCTGCGGCGCCAGCTTGAGCCCGATGTTGCCGGTGGCCAGCGCGATGCCGCCCGAGGCCCCGCCCATGACCACGTGGAGCAGGCCGAGGAGCGCCAGTTGCACGCGGTCGGACGCGACCGCGGCGGCGAACACCAGCCCCAGCGTGCCGGCGAAGTACGCCGGCAGCGCCACCGCGAGGATGGCCTTGTTGGAGAGCCGGTCCGACAGGCGTCCCCAGAGGTAGAGCGCCACGGCGTTGGCGAACTGGCTGGTCACCCACAGGCCGGTCACGGTCGCCAGCCCGTAGCCCAGCTGGCGCAGCAGGTACACCGTGAGGAACGGCGCGGCGATGTTGCTGGCCAGGTTCCAGGCCGCCAGCAGGACGAGCAGCGGGCGGAATTCCCGGTCGCGCAGCGGTTCGCCGAGCATGACCCGCCACGTGGGCGCCGGACCTTCGGCCGCGGCCATCGCCGGCTCCGGCGTGCGTGCCAGGCACCACGAACTCGCCAGCCCCGCCAGGCCGGCGCCGGCGAACGCCGCGGCATGGGCGAAGCGCGGGTCGCCGAACGGCGCGTGGTCGATCAGGTGGCCGGCCGCCAGCGTGGCGGCGCAGGCCAGCACGCTCGCCACCAGGAGCCGCCGCCCGAAGAAGGCCCCCAGGCTGGCGGCGGGCAGGAACTGGTGGAACCACGAGTTGATCGCGCACGCGGCCATCGACCCCAGCACGGCCACCACGGCCTGCCCCGCCACCAGCAGTCCCACGCGCGGCGCGTCCACCGGCAGGAAGGGCAGGAACCCCAGCGCCAGGATGACCACGCGCGCCAGGGTGAGGGTGCTCACGCCGATGCGCTTGCGCCGGCGCAGCCGCTCGACCAGCAGCGTGGTGGGCAGCTGCGCCGCCTGCGCCATGAACGGGATCGCCGCCAGCAGGCCGATGGTCATCGGATCGGCGCCCAGGCTGAGCGCGAAGGCCACCAGCACCACGCCACCCGACCACGCCCCGGTCACGCTCGCCCAGGCCGCGTCCCAGACCAGCAGGCGCTTGCCGTCCGCGAGCGCCCCGGCGGACACCTCGGGAACGGGCAGGAGGGCGTCACGCACCGGCGCGGCCGGCGTGCCGGCGGCAGCGGGGCGCGGCGCGGCGCGGTCGGCGCGGTCGCTGCGCCATGGCCGTTCAGCCCGCGCCGCGCGGCGTGCGGCCGGCGCCGCCGCCGCCCTTGCGCGCGCTCACCTGGTTCTGGGGACCGGCCCCCAGGGTCTGGCGGTCATGGCGGCTCTCGGGGGTGCGCCGGCCCTGGTTGGTCTGGGTGGGCGCCTGGTCGCCGACCTGGTTGTGGGCGTTGGCGACCTTGCCGCCGTGGGACGCGGCCGGCGTGTCCTGCGTGTCCTGTGGCGTGGCGCGCGCCCCCGCGGCCGGGCTGCCGACCTGGTCGCGTTCCGGATGCCGGTCGCGGGATTGTTCGCTGCGAAGGAAGTCCTGTTTCTTGCTCATGGCTGCTCCGTCGGTGGATGACTGACCCCGTGGCGGGGCAAACGGCATGCCGCGCGAGCGGCGCGGCCACGGCACCCGGTTTGCTCGACCGGCCGGGCCGAACGACCCGGCCCGACCCGCCCCCCACCCCGCCCGCGCCATGACCCGCATCCCTGCCCTCCACCCTGTCCGCACCGCCATGCCGTCGCCAGCGCCGATGCCGCCGCCCGCGCGCGTGGCGCCGTCGGACCACCTGTTCGCCGAACTGCTCGACGCCTGCCGTCCCAGCGGTGGACTGGCCCGCCACGGCGAGGTGGCCGGGCGCGCGGCCCGCCGCAGGCCGGACGGCGCGGCCTGGCTGGACGACTGCCTGCGCCGCCGCGCGCTCATCGCGTTCGACTGGCACGCGGGGCCGTGGCTGCCGCTGTTCCAGTTCGAGCCGTCCGACATGTCCCTGCGCGAGTCGGTGCGTCCGGCGCTGGCCCAGCTCGGCCACGTGATGGACGGCTGGGAACTCGCGGCCTGGTTCGTGCGACCGCAATGCGTGCTGCAACATCGCGCACCGATGGACCTGCTGGACACCCAGCCGGCGCTCGTCATGGACGCCGCCCGGCAGGCGCATTTCGTGCGGGCCGCCTGAGGCCTGCGCGCCGCGCGCGGACCCGGCATCCGATTTGCCACGGCAGGGAGGATTCCAACTCCACCCGGCCCACCCGGCCGACGACCCCACCGTGCCACGTTCCAACCTCGTCATCGCCCGCGCCGGGCGCGGCTCGCTCCATCCGGCCTGGCTCACGCCCGCCCAGCCCCGCAACTGGGACCTCATGCTGTGTCCCTACCAGCCCCTGCCGCCGCAGGACACGGCGGACATCACGGTGGGCGAGGTGCGTCCCGGCCCCAAATGGACCGGCCTGCGCGAACTGCTGAGCGACTGGCAGGGCTGGCGCGACTACGACCAGATCTGGCTGCCCGACGACGACATCTTCGCCAGCCAGGACACCATCAACCGCCTGTTCGACCTGGGCCGGGCGATGTCGTTCGCGCTGTTCGCGCCCGCCCTGCAGGAAGCCTCGTACTACGCCCACTTCGACACCATGCGCAACCAGGCCTGTTTCGCCCGGCGCACCGGCTTTGTGGAGATCATGGTGCCGTGCTTCAGCACGCGCGCGCTGGCGGCCCTGCTGCCCACGCTCGATCTGACCCCGACCGGCTGGGGCTGGGGCCTGGACTCGCTGTGGCCCCACCTGCTGGCCTACCGCGACATCGGCATCATCGACGCCGCGCCGGTGCTGCACACGCGCCCGGTCGGCCAGTTCCGGGACGCCGAACTCGGCCGCCGGGTGCGCGCCGAGTCCGACCACATCATGGCCACCCACGGCTGCGGCCAGGTCCACACCACCTTCGAGCTGATCGGGCCCGACCGGCAACCCGTTCCCCTGGCGTCCGACGCGCTTGCGGCAAGACTTGCCGACGGGTGGCGCTACCTGTTCCCGACCAACCCGGCGGTGCTGCCCTGGCTGCTGGACGCGCAGCGCCCGCGCGGCGGCTGGAGCGACTACCCGATCGCGGGAAGCCCGTCGTGCGCCCGGTAGGCGCCACCGCCCCGGCCGGGCCGGGCGCCGCCACGTGCGCCGACGGGCCCGACGCGCCCGATGCGCCTTGGCGCTCCGCCACCCGCCTGTCGATGGCCGCCCTGGACGGCCTGCCCGCCCGCGTGGCGAGGCCGTCGTTCGACCCCGCGGCGCTGCGCTGCGGCATCCTGCACCTGGGTTGCGGCGCGTTCCACCGCGCGCACCAGGCGTTCCTCACGCAGAAGGCCATCGAGGCCGAGCACGGCGTCTCCCGGATGCTGCGGGGCGCGTGCCTGCCGGCCTGGGGCATCGCGGCCGTCAGCCTGAGGACGCCCGACACCGTGCGCGCGCTGCGCCGCCAGGACGGGCTCTTCAGCGTGCTCGAACGCGGCGCGCGGACCGATCGCGCGACGGTGGTGGGCACGCTGCGGCGGGTCGTCCACGCGCCGGCGCAGCCCGACGCGCCGGCCCGCGCGCTGGCCGACCCGGCGATCCGCGTCGTCACGCTCACCGTGACGCTGGCGGGCTACTGCATGGCGCCGGTCACCGGCCGGCTGGACACCGACGATGCGGCCGTGCGCCAGGACCTGGCGGGGCCGCATCCCCGCAGCGCGATCGGGGTGCTGGTGGAGGGCCTGCGGCGGCGCCGCCTCGCGGGCCTGTCGCCGCCGGTCGTCCTCTCCTGCGACAACGTCCCGGCCAACGGCCGCATGCTGCGCGGGCTGTGCATCGACCACGCCGCGCTGCGCGACGACCGGCTGGCGACCTGGATCGCCCGGCACGTGCAGTTCCCCTGCACCATGGTCGACCGCATCGTGCCGTCGGCTTCGCCCGACGACCGGGTGCGGGCGCGCGCGGCGCTGGGCCTCCTCGACGCCGCGCCGGTGGCGGCCGAGCCGTTCCACCAGTGGGTCATCGAGCGCTTCGACGGTCCGCGCCCCCGCTGGGACGCCGCCGGCGCGGAGTACGTGGAGGACGTTGCACCGTGGGAAGCCTCCAAGCTGCGCCTGCTCAACGGCGGCCACCTGGCCATCGGCTACCTGGGGCTGCTGGGCGGGTGCGCCACCGTCGCCGAGACCATGGAATTGCCGGGCCTGAGCGCGTTCGCCCTGCGCTTCATGCTCGACGAACAGAAGCCCACCCTGCCCCCGAGCGACCACGACATCGACGCCTACGCGCGCCAGCTCCTCGCGCGCTGGAAGAACCATTCCATCGCCCACCGGCTCGCGCGCGTGACGCGCGAGGGCACGGCCAAGCTGCCCGCGCGGCTGATCGCCTCGCTGCGCGAGAACCGCCGGGCGGGCCGCCCCGCCCCGTGCACCGCCCTGGCCGTCGCCGCCTGGATGTGCTGCTGCGCCGACGCGGAGGCGGAGGCGGACGCGGCGTCGCGGGCCGGCGCGGACGGTCGTGCGCTCGCGCTGGAGGACCCGGTCGCGGCGCGCTGGCGCCAGGACGTGCGCGCGGTCGCGCACGACCCGCAGCGTCTGGTCGATCGCCTGCTCGCGCGCGTCGAGGTCTTCGGCACCGACCTGCCGCGCGACGCCGCGTTGCGCGCCGCGCTGGTCTACGCCGTGTGGCTGCTGCGGCAGCGCGCGGTGCGCGGGGCGGTGGCCGCCTGCGTCGGCGGCGAACTCTGGGACCGGGGCCCGTCCCTCGCGGGGCCGGCCGGGTCATGACGCGCCTCCCCGACATCGATGCCGTCGTCTTCGACATGGACGGCCTGCTGCTGGACACGGAATCCCTGGCCCGCGAGGCCCTCCACCGGGCCGGCGACGGGCTGGGCCTCGCGCTGGACGAGGCGTTCTGCGCCTCGCTGATCGGGGTGCCCGTCGACGCGTGCCGCGCGCTGCTGCTGGAACGCCACGGCGCCTCGGTCGCGGCCGACGCGTTCTTCGCCGACGTGGCGCGGCAGCTGGAGGCCCGCGTCGCGGCCGGCGCGCTGCGGCTGAAGGCGGGAGCGCTGGCACTGCTCGCGCACCTGGAGCAGGCCGGCCTGCCCCGGGCCGTGGCGACCTCCTCGTCGCGGGCCAAGGCGCTGCACCACCTGGAGAAGGCCGGCATCGCCGGGCGCTTCGACGCGATCGTCACGCGCGACGACGTCGCGCGCGGCAAACCCTTTCCGGACCTGTTCCTGCTGGCGGCCCGGCGGCTCGGCGTCCCGCCCGCGCGCTGCCTGGCGCTGGAGGATTCCCACAACGGCGTGCGCGCGGCCCATGCCGCGGGCATGCCGGTGGTGATGGTGCCGGACCTGCTGGCGCCGACGGACGAGATGCGGTCGCTGTGCCATTCGATCGCCACCGACCTGCACGGCATCGTCGCGCTGCTGCGCCCCGCCGGGCCGGCGCCCGTCTAGCGCGGTCACACCGGGGCGAACACGCGCGTCGGCGGCGCGAACACGCCCACCGGGCGGGCCGGCACGATCGTGCCGCCGCGCCGCAGGTGGGCCGCCGGCTTGCGCGCCTCCCACGCCGCCACCGCCCGCCGGTTGAGCCGCGCGGGCAGCGGCCACCGGTGGCGATGGCCGTCGTCGAGCGTCGCCATCTCGCCCCAGGGCGCGTAGCGCGCGTGGACGGCGGCGAGCTCCTGCTCGGGGTCGATCCCGCTGCGCCGAAGCATCTCGTAGAACGGGCCGCCGCTCCTTTCCATCGGCTTGGTGTGGGCCATCGCCACGGCGTCCACGACGGCGAGGCGGCCACGGTCGCGCAGCAGCGACGACCAGGCGTAGTCGATGCCCCAGGTGCAGGTCGTCAGCCCGAACGTCTCGGTCATCAGCTCGTCCAGGGCCGCGCGCGAGAAGCACGGGGCCATCACCTCCACGAAGTTGACCCGCCGCACGACGCACATGGGATTCCACAGATTGATCCGGTGGTTCGCATGGCTGCCCCAGGCGATGGCCGGCTGGCTCAGGAACAGCGCGTCGCGCTCGCAGTGGTCGAAGAAGCGGGAGACGTCGCCCGGCCGGAAGCGCAGGTCGTCGTCGAGCAGCAGCACCCGGCGGTACCCGCGCGCCTCGGGATGGCTCGCCGAATAGGCCATGAAGGCCTCGAACTTGTTGATGCCGCCGCCCTCGAAGATCTCGACGCCGGGGTCCGCCAGGTCGGCCGGCGACGGACCCGCCCAGGCGTTGACGCAGCAGTCCCAGTTGCGCGCCGGGTCGGCGTCGATCATTTCGCGGTGCAAGGAGTGCCGGCCGGCCCGGACGAAGACGAGGTGATCGCGCATGACGGATCGCTGGTAGTGGATGGCGCGTCGTCCGGGGCAACCGGCGTGCCGCGACCGGTCGTCGCGTCCCGGCGGAGGCGGCGCTCGCGGTCCGGCGGGGACGCGACGTCCTCGCCCGTGTAGACCACGCCCAGCGCGGTCAGCCGGACGTTCGCGAGCAGCCGGGCCTGCGTCGCCGTCATCCCCCGGCCGTCGACGTCGCGCCGCAGGAGCCGTCGGAAGAATGGGTGCATGGGAAACCTCCTGGGCGACGCGCGGCAAGCCGGATGCCGGCCGGGGGGCACGCCGCTTGCCCCGCACCACGCCATGTCCAGAACCTCGCTCCTGCGCACCGCCGCCGTCCCGCCGCCGTCCGTGGAGACCGTCCCGGAGACGGCGCGCGGCCACCACGACGTGCTCGCGCCGACCGTGGTCGTCGGCGGCGGCGCCGCCGGGCTGGAACTCGTGACCCGGCTGACCCGCCAGGCCCGGCGCGGGGGTGGCGCGCCGGCCCCCGTGGTGCTGGTCGACCGGGTCCTGGACCACGTGTGGAAGCCCCGCCTGCACGAGATCGCCACCGCCATGCAGAGCCGGGCCGCCGCGGCGAGTTCGTTCCTCGGCCACGCGAGCGCGCACGGCTACCGCTACGAGATCGGCGCGCTCGAACAGGTCGATCCGGTGGGCCGCACCGTCACGCTGGGCCCGGTCGTCGGCCCCCAGGGCCAGGACGTGCTGCCGGCGCGGACGATCCCCTACGGCCGGCTGGTGCTGGCGCTGGGCAGCGAGGAGAACGATTTCGGCACGCCCGGCGCGCGCGCCCACTGCCACTTCCTCAACGACCCCGAACAGGCGACGCGGATCCGCGACGCGCTGCTGGTGGGCGCCTTCCGGGTGGCGCGCGGCCAGCAGGCGGGCCTCTCGGTGGTCGTCGTCGGCGGCGGCGCGACCGGGGTCGAGCTGTGCGCCGAGATCCACCATGCGATCGACGCCCTGCGCGTCCACGAGCCGGCGCTGGACGACACGCGCATCCGCCTCGTGGTCGTCGAAGGCGCCGATCGCCTGCTGAGTTCGAACCCGCCCGAGGTCTCCGCCCATGCCGCCCGGGCGCTCGAGCGGCGCAACGTGGAGATCGTCCTGGGCGACCGGGTCGCGAGCATCGACGCGCACGGCGTCCTCCTGCGCAGCGGCCGGCGCATCGATGCGGACCTGCGCATCTGGACGGCGGGGATCCGTGGCCCGCGGGTCTTCGAACGCATCCCGGTCCTGCCGATCACCCGCTCGGGCCGGGTGCGGGTGGACGGCCGGCTGCGGTGCGTGGGACTGCCCGACGTCCACGCCATCGGCGACTGCGCCGAGTGGGTCGATCCCGCCACCGGCCACCCGGCGCCCTACACGGCGCAGGTCGCGTCGGCCCAGGCGCGCTACCTGGCCGAGGCGCTGCGCGCCGGGCCCGGCGGGGCCGACGCGCCGGACTTCCATTTCGAGAGCGCGGGCGCGATCGTCTCGCTGGGCGACCGCGCGGCGGCCGGCAACCTGACGACCCGCTTCGGGCGCCGCAGCCACGACCGCATCGTCCAGGGGCTGAGCGCGAAGCTGGTCTACGCCGCCCTCTACCGCCAGCACGAACTGGCCATCCACGGCTGGCGCGGCGCCCTGCGCCGGCTGCTGGGCGACTGGCTCGGCCGCACCCGCCAGCCGGACCTGAAGCTGCATTGAGGCCGCGCGCGCGGCCCGGCCGCCTCAGCCGATCACGCGCGTCGCCGTGACGTCCAGGCGCGGCGGCGTCTCGAAGGTGTGGAAGGGCGCGGGGGAAGGCACCTCCCATTCGAGTCCCTCGGCGCCCTCCCAGGGCTTGGCGGGCGCGGGCTCGCCCCGCTTGCGCAGCGCCGGCACCACCACGAAGAGCACGAAGTAGGCCTGCGCGAAGCCGAAGAAGAACGCCCCGGCGCTCGCGATGGCGTTGAAATCCGCGAACTGCATCGGATAGTCCACGTAACGCCGGGGCATGCCCGCCAGGCCCAGGAAGTGGAGCGGGAAGAACGCCACGTTGAAGCTCACCAGCGACAGCCAGAAGTGCGTCTGGCCACGGCGCTCGCTGTACATCACCCCGGTCCACTTCGGCACCCAGTAGTAGAACCCCGAGAACATCGCGAACAGCGAACCCGCCACCAGCACGTAGTGGAAATGGGCGATCACGTAGTGGGTGTCGTGGACCTGGATGTCGATCGGCGCCACCGCCAGGATCAGCCCGGTGAAGCCGCCCATGCTGAAGACGAAGATGAAGCCGGCCGCCCACAGCATCGGCGTCTCCATGGAGATCGAGCCCTGCCACATCGTGGCCACCCAGTTGAAGACCTTCACCGCCGTGGGCACCGCCACCAGCATCGTCGTGTACATGAAGAACAGCTGGCCCGTCACCGGCATGCCGGTGGTGAACATGTGGTGCGCCCACACGATGAACGACAGGATCGCGATGGCGCCGAGCGCGTAGACCATGGAGGCGTAGCCGAAGAGCTTCTTGCGCGAGAACGCCGGCACCACCTGGCTCACGATGCCGAAGGCCGGCAGGATCATGATGTAGACCTCCGGGTGGCCGAAGAACCAGAAGATGTGCTGGAACAGCACCGGGTCGCCGCCACCCGAGGGCGCGAAGAAGGTGGTGCCGAAGTGGCGGTCGGTCAGCAGCATCGTGACGGCGCCGGCGAGCACCGGCATGACCGCGATGAGCAGGTAGGCGGTGATCAGCCACGACCAGCAGAACATGGGCATCTTCATCAGCGTCATGCCGGGCGCGCGCATGTTGAGGATGGTGACGATGATGTTGATCGCGCCCATGATCGAACTCGCCCCCATCACGTGGATGGCGAAGATGCCGAAGTCCATGCCCGGGCCCATCTGCAGGCTCAGCGGCGGGTACAGCGTCCAGCCCGCGCCGATCGAGCCGGCGGCCGTGAAGAACGGCGCCACCAGCAGGATCGCCGCCGGCGGCAGCAGCCAGAAGCTGAAGTTGTTCATCCTGGCGAAGGCCATGTCGGAAGCGCCGATCTCCAGCGGCACCATCCAGTTCGCGAAGCCCACGAAGGCCGGCATGATCGCGCCGAACACCATGATCAGGCCGTGCATGGTCACGAACTGGTTGTAGAGCTCGGGGTTGAGGATCTGCAGGCCGGGCCGGAAGAGTTCGGCGCGGATCGCCAGGGCCAGCACGCCGCCGACCATCAGCATGGTCAGGCTGAACAGCAGGTAGAGCGTGCCGATGTCCTTGTGGTTGGTCGCGAGCAGCCAGCGGCGCCAGCCCACCGGGACCGCGTGCGGTTCTTCGTGCGGGGTGGCGTGGGCATCGAGGGTGGAGGTGCTCATGACGGTCCTGACCGAGTGGAGGGCGACCGGAGCCGGGCAAGCCGCATGCCGGCGCGCTCAGGCACCGGGGCGGCCCGCGCGGATGGCGGCCAGCGCCTCGGCGCACTCGGCCACGAACCGGCGGCGCTGCGCGTCGCCGACGTGGCGGCCCACCCGCACGCGCATCCCGCCGCAGCGCAGCGTCGGCGCCGAGCCCTCCCGGTGTTCCAGCCGCACCCAGGCCGGGTGCAGCGCGCAGGCGCGCACCTCGCCGCCGTTCACGGATTCGATCCACAGGGCGTCGCGGTCCAGCCGGATGCGTTCGCCGTCCACGGCGTGCTGCGCGTAGACCCGCACGGCGCCGACGAGGAACAGCACCTCGATCCCGCAGAACACCGCGACCCCTGGATAGCCGAGCCACCAGAAGCCGCCGCCGACCGCGCCGATCACCGAGGCGATCGCCCCGACCTGCAGGCCCAGCCGGCGTGGCGACATCGCGCAGTTGCGCGTGAGCTTCCACTGCCTGGGCTCGGTCGGCCCACTCGGCTCACTCGGTTCGTTCGGCCCATTCGGCTCGTTCGCCTCGCGGCGCTCGACGGCTTCGCTCATGGCGCGGCTCCAGGTCGGGGATGATCGGCGGGGGCCACGGGCATGCCGCGCGTGCCCAGGCGGCGGTGCATCGCCGAGGCGGCGACGGCGGCCCCGCCGGCGGCGACGGCGATCTGGTTGAGTCCCTGGGCGACGTCGCCGATCGCGTAGAGCCCGTCGACGTCGCTCGCGTGGTGCGCGTCCACGGCCACGTAGCCGCCCTCGCGCGTCGTCGCGCCCAGCGCGCGGGCGAGGTGCGCGTGCACGTCCACCCCCAGGGCGCAATAGAGCGCGTCGCGGCGCGTCTCGCGCTCGCCGTGGACCACCGTCACGCGGTCGTTCCAGTGGCGGATGCTGCGCACGGGCTCCTCGGGACACGCGATGCTGGCCCGGGCCAGCCGCTCGCGCTCCGCCGGCGCGAGCGCCCGCGCGCCGCCTTCCATGAACAGCACGACGTCGGCGGAGAAATGCCGCAGGTAGACGGCCTCGGCCACCCCGGCCGGGCCGTCCGCGAACACGCCGACGGCACGGTCGATGACCTCGTAGCCGTCGCACACCGGGCAGTAGCGCAACGCGCCGGTGCGCAGCGCCTCCAGCAGGTGGGGCATGGCCGGGGCGATGTCGGTGACGCCGGTGGCCAGCAGCAGCCGCGCACGCACGTCCCCGCTGCCCCAGCGCACCCGGAAGCCGTCCGCCTCGCGTTCCACGCGCTCCACCGTGGCCATCACCGTGCGCACCGGGTAGGGCGCCAGCTGGCTGCGCAGCGACGCGAGCAGCGTGGCGCCGGCGATGCCTTCGGGGAAGCCCGGGACGTTGTGGGAGCGCGCGATCTTCGCGGCGCGGCTCTGGTTGGCGTCGATCAGCGCCACCGTGCGCCGAAAGCGCGCGAGGTAGAGGGCGGCGGTCAGGCCGCCCGGGCCGCCGCCCACGATCGCGACATCGACGCGCGCGTCGGCCTCGGGGCCACCGGTGTCCAGGATTTGCATGCGCACCGTGGTGGCAACGCCCGTGCCCGGGCCGGCGCCGCGCGCACGGCATCCCGTTTGCTCCTCGGGCACGCCGCGGGACCGGCTTCGCGCCGTCGCCCATTTCCCTTCCTTGCCATCCGTCGCTCCCATGCCGCAACCCTTCACCGTGCAGGACCTCCACCTGCATCACCAGATCACCGACATCCACTGCGCGCCGGGCCTCGACCTGGCCGCCTGCACGGTCCGTTCGGTCGATCGCGCGAACGACCGCTACGTCTCCCGGATCTGGGCCTTCGGCCTGGACGGCTCGCCCCCCCGCCCCATGACGCGGGAACAGGGGCTGGACGACACGCCGCGCTGGTCGCCCAGTGGCGACCGGCTCGCCTTCCTGTCGGGCCGGGACGGCGCCTCGCCCCAGGTCTGGCTGATGCGCCGCGACGGCGGCGAGGCGTGCCAGCTCGGCCGCTTCGACGAATCGGTGACGCAGCTGCGGTGGGCGCCGCACGGCCGCTCGCTGGTGGTGTGCGCGGCGGTCCGGGTGGACCCGGAACTGCGCGGCGCCCCGGCGTCCGGGCCGGTGCCCGAGCGCAAGGTCTCCGCGCCCGAGATCGCCTGGCGGCTGCCCTACAAGGAGGACGGCATCGGCTACCTCCTGCAGCGCCAGATCCATCTGTTCTCGCTCGACGCGCAGTGCGGCGACCACGTCGCGATCACGCGGGGCGCGTTCGACGTCATGGCCTTCGACATCGCCGCCGACGGCGGGCGGATCGCCTATTCACGCTCGCGCGAGGGCCGCTTCGCGCACGCCACCGACCTGTGGGTGTGCGACATCGAGGGCCGCGAACACCGCCGGCTGACGCACGACCACGCCATCGTGATGCAGCCGGTCTGGTCGCCGGACGGGCGCTTCATCGCCTTCACCGGCGCCACCCAGGACGGCGACGCGGAGCCCAAGCTGTGGCTGGTCGACGTCGCCAGCGGCGCGGTGCGGATGATGGGCGACGCGTCGTTCGATGTCGCCGATCCGCTGTCGGTCCAGTGGACGCGCGACGGCGCGGCCATCGTGTGCACGCGCGCCTGGCGGGGCCGCCACCACATCGTGTCGATCGCCGTGCCGAGCGGCGACGTCGAGGTCCTGGTCGCGGGCGACCGGCAGCTCGGCGCCTTCGGGCTGACCGAGCGGCACTTCGTCTACGCCGTCGCGCACCCGTCTCTGCCCAGCGAACTCTGGGCGTCGGCGCGCGAGGGCGGCGGCGAGGTGCAGGTCAGCGACCTGAACCCCTGGTGGCGCGACCGCACGCCGATCGAGGCGGAGGTCCGTTCCTTCGAGGTCCCCGACGGCCAGGGCGCCACCGAGACGATCGAGGGCTGGCTGCTGCGCCAGCGCGGCGCCACCGGCGCGGGCCCCCTGCTCGACGACATGCACGGTGGCCCGGCGAGCTACGCCCTGCTCGACTTCGACACCAACGTGTTCTGGCAGGTCCTGTGCGCGCGCGGCTGGTCGGTGCTGGCGCTCAACGCGGTGGGCTCGTCGAGCTACGGCCGCGCGTTCTGCCAGCGGCTGGCCGGCCACTGGGGCGAGCACGACCTGCCGCAGCACCTCGCCGCCATCGCGCGACTGCAGCGCGACGGCGTCGCGGACGACCGGGTGGCGTGCTCGGGCAAGTCCTACGGCGGCTACCTGAGCGCCTGGGCCACCGGCCACACGGACCGTTTCCGGGCCGCCGTGGTGATGGCGCCGGTGGGCAACATCGAGACCCACTACGGGACGTCGGACGGCGGCTACTACGCCGACCCCTACTACCTCGCCACCGCCCCGCGCTTCGATCGCGGACGCGCCCGGGCGCTGTCGCCGCTGCACCACATCGAGCAATCGCGCACGCCCACCCTGTTCCTGCAGGGCAAGGAGGACGAACGCTGTCCCAAGTGCCAGTCGGAGGAACTGTTCGTAAGCCTCGCGCGGGCGGGCGACACGCCGACCGAACTCATCCTCTATCCCGGGGAGCACCACGGCTTCCTGGGCAGCGGCGCCCCGGCCTGCCGGGAGGATGCGGCCCGACGGATCGTCGACTGGGTCTGCCGCCACGCCGCACCGGCCGGGCCGGGCTGACGGCGGGCGTCGGGCGTCGCGGCCGCGCCCGGTGCGCCGGCTCAGTCGTCGACCTTGGTGGCCTGGAAGTAGGGCTGCGACGACTCCATGAAGGCATGGTGGAGCCGGGCGAGTTCCAGGGCCTGGCGCCGGGCCTCGGTGCGTGCGTCGGCCGCGCCGTCGCGCATCGCGGCGACCGCGGCCTCGAAACGCACCGTCGCCTCCTTCCAGGCGTCGTAGCGCGCCTGGAATTCGCGCCAGTCCAATGCGTCCTCGGCGCGGGGGCCCTCCAGCGGCGTCTCGCCGCGCGCGGCCTGCAGTTCCCAGGGACTGAACTCGACGTTCGGCCCTTCGGTGAAATCCTGCGCGACGCGCGACAGATCGCCCGGCGAAGGCGCGGGCCGTCCGCTGGCACCTCCGCCCCCGTCGCCACCGCCGACCGCGCCACCCATACCACCCACACCACCCACGCCGGCGTCGCCGGTGTCGCCCCTGCCTGCTTCGGAATCCGTGCCAGCCATCGAAAGGTCCTCCATGAGATCGGCGCCGGCGGGTCGCCGGGCGGCGACCCTACCGGGCGGCGACACCCGGGCAAGCCGGATGCCCGCGCGCGGCGCGGCGCGGCGCGGCGTCCGCCGCCGGCATCCTTGCCGCAAATCCTTCCGCAGCCCGTGCCGGACCCGCCCCGCATCCGACAATCACCTCCCACTCGGAACGACCGATCCCTTCGACGACCCCCTGCCACTCCTGCCACTCCTGCCACTCCTGCCACTCCTGCCCCCCGACCCCCTCCCACCCGACACCACCCGATGAACGCCATGACCACCGCCCTCGATCCCGCCCTCGTCCAGGCCTTCGCCCCCACCGGCGTGCTGCGCGCGTCCATCAACCTGGGCAACCCGATCCTCGCCAACACCGACCCGGCCACGGGCGCGCCCGGCGGCGTCTCGGTCGACCTGGCGCGCGCCTTCGCCGAGCGCCTGGGCGTCGGGCTGGACCTGGTGGTGTTCGACGCCGCCGGCAAGTCGGTGGAGGCCGTGGCCGACGAACGCGCCGACATCGGCTTCTTCGCCATCGACCCGGTGCGCGGCGCGCAGATCGCCTTCACCGACGCCTATGTCCACATCGAGGGCGCCTACCTCGTGCGCGACGCCTCGCCGCTGCGCGACAACGACGCGGTCGACCGCCCCGGCACGCGCGTGGTCGTCGGCAAGGGCAGCGCCTACGACCTGTACCTGACGCGCGAGCTGAAGCAGGCTGCCATCGTGCGCGCGCCCACCTCGCCGACGGTGGTCGCGACCTTCCTGGAACAGGACCTCGACGTCGCCGCCGGCGTGAAGCAGCAGCTGGAGGCCGACGCCGCCCGGCACCCCGGCCTGCGCCTGCTGCCCGGGCGCTTCATGGTGATCCGCCAGGCGATGGGGTGCCCGAAGTCGCGCGGCGAGGCCGCCGCCCGGGTGCTGGGCGATTTCGTCGAGGCGATGAAGGCCAGCGGCTTCGTCGGCGACGCATTGCGCCGCCACGGCATCGAGGGCGCCTCGGTCGCGCCGGCCGCCGACGGCCGGCCGGCGGCATAGCGCCATCGTCCGGTCCTCGCGTGCGGGAATCGTCGGCGGGCCGCCGCGTCAGGACACGCGCTCGTCCCCGCGACGGCCGCGCCGCCGCCGGTCGCGGTAGAGCGTCATGATCGGCGTGGCCGAGACGCCGTGCAGCACCACGGAGGCGGCGATCGTGAACAGCACCACCCCCGTCACCTGCTCGGCCAACGGATCCAGGCCGAGATCGTGGGTCAGCACGAAGGCCAGGTAGTACATCGAGCCGACCCCGCGAACGCCCATCCAGGCGCCGATGCGTCGCTGCGAGCGCGTCCAGCCGCTGCGCCAGGTCACCGCGAAGACCGACAGGGGCCGGATCACGAACAGCAGGCTGGCCGCCAGCAGCGCGTTCTGCCAGGTCACCATCTCCAGCGTCAGCAGGCTGCCGATGACCAGCATCGCCGCCATCTCCGCGAACTTCTCCAGATCCTCGATGAAGTCCAGCGCGATGTTGGTGACCTCGGTGGCGGGAAGCCGGGCGGGCGAACGCACGTCCGGGCCCGGATCGGCCTTGGCCGCCGCGCCGACGGCCTCCTGCTCGATGCCCCGCATGCCCAGTCCGGCCACGAACACCGCCAGGAAACCGTAGACCGACGCGTGGATGGACAGCCCGTAGGTGACCGCGATCAGCCCCAGCGCCAGGAAACTCTCCATGCCGATCGCCGAGCCCTTGTGCCGGCGCAGCGCGATGACCGCGCGCGTGAAGCCGGCGCCGCAGAGCCAGCCGATGCCGATGCCGCCGACGACCGCCCACAGCACGTCCACGCCGAACCATCTCGCGCCGTAGGGCCCGAGCTCGTGGTAGCCCATCAGGCCCAGGGCCAGCATGACGAACGGGAACGCGGTGCCGTCGTTGAGCCCGCCTTCGGCCGTCAGTCCGAACCGGAGGGCGTCGCGGTCCTCGCCGTGCGCGACCTGGACCTCGGACGCCAGCACGGGATCGGTCGGCGCGAGCAGCGAGCCCACCAGCAGCGAGAGGGCCAGGGACCCGCCGAGGGCGACGCCGACCGCCGCGGTCAGGCCGATCGTGATCACCATGGCCACCGTGGCCAGCAGGATGGGCACGCGCCAGGGCGCCTGCGACGCGCGCACCGGCAGCTTCAGCCCGACGGCGAACAGCGACACCAGCACCACCACTTCCGTGAGGATCTCCATCAGGTGGGCATCGTCGTGGATGCCCATGCTCAGGTCGAGCAATTGCAGTCCGTAGGGTCCGGCGGCGATCCCGAGGATCATGTAGACGGCCGCGGAACTGAACGGCAATTTCTTGAGCAGGCTGTCGGAGATCGACATGATCAGCAGCAGCAAACCGAGAAAGAGACACCAATTGGCAAAGGTCATGAGAGGGGGGGGTCGCGATCGGCATTCGTGGGGGTCACCGACCATGGACGCCGGCATCGCGGGCCGGCCAATCCAAGGACCTGCTTGCCTGTCGGAGAAGATCGCCCGCTTTACATTGTTTTTCCATCGGGCCGGGAATCGTCACGAATTGCGGCCCATTGCGACGGATCGAAATGAATTGCGATGGCGCCCGGCCCTCGGCCCCGAGGGCGACGGCCCGCCGACGGCGCGGCCGGGCGGGTGGAATTCCGACACGGGGATGGCGTCGTGAACCACTGCACGCCCGCACGTCCGGGACGGCATAAATTTTCAAAGACCGATCGCCGGACGCAGCGCCGGCGAGTCGCCGGACCCCGCGCGTTGCCCGGGGCCCGGGTCCTTCCGAATCCCGAAGACGACCACCACCACGACCTTGCCGAATGCGATGAACCCAGAGCGCCCCCCCATCACGGCCCCGGTGATCGACGAATCGCTGCGCATCGACAAGCGCCAGGTCGACCACGGCGGCTGGCGCATCGTCAGGACGGTCAGCGAGCGCGAGGAGGCGGTGGACGAGCCGCTGGTGGCGCAGACCGTGCACGTCGAGCGCCGGGCCGTCGGACGCCTGCTGCCCTCGCTGGAGACACCGGCCGCCCGGCAGGAGGGCGACACGCTGATCGTCCCCGTCGTCGAGGAGGTGCTGGTCACCGAGAAGCGGCTGATGCTCAGGGAGGAACTCCACATCACGCGGACGGCGTCGACCCGGCGCCACGCGGAGACCTTCGTGCTGCGCCGCGAGGACGTCGCCATCGAACGACTCGATCCGGACGCCCCGCCGGCCGACGAGACACCTTAGTCACCTGGCCTGTCAAGCCAGTCATCCCAAGCCTTCGACAAGGCTGTTTTCCCCTCCCACAGGAAAGGAACCATCATGAACTCCGTATTGGTTGGAATGTTCGACACCCGTGCCGCCGCCGAGGAAGCGCGCACCCGTCTGCTGGCGGCCGGCTTCTCGCCCGGGCACGTCACGGGCAGCGCCCCGTCCACGGAAAGCGGCGCGGGCGGCGAACCGGCCACCGCGCGCGCCGAGGACCAGGGCGGCATCGCCGGCTTCTTCCGCTCCCTCTTCGGCAACGACGACGCGTCGAATCCGCACGCGGGCACCTACCACGAGGCCTTCCGCCGGGGCGGCTTCGGCCTGACGGTCGAGTCCGTCGCGGACGCCGACATGCCGCGTGTCGGCGAGATCATGGAGGACTGCGGCGCCGTCGACGTCGACGAGCGCGAGCAGCAGTGGCGCAGCGACGGCTGGTCCGGTGGCGCGAGCGGCGCCACCGCCGCGCGAGGCGCCGTGGGCACGCTCGGCAGCGACGTCGCCGCGGGCGAGACGCGCACCGTGAACCTGGTGCAGGAAAACCTGGCCGTGGGCAAGCGCGCGGTGGGCAAGGGGGGCGTGCGCGTGTTCAGCCGCGTGGTCGAGGTGCCGGTCCAGGAAACGGTCCATCTGCGCGAGGCGCACGCCGAAGTCGAGCGCCGCGTCGTCGACCGGCCCGCGACGGAGGCGGATTTCGCGGCCTTCCAGGAAGGCACGATCGAAGTGCGCAACGTGGCCGAGGAGGCCGTCGTGAGCAAGTCGGCGCGCGTGGTGGGCGAGGTCGAGATCGCCACGCAGGTCACCGAACGCGACGAGGTGGTCCGCGACACGCTGCGCAAGACCGAGGTCGACGTCCAGCCGCTCGACGACGCCGGCGGGACCGGCATTGCCGGCGGTGCACGCGCCACCTCCCATTCGGGCTCGGCCACGCCCGCGCATCGCGGGAGCGTGGCCGATCGCGACGGTGTCGCGGCGTCCGTGGGCGCCCATCCGGTGGGCACCGGCGTGGGTGCGCTCGCCGGCGGCGCGGCGGCCGGTGCGGCGGTGGGCACGGTGGCCGGTCCGGTCGGAACCGCCATCGGTGCCGCGGTCGGCGCGGTCGGGGGCGGCCTGGCGGGCAAGGAAGTCGCCGAGGAGATCGATCCCGCCGCCGATTCACCGGCCCGCAAGCCGATCTGACGCGCCGGCGAGGGACGGTGTCGCGAGACTTCGTGACATTGTCCCTAGGGGGTTTCAGGGCGACGCGGCACCCTCGCCGGATCGCATTCGGAGCTCCCATGGACCACCCAGACAACAACAACATCGACGCCGACCCCTCCTCCGGCAGGTCCACGTCGCCGGCCGCGCCCCTGGTCATCCACATGCCGGTGGACGTGCGAAGCGCCTCGCTGGCGGTGCTGGCGGTGCTGGCCCTGGTCTACACCCTGCACTGGGCCTCGCCGGTGTTCATCCCGATCGTGATCAGCTGGGTCTGCACCTACGCCCTGTCCCCGGTGGTCGACTTCCTCGAGAAGCGGCTGCGGTTGTCGCGCTGGCTCGCGGCGGGCCTGCTGCTGCTGGTGCTGGGCGGCGCGGTCGGATGGACGGCGCAGCGCCTGTACGGGAGCGCCATCGCACTGGTCGACGGTCTTCCGGCCGCGGCGCTGAAGATCAAGGCGGGGCTGCAGAAGCAGACGCCCGGACCCGGCGGCGCGTCGACGATCGAGTCCCTTCAGAAGACCGCGACGCAGCTGGAGGAGGCGGCCACGCAGGCCGCCGCCCGCGGCGCCACGCGCTCGGGGGCCACCCGCGTGATCGTCGAGCCACCGGCGTTCAACGTGCGCGAGCACCTGTGGCACGGCACCCTGGGACTCGTGCACCTCGCCGGCCAGCTGGTGCTGGTGGCGTTCCTGACCTTCTTCTCGCTGGGCTGCGGCAAGCTGTTCCGGCGCAAGCTCGTGCGCATCGCCGGCAAGAGCCTGGAGAAGAAGAAGATCACCGTCCACGTGCTGGACGACGTGACCTCCTACATCGAGAAGTACCTGATCGCCCAGTGGGCGACCAGCGTCGTCGTCGGGGTGGCGAGCGGACTGGCCTTCGCGGCCATGGGCCTGGAGAACGCGGCGGTGTGGGGCGTCATCGCGGGCGTCACCAACCTCATTCCCTACCTCGGCTCGGTGGCCGTGATGGCGGCGAGCGGCGCCGCGGCGTTCCTCCAGTTCGGCGAAGTGCGCCCGGCCGTGGCGATCATGGCGGCCTCGCTCGTCGTCCACACGCTCGTGGGCAACCTGCTGCTGCCGTGGCTGACCGGGCGCCACACGCGGATGAATCCGGTGGCCGTCTTCGCCGGCATGATCTTCTGGGGCTGGCTGTGGGGCCTGTGGGGCCTGCTGCTGGGCCTGCCCATCCTGATGATGATCAAGGCCCTGTGCGACCACGTCGAGGACCTGCGGCCGATCGGCGAACTGCTCTCCTCCTGAGCCGGACGCGCGCGGTTTCCCGGCCGTCGATCTCAGCCTACGTCATGACAGGCCGCAATCAGACCTCGGCGGCGGTCGGCGGCGGAAGCATTCCCGCCATGACGACCAAGCAAGCAGCGACATGGCCGACCCGGCTGGCACCGGCATGGCCCGTGCTGTGGAAACACGTCCGCCGCTGGGGACCCCTGGTCTTCGGCGTGGTCGTCTTCGGGCTCCTGGTCTCCCAGGCGCACCGGATCGACTGGTCCGGCGCCTGGCAGGCCCTCAAGGGGTACGAGCCCCTGTTCCTGCTGAAGGTCCTCGGCCTGGCGACCGTCAGCCACGCGCTGTACGCCTGCTTCGATCTGGTGGGCCGGCGCCACACCGGCCACCGGCTGCCGCGCCTGCTGACCTGGTGCATCGCGCTGGCGAGCTACGGCTTCACCCTCAACCTGGGTTCGCTCATCGGCGGCGTCGCCACCCGGGCGCGCCTCTACCTGCGCGCCGGCCTGGACGAGGTCACCATCGCGCAGATCGTCGGCGTGAGCGTGGCGACCAACTGGATGGGCTATGCCCTGGTGGCCGGCGGCCTGTTCGCCGCCGGCGCCATCCGCCCGCCCCCGCAGATCCCGCTGAGTCCCGCGGCCTTCCAGGCGATCGGCTTCGCCATGCTGGCCCTGGCCGGCGTCTACGTCGTCGCGTGCGCGCTGGCCCGGGGCCGGGTCTGGCGCGTGCGCCGGCGCGACATCCACCTGCCCTCGCCCGGGCTCGCGCTGGTGCAGCTGGCCGTGTCGGCCGTCAACTGGTCGCTGATGGGCGCGGCGATGTACCTGCTCCTGAACGGGCGGGTGCCGTACGCGACCACCCTGAGCGTGCTGCTGGCGGCCTCGATCATCGGCGTGCTGACGCCGGTTCCCGCCGGCCTGGGCGTGCTGGAGGCCGTCTACCTCGCCCTGCTCTCGGGCAGCGTCCCGCAGGGCACGCTGATGGGCGCCGTGCTGGCCTACCGGGCGCTCTACTACGTGGTGCCGCTGGGCGGCGCCATCGCGCTCTACCTCGGCCTCGAACGCCGCCTGGCGAAGCGGTCCGACCCCGGCGGCCCACGCACCGGCGCCACGGCGCAGACAGGCGACCGGACCGCCTGAGCGTCCGATGGATCGGCCTGGGCGGGCGCCTCGCCGCCCCGCGCGGACGCCGTGGCGGTTCAGGGCCGCAGCTGGCCTTCGATCGAGTCGTCCAGGGTCTTGCCGATGGCCGCGCCGACGACCATCTTGGTGGCGGCCACGAGGTCCCCGTGCTTGTTGTCCCAGTAGTAGCCGCCCGTCGGCGCCACCTTGATCACCGTGATGCGCGGGTCGTCCTTGCCCTCGGTGAACCACGTCTTCATGATCGGGCGCCACAGCTCGTCGATGCGCGCCGGGTCGCGGCTGACGGTGGCGTGCCCCTCCAGGGTCAGGAAGCCGGCGTGCTTGCTTCCCTGAAGGAAGATCCGCACCTTCGGGTCGGCCTCGATCTCGCGGTTCTTGTGGCTGTCCGAGGCGCTCAGGAACCACAGGTTGCCCGCGTCGTCGGCCTTCTCCACGCTCATCGGCCGGATGCCCTGCGTCGCGCCCATCGCGGCACTGGTGCAGAAGAAGCACGACTGCGCGTCCTCGCTCATGGCCTGGATGCGCCGGGCGGCCTCGTCCCCGGCGAGGTCGGCGTGATTGTCTTCGGGCTGATTGCGGTTGATGGAGTCCATGGTCGTTCCCTGGTTGGCGATCGCCGCATTAGGCGCACGCCCTCGACTCCTGCGATGTAGGAGGACGCAGGCGCCGCGCGGTCCACGCCGGAGGATTCCCGGCGTGGCGCGGCCTCGCGCCGGGCTCAGACCTTGACTTCGCGGTTGAAGCGGTCGATGTACTCGGCACGGCGCGGGTTGAGCCGGGCCCAGTCGACGCCGTTCATGGCCTCGATGTCGGCCATGGTCCTGGCATAGGCCTGCAGGCCCGGACTGAACACCGCCTTGGCGCTGACCGGGGCCACGAAATACGGCGCGGCGGCCATCTGCGTCTGCACCTCGGGGCTCAACGCGGCGTTGATGTAGGCCGCCGCGAGGTCGGGCTGCTTCGTGTTCTTCACGATGTGCATCACGCTCTTGATGTGGATCCACCCGGTGTCGGGCCGGGCCAGCGCCACCGGCACGCCCTTGCCCTGCAGGTCGCCCACGTTGTTGTTGTAGTGCACCGAGATGTCGATCTGGCCCTGCTGGAACAGGGTGGCGAGCGAGCCCGGGTTGCTGGCCACCGCGCTCACGTTGGGCAGCAGCTTCTTCACGAACGCGAACGCCGGCTCCAGGTTCTCCTCGCTGCCGCCGTTGAGGCGGGCGATCTCCACCATCCAGGCCGACATCAGCGTCGAACCCATGCCGGCCAGGCCGACGCGGCCCTTGTATTCGGGCTTGAGAAGGTCGTTCCACGAGCGCGGCGGGTTCTTGATCTTCTCGGTGTTGTAGGCGATGCCGATGATCTGGCCGGAGACGAACACCCCCAGGCCGCGCGGGTCGACCAGCTTGCCCGGGACGTCCTTCAGGTTGGGCACCTTGTCGAGCGGGATCTTCTCGAAGATGTCCTGCGACAGGGCCGCGAGGTAGGGCCCCTCGTCCAGGATGATGACGTCGAACGGCGGATTGCCCTTGGACGCCACCACCTTCGACACGGTGTCCACCGCGAGCGAGGACACCAGCGTGGTGGAGGCCCCGGTGGCCTTGGCGAAGGCCGGCAGCAGGATCGAGCGGTGCGCGGATTCCCAGGCGCCCGGGTAGGTGGTGGCCGAGATCGACCGGGCCTGCGCGTGCGACAGGCCGGCGTGCAGCGCCCATGGCGCCGCACCGATGCCGGCGGCACCCTGCAGCAGTTGGCGACGGGACAGTGACGTGCTCATGGAGTTCCTTTGTTGCGACGAGAACCTGCGGACCAGGCGGGCCGGGTGTGCGCAATCTTCATGCCATGGAAACGGCTCGCCGAACGCGGTCCGGCGGCGTGCCACCCCTGCGAAGCCGTGCGTCCGGACGCGCCAAGATGGCACGCACCGCACCACTTGTGTACAAACCGCCCGAGGATTGTGCGCAATCCGAGGCCCGTTTGTGGCCAGCGCGGGGCGCTCGGGCCCGGGGCCGCGTGGCACGCTTCTTGTGTTGCTGGAGCCAGCGCGGCCCATACCGGCGCCGCGCCCCCGAGCCCCACACCATGCCAGCACCCGTCCGCGCCCCCAGCGTCGAGGTCGTCCTCGACCGGATCCATCACCGCTACGCCGGGGCCACGGCCGTCGAGTCGGTCTCGCTGGACGTGCCGGCCGGCGAGCTGGTCGCGCTGCTGGGCCCGAGCGGCTGCGGCAAGACCACCCTGCTGCGCATCGTGGCCGGCCTGCTGCGCCAGACCGGCGGCACCGTGCGCATGGGCGCCGAGGTGGTGGACGCCCTGCCGACCAACGAGCGCGGCGCGGGGATCGTGTTCCAGAACTACGCGCTGTTTCCCCACATGAGCGTCGCGGCCAACGTCGCCTACGGCCTGCGCGCGCGCGGCGTGGCGGCGCAGGAGGCGCGCCGCGCGGCCGCCGAGATGCTGGCCATGGTGCGCATGGAGGCCTTCGGCGCGCGCTATCCGCGCGAACTCTCCGGCGGCCAGCAGCAGCGCGTGGCGCTGGCCCGCACGCTGGCCGTGCGCCCGCGCGTGCTGCTGCTGGACGAGCCCTTCGCCGCGCTCGACAAGAACCTGCGGCTCGACATGCAGATCGAGATCAAGCGCATCCAGCGCGAGCTGGGCATCACCACGCTGCTGGTCACCCACGACCAGGACGAGGCGATGTCGATGGCCGACCGCATCGCGGTGATGAACGCCGGGCGGGTCGAGCAGTTCGACACGCCCGAGACCATCTACGACCGCCCGGCCACGCGCTTCGTCGCCACCTTCATCGGCACCGCCAACCTGCTCGCGGGCCGGCTCGCGCCCGGCGGACCGCGCGGCTTCACGGTCGAGTGCGACGGCGGCGGCTCGCTCGCCCTGGACCGCGCGGCGCCGTGCTCGCGCGCCGGCAGCGTGGTGGTCGCGGCGCGGCCGGAGCACCTGTCGCTCGCGGCGCCCGCCGACGGCGCCCTGCCGGCGACGGTCGGGATGGTGCTGCCGCTGGGCCCCTCCCTGGTGTACGAACTGCTGCTGGGCAACGGCCACACCCTCAAGGTCACGCAGCCCCGCAACGCCGAGGCGCACCGCTACGCCGCGGGCGACCGCGTGGGCGTCAGCCTGCGCCCGGGCTCGCCGGCCGGCGTGTTCGCGGGCTGACGCATGGCCGCCGCCGCATCGCCCTCCCGCACCGCCTCGGCGCTGCCGCTCTCGCTGCCGCTGGGGCTCTTCTTCGTCGCCTTCGTGCTCGCGCCGATGCTGCTGCTGGCCTGGGTGAGCCTGCACGACGACGCCGGAATGACGCGGTTCGGCTTCGGCCAGTACGCGAAATTCCTCACCGACGCCTTCAACCTGGCGGTGCTGGGCAACACGCTGTGGCTGGGCCTCGAGGTCACGGCGCTCACGCTCGTCATCGGCTTCCCGCTGGCCTGGCTCTACACGCAGGCACCGGGTCGCTGGCAGGGTCCGCTGATGCTGCTGATCATCCTGCCGCTGCTCACCAGTTCGGTGGTGCGCACCTTCGCGTGGGTGGTGATCCTCGGCCGCCAGGGCATCGTCAACACCGCCCTGCTGGACCTGGGGTGGATCGCCGAGCCGCTCAAGCTGCTCTACACGCCGGGCGCCGTCGCCGTCGCGCTGGCGCAGATCGAGCTGCCGCTGATGGTGCTGCCGCTCATCACCGCGCTGATGAACGTCGACCCCAACCTGCGCCAGGCGTCGCTCGCGCTCGGCGCCGGCCACTGGCGCACGTTCGCGCGGGTGACGCTGCCGCTGTCGATGCCCGGTCTGCTGGCGGGCGCGCTGCTGGTGTTCGCCTCGAGCGTGAGCGCCTTCGTCACCCAGACGCTGGTGGGCGGCGGCCAGCAGATGTTCATGCCCTACTACATGTACCAGCAGGCCATTCAGGCCAACGACTACCCCTTCGCCGCCGCGATCGCCATGCTGCTGCTGGTGTGCGTGCTGGCGGTGGTGGTCGCGATCAACGCGCTCGGCCGGCGCAGCAGGGGTTTCGTCCATGCCTGAGGAATTCGTCTCCGGCGCGCCGCGCCGCGCCGACACGCGCGCCCGTGCCACCGGGTCGCTGCGCGGCGCCCTCGAACGGCGCTCGTTCTGGACCGTGTTCGGCCTGCTCGGGGCGTTCGCCGGCCTGCTGCTGCTGGCACCCACGGTCGTGGTGATCGTCACGTCGTTCACCAGCGGCTACTCCCTGAAGTTCCCGCCGCCGGGCTACTCGACGCGCTGGTACGAGGCGCTGTGGACCCAGTCCCCGGAACTCGTCGACGCCTTCCTGCTGTCGCTGCGGCTCGCGGCGATCGCCACGGGCATCTCGGTGCTGCTGGCCGTGGCGGCGGCGCTCGCGCTGGCGCGGCGGCGCGAGGCCTGGGCGCGCGTGGCGGAGTCCATGCTGCTGTCGCCGCTGATGCTGCCGGCCCTGGCCATCGGCCTGTCGCTGCTGATGCTGTTCAACCTCGCCGGCCTGGGGCTGTCGTTCGGCACGCTGGTGATCGGCCACGTCGCGATCACCACGCCCTACATCCTGCGCACCACGTCGGCGAGCCTGCTGCAGATGGACCCCAGCCTGCTGGAGAGCGCGCGTTCGCTGGGCGCCCGGCCGCTCCACGTGTTCCGCACCGTCACGCTGCCCCTGATCGCGCGGGGCATCGCGGCGGGGGCCTTCATCGGCTTCATGTATTCCTTCGACAACGTGGCGGTGTCGCTGTTCCTGTCCGACGCGCGCAGCGAGGCGCTGCCGATCCGCATGTGGCACATCATCGAATCGAACCTCGACGTGCGCGCCGCGGCGGTGTCGGGGGTGCTCGTCACCGCGACGCTGATCCTGATGGTCGTGATGGAACGCGTCGCCGGCGTCTCGCGGCACTTCCGCTGAGGGTCCGGCCGATGGCACGCACGGTCTCAGGCGGGGTGGACCCGGTCGCCGCCCCAGCGCCGTCGCAGCGCGAGGCATTCGTCGCCCAGGACGCCCTCGCGCAGCGCCAGCTCGAAGCCGGTCAGGCGGCAGAAGGCCTCGATGCCGTAGTCGCCCAGGTCGCTGCGGCGCAGGCGCGCATGGCGCAGGCCCAGCACCAGGCGGCGCACGCCGCCGAGCGCGAGCGCGCCCGCGCACATGGGGCAGGGCTCCATCGTGCAGTAGAGCGTGGCGCCCCGCGCGGCGTCCGGCCCGTGCGCCGCCAAGGCGTCGCGCAGGGCCTCGGGCTCCGCGTGCGCGGTGACGTCGCCACGCGTGACCTGCCGGTTGGCGCCGCGTCCGAGCAGTCGCCCGTCCCTGACCAGCACGGCGCCGGTCGGCCAGTCGCCCCGGGCGTGCGCGGCATGCGCCTCGTCCAGCGCGAGCCGCATCCAGCGTTCGTCGTCGTCGGCGGCGTCGATCGGCGGCGTCGGGTCGTTCACGGTGATCGTCCATTCAAGCATCAAGGAGTCGCACGATGAGCAAGAAACGCACCCTCCTGCGCAACGCCCGGGCCCTGCTGGGCGATGCGCTGGCCTTCGACGGGCAACCGCGCGACGTGCTGATCGAGGGCGATCGCATCGCCGCCATCGCGGCCGCGGGCACCCTGGGCGACGCCGACGCGGTCGTCGACCTGACGGATCACCTGCTGGTGCCCGGCCTGGTCAACGGCCACCAGCACTCGCACGAGCACTTCCAGCGCGGGCGCACCGAGAACCTTCCGCTGGAACTGTGGATGCACCTGGTGCGCACGCGCACGCCGGTGACGCTGACGCCGCGCCAGGTCTACCTGCGCACGATGATCGGCGCCATCGAGTCGCTGCGCACCGGCTGCACCACGCTGGTGGACGACACCGCGCTCGGCGGCGCGATCGACCGGGAGCGCATCGACGCCGCGCTGCAGGCCTACGAGGACGCCGGCATCCGCGCGCTGGTGGGCTTCGCCATGATGGACAAGCCCATCGTGGACAACTTCCCCTTCGTCGAGAAGCACGTTCCGCCCGCGCTCGCGGCCGAGCTGCGCGCCGCGCCGCGCCCGGCGGCGGCGGACCAGCTGGGCCTGGTGCGCGAGCTCGCGCGCGATCGCCATCCCCACGCGCGGCGCGTCGGCGTACTGGTCTCGGCCTCCGCGCCGCAGCGCTGCACCGAGCCCTTCCTTAGGGCGGTGCGCGGCCTCGCCGACGAGCTGGCGTTGCCGGTCATCACGCACGTCCAGGAGACGCGGCTGCAGGTCGTCACCGGCCAGTGCTTCTTCGGCTGCCCGATGGTCGAGTACCTCGAACGCATCGGCTTCCTGGGGCCGGCCACCAGCCTGATCCACGCGGTGTGGCTCAACCCGCGCGAGATCGACGCGCTGGCGCGCAGCGGCGCCACCGCCCAGCACAACCCCT
The DNA here is from genome assembly GCA_024372625.1 of Comamonadaceae bacterium OTU4NAUVB1. NCBI lineage: Bacteria > Pseudomonadati > Pseudomonadota > Betaproteobacteria > Burkholderiales > Comamonadaceae > Comamonadaceae bacterium OTU4NAUVB1. The sequence continues at coordinate 115,843 of CP099607.1, read as the reverse complement.
GGAGCAACCTGCTGCTGGGCTCGGGCGTGCAGCCGGTGCGCGCGTTGCTCGACGCCGGCGTCAACGTGAGCCTGGGCTCGGACGGCTCCTGCTCCACGGTCACGGTCAACATGCTCAACGTGCTGGGCAGCGCGGCGGCGGTGTCCAAGCTGCGCGGCGACGACCACGCGCGCTGGCTGTCGGCGCGCGAGGCGCTGCACGCGGGCACGCTGGCCGGCGGCCGCGCGCTGGGCTTCGGCGACGCCCTGGGCGCGCTGCGCGTCGGCGCCATCGCCGACCTGGTGGCCTACCGCACCGACACCGTGACCTTCACGCCCCTGAACGATCCCGTGCGCCAGCTGGTGTATGCCGAGCGCGGCGCCGGACTCGCCTTCTCGATGGTCGCGGGCGAGGTCGCGATCGACGGCGGGGCCCTCGTGCGCATCGACGAGGCCGCGCTGCTGCGCGAGATCGCGCGCGACTTCGCCGAGCTGGGCCCGCGCTACGCCATGGCCGAGGCCGAGATGGCCCCGGTGCTGACGGCGGTCGAGGCCATCCATCGCGAAGGGCTGGCCACCCCGGTGGCGCCCGACACCTTCGACGCGCGGCTGCGCTGACGCGCGCCGCCCTTGCGCCCTTCCACCCTCGCGTCACCGATCACCCCGCTTCATCGAGGAACCGCCATGACCCCGCCTTCCCGCCGTCCTCCGACGTCCACCGGCCGCGAACGGTGCCGCGCCCCGGCCGCGCCACGGCGCCCGGCGAGGACCCCCGGATGACCGGCAACGCCCGCGACTTCTCCGGCTACCGCTGGAACCCTCCGGCCCTGCGCTGGCCCGGCGACACCGGGCTGGCCGTGTCCTTCGTGCTCAACGTCGAGGAGGGCGCCGAGTTCGCCCTGAGCGCCGGCGACGAACGCAACGAGGGCCGCCACGAGGTCAACCACGAGGTGGTGGGCGCGCCCGACCTGTGCATGGAAAGCCAGTTCGAGTACGGCGCGCGGGTCGGCTACTGGCGCATCACCCGCATGCTGATGGAAGCGGGCGTGCCGCTGACCCTCAACGCCTGCGCCCGCGCGCTGGAGGCCACGCCGTGGGTCGCCACCGACGCGGCGCAGCACGGCTTCGAGGTCTGCTGCCACGGCTGGCGATGGGAGTCGCACGCGGGCATGGCCGAGGCGCAGGAGCGCGCGCTGATCGCCCGCTGCGTGCAGACCATCCGCCGCCTGCACGGGCGCGCGCCGGTCGGCTGGCACACCAAGTCCTCGGCCTCGGTCAACACGCGGCGGCTGCTGGCCGAGCACGGCGGCTTTCTCTACGACAGCGACGCCTACAACGACGACCTGCCCTACTACGTCGACGTCGGCGGCGCCGCCCGGCTGGTCGTGCCCTACGCCTTCGACACCAACGACATGCGCTTCTTCGACAGCTTCGCCTACGTGCGCGGCAGGGACTTCGCCGACTACGCGATCGACGCCTTCGACTGCCTGCTGGCGGAGTCGCGGCAGGCGCCGCGCCTGATGTCGATCGGGCTGCACACCCGCATCATCGGCCGGCCCGGGCGCATCAACGGCCTCGCCACGCTGCTCGCGCACATCGCGCAGCGTGGCGGCGCCTGGTGCGCCACGCGCGAGCACATCGCGCGCCACTGGCTCGCGAACGTGCCCTCACCCCACGGCGCGTGACGCGTCCGGCCCGGGCGCCGCCACCGGCGCGTGGTGCCGGCACAGGGTCTCGACGAAGGCCGATGCGTAGACGGGCAGCTTGTCGCGCTCGCGCATCAGGAGGTGGCGTTCGCGCACGCTCCACGGATCGCTCAGTTCGATCAGCGCGAGCTGCATGGCCTGCTGGTTGCGGCGCACCGCCGACTCGGGCACGACGCCGATGCCCACGCCGCGGCCGATCATCCGGCACATGGCGTCGAAACTGGCGAGCTGGATCCGGAGCTTCTGACGCCGGCCGAGGTGTTCGGTGATCTGCGAGAGGAAGGCGTGCAGGGTGCTGCCCTGCTGCATGCCGATGGCGTCCTCGTCCAGCGTCTCGGCGAAGGCGATGCGCCGGCGGCGTGCGAAGCGGTGGTCGTGGGCGGTGGCCAGCACCAGCCGGTCGGTGCTGAAATGGATCGATTCGAGGCCGAGCGTGTCGACGTCGCCGGCCACGATGCCGAGGTCGGCGCGGCCCTCGAGCACGCCGCGCGGAATCAGAGCGTTCGGTTTCTCCTGGAGGTCCATGTTGATGCGCGGGTGCGCCGCCAGGAAGGCGGGCAGCAGCTCGGGCAGGAAGTCCGTCACCGCCGTGGTGTTGGCGAACACGCGCAGGTGGCCGCGCAGCCCGCCGCCATAGGCCAGCAGCTCGTCGCGCAGGTGGTCGGTCTGGTGCAGCATCAGGCGCGCGTGGTGCAGGACGGCTTCCCCCGGCGGCAGCAGCTTCACGCCCCGCGCCTCGCGCGCGAGCAGCGGCAGGCCGCATTGCGCTTCCAGCGACTTGATCCGCGCGCTCGCCGCGGCGAGCGACAGGTGCTGCTGCTGCGCCGCGCGCGTGAGGTTGCCGAGTTCGGCGGTGGCCACGAACAGGCGCAGGTCGCGGAGGTCGAAATGCATGCGGCATCGTAGACCAGCGTTCGGAATCACCGAAGGCTCGGTCTCGAAATTGCGGATTGCGCGCCGCCGCTCCCGGCCGCACCATGCGGGCACAACAGGAGACGAAACATGCACTTGCGCGCACTCGCGTCGTGGCTGGCCGTCGTGGCCGGATTGGCCGCGGCCGTCCCGGCGGCGGCCCAGACGCCCTACCCCGCACGCCCGGTCACCCTGGTGGTCCCGCAGGCCGCCGGCGGCACCAACGACATCGTGGGCCGGCTGGTGGGCCAGGCGCTCGGCGAGGTCATGAACGCCAGCGTGGTGGTCGACAACCGCCCCGGCGCCGGCGGCAACATCGGCACGCAGCTGGTGGCCCGCTCGCCCAGGGACGGTCACACGCTGCTGATGACCATCAGCAGCAGCCAGGCCATCAACCCCGCGCTCTACCGCAATCCCGGTTTCGATCCGGTCAAGGACTTCCGCCCGGTCGGCCTGATCGGCACGGTGCCCAACGTGCTGCTGGTCAACCCGTCCTTCCCCGCCAACACCCTGGGCGAGTTCCTCGCGCTGGCCCGGCGCCCCGGGACGGACTACCAGTACGCCTCGGCCGGCAACGGCACGCTCAACCACCTGCTCGGCGAGATGCTCAACGACATGGCCGGCATCCGCCTGCAGCACGTGCCCTACAAGGGCGTCGCGCCGGCCATCAACGACGTGCTGGGCGGCCAGCTGCCGATCGTGTTCGCGAGCCTGCCGTCGGCGCTGCCGCACATCCGCGGCGGCAAGCTGCGCGCGTTGGCCGTCAGCGGCGCCAGGCGCTCGCCCACGCTGCCCGACGTGCCGGCCATCGCCGAGTCGGTGCCCGGCTACGACGGCACGCTGTGGATCGGGCTGTTCGCGCCCGCCGGCCTGCCGCCGGACGTGCAGACCACGCTGCAGGACGCCACGACCCGGGCGCTCGCCCGTCCCGACCTGCGCGACAGACTCGAACAGCAGGGCGTGGAGATCGCGCCTCCCACCACGCCGGCCCAGTTCGCCGCGCTGCTGCAGTCCGACCTCGCGAAGTGGGGCCGCATCGTCAAGTCGTCCGGCGCGGGGGTGGACTGATGGCCATGCTCTCACCCGACGACATCGCCGCGCTGCAGGCGTGGCAGGGCCGCAGCGAGACGCTCGCGGACGACATCGGCGCGGCGCCCGTGCGCGCGCTCGCCGCGACGCTCGACCGCGACGACGCGCCGCCCGTGGCCGGCACGCCGGTGCCGCCGCTGTGGCACTGGCTGTACTTCCTGCCGCATCACCGGCAGTCGGAGATCGGCCCGGACGGCCATGCCCGGCGGGGCGGCTTCCTGCCGCCGGTGCCGCTGCCGCGCCGCATGTGGGCCGGCGGCCGCCTGACCTGGGAGACCGGCAACCCGCTGCGCGTGGGGGACCACGCGACGCGCACTTCCACCATCGCCTCGGTCGCGCACAAGGCCGGGCGCACCGGCGAGCTGGTCTTCGTGCAGGTGCGCCACGACGTGCGCAACGCGCGCGGCCCGAGCCTGACCGAGGAACACGACATCGTCTACCGCGCGGCCGCCGCCCCGGGCGAGGCCGGGCCCGCCCCGGTCGCGGCGCCGGGCGACGCCACCTTCGGCCGCGAGCTAGTGGCCGACGACGTGCTGCTGTTCCGCTATTCGGCGCTGACCTTCAACGGCCACCGCATCCACTACGACCGCCGCTACGTGACCGAGGTCGAGGGCTATCCGGGCCTGATCGTCCACGGCCCGCTGATCGCCACGCTGCTGGTCGACCTGCTGCGCCGCGAGCGGCCCGGGGCCGCGTTCGCGCGCTTCGAGTTCCGCGCGGTGCGGCCGACCTTCGACGTCGCGCCGTTCGCCGTGCGCGGCCGCCCCGGACCCGATGACCGCACCTTCCACCTGTGGGCCGAGGACGCCGACGGGTGGCTGACGATGCAGGCCACCGCCACCCTCGCCTGAAAGGCCCTTGCTCCATGAAGACCCAGATTCCCCCGCCCGACGACCACCAGGACATGCGCGACGCCCTGCGCGACGTCTGCGGCCAGTTCGACGCCGCCTACTGGCAGAAGGTGGACCACGAGCGCGGCTACCCCGAGGCCTTCGTCGACGCCCTGACGCGAGCCGGCTGGCTCGCCGCGCTCATCCCGGCGGCCTATGGCGGCTCCGGGCTCGGGCTGACCGAGGCGGCGGTGATCATGGAGGAGATCAACTTCTCCGGCGGCAACGCCGGGTCGTGCCACGGCCAGATGTACAACATGGGCACCCTGCTGCGCCACGGCAGCGAGGCGCAGAAGCAGCGCTACCTGCCCGCCATCGCCAGCGGCGCGCTGCGCCTGCAGTCGATGGCCGTCACCGAGCCGACCACCGGCACCGACACCACCAAGATCAAGACCACCGCCGTGCGCCGGGGCGACCGCTACGTCGTCGACGGCCAGAAGGTCTGGATCTCGCGCATCCAGCATTCGGACCTGATGATCCTGCTGGCGCGCACCACGCCGCTGGCCGACGTCAAGCGCAAGTCCGAGGGCATGTCGATCTTCATCGTCGACCTGAAGGAGGCGCTGGGCAAGGGCATGACCGTGCGCCCGATCCTCAACATGGTCAACCACGAGACCAACGAGGTGTTCTTCGACCAGCTGGAGATCCCGGCGGAGAACCTGATCGGCGAGGAAGGCCAGGGCTTCCGCTACATCCTCGACGGCCTGAACGCGGAGCGCACGCTGATCGCCGCCGAGTGCATCGGCGACGCCTGGTGGTTCATCGACAAGTCGCGCCGCTACGCGAGCGACCGCAACGTCTTCGGCCGCGCCATCGGCCAGAACCAGGGCGTGCAGTTCCCGATCGCCGACAACCACATCGAGACCGAGGCGGCCAACCTGATGCGCCTGAAGGCCTGCGCGCTGTTCGACGCGGGCCGGCCCTGCGGCGCGGAGGCCAACATGGCCAAGTACCTGGCGGCCAAGGCCAGCTGGGAGGCCGCCAACACCTGCCTGCAGACCCACGGCGGCTTCGGCTTCGCCTGCGAATACGACGTCGAGCGCAAGTTCCGCGAGACGCGGCTCTACCAGGTCGCGCCGATCTCCACCAACCTCATCTATTCGTACGTCGCCGAGCACCTGCTCGGGCTGCCGCGTTCGTTCTGACCGCTCGGAGGCACCATGACCGGACCGCTCGACGGCATCACCGTCGTCTCCCTCGAACACGCCATCGCCGCGCCGTTCTGCACCCGCCAGCTGGCCGACCTGGGCGCGCGCGTCATCAAGGTCGAACGCCCCGGCGCCGGCGATTTCGCGCGCGCCTACGACCAGCGGGTGGACGGCGAGGCGTCGCACTTCGTCTGGGTCAACCGCTCCAAGGAGAGCCTGACGCTGGACCTCAAGCAGCCCGCCGCTCTGGCCGTGCTGCGCGAGCTGATCGCGGGGGCCGACGTGCTGGTGCAGAACCTCGCGCCCGGCGCCGCCGCGCGCATGGGCCTGGGCTGGGAGACGCTGCACGCCGCGCATCCGGCGCTCGTCGTGTGCGACATCTCCGGCTACGGCGAGGACGGGCCCTACCGCGACAAGAAGGCCTACGACCTGCTCATCCAGAGCGAGGCGGGCTTCCTGTCGGTCACCGGCACGCCCGAGGCGCCGTGCAAGTCGGGCAATTCGATCGCCGACATCGCCGCGGGCATGTACGCCTACACCGGCGTGCTGGCCGCGCTGCTGCAGCGCGGCCGGACCGGCGAGGGCTCGCACATCGACGTCTCGATGCTGGAATCGCTGGCCGAGTGGATGGGCTTCCCGATGTACTACGCCTACCAGGGCGCCAGCCCGCCGCCGCGCAGCGCCGCCTCGCACGCGACCATCTATCCCTACGGACCGTTCGCCGCCGGCGACGGCGGCACGGTGATGCTGGGCCTGCAGAACGAGCGCGAGTGGCGCGTCTTCTGCGAGCGGGTGCTGCTGCGGCCGCAGCTCGCGAGCGACCCGCGCTTCGACACCAACGCCCGGCGCAACGCGCAGCGCGGCGCGCTCGAGGCGCTCATCCTGGAGACCTTCGCCGCGCTGAGCACCGCGCAGGTGCTCGAACGCCTGGACGCCGCGCAGATCGCCAACGCGCGCATGAACGACATGGCCGACCTGTGGTCGCACCCGCAACTGCGGGCGCGCGAGCGCTGGCGCGATGTCGGCTCGCCCGCGGGCCCCATCCCGGCGCTGCTGCCGCCCGGCCGCCAGAGCGCCTTCGACTACCGCATGGACCCGGTCCCCTCGGTGGGCGAGCACACCGAGGCCATCCTGCGCGCGCTCGGCCGCGACGCGGACGCGATCGCGGCGCTGCGAGCCACGGAGGCGATCTGATGGCCGCCGCGCCCGCCGTCGCGCTGGCCATGGCCAGCAGCTTCCTGTTCGTGCCGGGCGACCGCCCGGAGCGCCTGGCGCGGGCGCTCGCCAGCGGCGCGGGCGGCGTCATCGTCGACCTGGAGGACGCGGTGGCGCCGGCGCGCAAGGACGCCGCCCGCGCCCAGATCGCCGACGGCTTCGCGGCGCTGCCGCCGGCCGCGCGCGACCGCCTGCTGGTGCGCGTGAACGCCAGCGACACGCCCTGGCACGCCGAGGACCTCGCGCTGGTCGGCCGCCTCGCCGCGGGGGACCGGCTGGCCGGCGTGGTGCTGCCCAAGGCCGAGCGCGCGACGGACCTGGCCGCCCTGGCGCGCGCCGCCGGCCCGGGCGTCGCGCTGCTGCCGCTGGTCGAGTCGGTCGCCGGGCTGGACGCGCTCGACGCGCTGGCGGCCGCGCCGCAGGTCCTGCGCCTGGTGTTCGGCCACCTCGACTTCCAGGCCGACGCGGGCCTCGCCTGCGGCCCCGACGAGACCGAGCTGGTGCCGGTGCGCCTGGCGCTGGCGCTGGCGTCGCGCCGGGCCGCGCTGGCCGCGCCGGTCGACGGCGTCGTGGCGGACTGGCGCGACGCGGCGCGGCTCGCGGCCGAGGCCGCGCGCGCGCGCCGGGGCGGCTTCGGCGCCAAGCTGTGCATCCATCCGGACCAGGTCGCCGCGGTGCAGGCCGCGTTCCGCCCGGGCGACGACGAACTGGCCTGGGCCCGGCGCGTGGCCGAGGCGGTGCGCGCGGCGGGCGGCGGCGTGGTCAACGTCGACGGCCGCATGGTCGACGCCCCCGTCGTCCGGCTCGCCGAACGCCTGCTGGCGCGGGCGGCGGCGGGCTGAGCCCGCGCCCCGCCCGGCCCCTCGGCCCGACCCCCCCCCTTTTTTCAAACGACCCACAGGAGACGACATGACATCGAAGATCAGGACATGGCTGGGCATCGCACTCACCGCCGCCCTGGCGCCCCTGCACGTGCCCGCGGCGGCGCAGGCCGCCTGGCCCGACAAGCCCATCACGCTGGTGGTGCCCTACTCGGCCGGCGGGCCGACCGACGTGGTGGCGCGCATGCTCGCCATCCCGATGGGCAAGTCGCTCGGGCAGACCGTGATCGTGGAGAACACGGTCGGCGCGGGCGGCACCATCGCCCCGGCGCGCGTGGCGCGCGCGGCGCCCAACGGCAACACCATCCTCATCCACCACATGGGCATGGCGACCGCGCCGGCGCTCTACCGCAAGCTCTCGTTCGATCCGCTCAAGGACTTCGAGTACATCGGCCAGGTGCTCGACGTGCCGATGACGCTGCTCTCGCGCAAGGACTTCCCGGCCAACAACTTCCAGGAACTGCTCGCCCACGTCAGGGCCAACAAGGACAAGGTGACGCTCGCCAACGCCGGCATCGGCGCGGTGTCGCAGCTGTGCGGCCTGCTGTTCGCCAACCAGGCCGGCGTCGAGCTCACGACCGTGCCCTACAAGGGCGCCGGCCCGGCGCTCAACGACCTGATGGGCGGCCAGGTCGACCTGCTGTGCGACCAGACGACCCAGACCGCGCCGGTCATCAAGGACGGCAACCGGGTGAAGGTGTTCGGCGTGACCACGCCCAGGCGGCTGGCGTCGATGCCGGCCATTCCGACCCTGGACGAACAGGGCTTCAAGGACTTCGACGTCCGGGTCTGGCACGGCGTGTACGCGCCCAAGGGCACCCCCGCCGACGTCACGGCCAAGCTCAACGTCGCGCTGCGCGCCGCCCTGCAGGACGAGGCGGTCCGCGCGCGCATCGCCGAACTCAGCGCGGAGATCGTGCCCATGGACAAGGTCACCCCGGAGTCGCTGCGCGCCCTGCTGACCACCGAGACGGCCAAGTGGGGCAAGGTCATCAGGGCCTCCGGCGTGCAGGCCGAATGACGCGCCACGATCCCTCCACCGACCCGACCCGTCCCCACCCCCATCCCATGACCGCTGTCGACCACCCCTCACTGACCCTCGCGACGTTCGCCGCCGGCCTGCGCTTCGAGGACATCCCGGCGCCGGTGCTGCGGCGCGCGGAAGACCTGTTCCTGGACTGGCTCGGCTCCGTGCTCGCCGGCAAGGGATCGCGGCCCGTCGAGGCCATCGCCGCCTTCGCGCGGGCCATGGGGCCGGGCGACGGGCCCAGCGAGGTGCTGATCTCCCGCACGCGCACCAGCCCGATGTTCGCCGCCATGGTGAACGCGGCGGCGTCGCACGTGGCCGAGCAGGACGACGTCCACAACGGTTCGGTGTTCCATCCGGCGGCGGTGGTCTTCCCGGCGGTGCTGGCGGTGGCGCAGTCGATCGGCGCCTCGGGCCGCGACCTGCTGGCGGCGTCCGTGGCGGGCTACGAGGTCGGCATCCGCGTGGGCGAGTTCCTCGGCCGCTCGCACTACCGGACCTTCCACACCACCGCGACCGCCGGCACCGTGGCGGCGGCCGCCGCGGTCGGCCGGCTGCTGGGCCTGGACGCGACGCGCATGCTGCACGCGTTCGGTTCGGCCGGCACGCAGGCCGCCGGCCTGTGGGAGTTCCTGCGCGACGCGGCCGACTCCAAGCAGCTCCACACCGCCAAGGCCGCCTCCGACGGCCTCGCGGCGGCCTACCTGGCGCGCGAGGGCTTCACCGGCGCGCGCCGCATCCTCGAGGGCGCGCAGGGCATGGGCGCGGGCATGTCCACCGACGCGGACCCGCGCCGGCTGACCGATCGCCTGGGCGAGCGCTGGGCGCTGGTCGAGACGTCGTTCAAGTTCCACGCCTCGTGCCGCCACACGCACCCGGCGGCCGATGCCCTGCAGCAGGTGATGCGCACGCACGGGCTGCGGCCCGAAGCGATCGAACGGGTGACGGCGCGCGTGCACCAGGGCGCGATCGACGTACTGGGGCCGGTGGTCGCGCCGTCGACCGTGCACCAGAGCAAGTTCTCGATGGGCACGGTGCTCGGGCTGATCGCGGTGTTCGACCGCGCCGGGCTGGGCGAATTCGACACCCACTTCCTCGATCCGCGCGTGGTGGACGTGCGGCGCAGGGTGACCATGGAACTCGACGCCGAAGTGGACGCCGCCTACCCGAAGCGCTGGATCGGCAAGGTCGAGGTCCTGACCACCGACGGCCGCCGGCTGCTCGGGCGGGTGGACGAACCCAAGGGCGATCCCGGCAACACGCTCGCGCGCGCGGAGATCGAGGCCAAGGCGCGCGCGCTCGGCGCCTACGCCCGGGGGGCCGGGGCGGCGGAGATGGACGCGGTCATCGCGCGCGCGTGGCGGCTGGCGGAATGGCCGCGCGTGGACGCGCTGTTCGCGCGGCCGGCCCCGGTCGCCGCGCCCGCCTGACCCACGCCGTCGCGCCGCCGACGACGGCCGTCAGGCCGCCGGTCCCGCGCGGGGCCGGGCGGCGCGCGCCGGCGCGTCGTGGGAGCGGTGGGCCGCCACGAGCGCGTCGTGGAACGCCTGCGCGGCGGCGCCGGCGGGGCGTCCCCGGCGGCGCACGATGCCCACGCTGCGCGCGAGCGCGGGTTCGACCAGCGGCACGCCGACCAGCGCGGCACCGGCGCCGCCGGCCAGCGCCAGCTTGGGCACGGCGCCGACCCCGACGCCGGCCTCGATCAGGCTGAGCTGCGCCGGCACGTGCTGGACCTCGCAGGTCCAGCGCGGCTTGGCCGCCACGTGTGCCAGGCCCTGGTCCATCAGCAGCCGGTTGCCACTGCCCGGCGCGAGCACCACGCAGTCGTGCTCGGCCAGTTCGGCCCAGCGCACCCGGCGCCGGCGCGCGAGCGGGTGGTCGCCCCGGCAGGCCAGCACGAACGGTTCGTCGACGAGCCGCTCGAATTCCAGGTCGGGTTCCTGGAGGCCCAGGTAGGTGATGCCGAAGTCGGCCTCCGACCGCGCCACCGACAGCAGGATGTCGGGCGCGGGCTGGTCCAGCAGCCGCACCCGGATGCCGGGCAGCCGACGGTGGAAATCGCGCACCACGCCGGAGATGAAGTTGTCCACCGCCGACGGGATGCACGCCACGGTCACCAGGCCGTGGATGCGCGCGGACAGGTCCACCATGCCCAGCAGCGCCGACTCCAGTTCGCCGAGCACGTGCCGCGCCCGGGGCAGGAAGGCCCGTCCCATCGCGTTGATGTCGACCTTGCGCGTGGTGCGCTCGAACAGCCGGAAGCCGAGTGCCTGTTCGAGCTTGTCGACGCGCCGCGAGAGCGCCGGCTGCGACAGGTGCAGCGCCTCGGCAGCGGCGCGGAAGCTTCCCAGGTCGGCGACGCAGACGAAGGCGCGCAGGTCGGACAGATCGAAATTCATGCGCCGAGCGTATCAATGCGAAGCTTCTTTGCAATTTACAGCGACCGCCGGCCGATCGATCATGCCCCGCACCGGTCACCGTCCCGACGTCCTTCGTCGCGGTGGCGCGGCAAGAAACGACGGAGACACCATGACCCTTTCCCATCGCCGCCGGCAGATGCTGCTGGCCACGCTCGCCGTCCTGGCCGTGCCCGCGCTCGCGCCCGCCCGGGCGCAGGCCCCATGGCCGACGCGCGCCATCACGCTGGTCGTTCCCTTCGCGGCCGGTGGCGGCACCGACAGCATCGCGCGCGACATCGCCAAGACCATGTCCGAACGCCTCGGACAACCCGTGGTCGTCGACAACCGGGGCGGCGCGGGCGGCGCGATCGGCGCCAACCTGGTCGCCAAGGCGCCGGCGGACGGCCACACCCTGCTGTTCGCGACCTCGACCTTCGCGACCAATGCCGCCATCGAGCCGAAACTGCCCTTCGATCCGGTCAGGGATTTCAGCCCGATCGCCATGATCGGGCGCGGCCCGCTGCTGGTGGTGGCCAACAAGGCCCTGGGGGTGTCCGGCATCGCCGAGCTGGTGGCCGCCGCGAAGGCGAGGCCCGAGGGGCTGAACTATTGCTCGGCCGGCAACGGCAGCATCAACCACCTGGCCGGCGAGATGTTCCGCCAGAAGACCGGGCTCGCGATGACGCACGTGCCCTTCAAGGGCAGCGCGCCTGCGACGGTCGAGCTGCTGGCCGGGCGGGTCGACCTGTTCTTCGCGACCGTGCCGACGATCCAGACGCACCTGAAGGACGGCAAGCTGAGCCTGCTGGCCGTGACCAGCGCCCGCCGCTCGCCGCTGTTTCCAGCGCTGCCCACGCTGGCGGAATCGGGCGTGCCGGGCTACGACGTCACCACCTGGTGGGGCGTGCTCGCGCCGGCGGGGACGCCGCCGGCCGTCGTGGCGGCGCTCAACGCGGTGGTGAACGACGCCGCCGCCGCCGAACCGGTGAAGGGCCGCCTGCTGCACGAAGGCGCCGACCCGATCCGCCTGACGCCCGCCGCGTTCGCGGCCGAGCTGGGCAAGGAGCTTGCGCTGTGGCGCGACGTCGCCAACAAGCCCGGCATGCAGCTGCGCTGAACGATCCCGATCCCGTACAGGAGCCTGTTCCCATGACCCCCTTCGAACTCGACCGGCGCCGGCTGCTCGGCGCGTGCGCCGCCGGCGCGGCCCTCGCCCTGGCCGGCAACGTCCGCGCCGCGACCTGGCCGGAGCGCACCGTGACCGTGATCGTGCCGTACGCGCCCGGCGGCCAGGGCGACGTCTTCGCGCGCCTCGTGGGCGATCGCCTCGCGCGCGCGCTGGGGCAGTCCGTGATCGTCGACAACCGCCCGGGCGCCACCGGGGCACTGGGCGCCAGGCTGGTGGCCAGGGCACCGGCCGACGGCCACCTGCTGCTGCTGGGCCAGACCGGCGAGATCGCCATCAACGGCACCGCCATGAAGAACCCGGGCTACGACGCGCTCAAGGACCTGCGCCCGGTGGCGCTGGTGGGCAACGCGCCGCTGGTGCTGGCCGTGCCGTCGGGCTCGCCCTTCCAGAGTGTCGCGGACCTGGTCAAGGGCGCGCGGGATGCGCCCGGCCGCGTGGCCTACGCCTCCTCCGGCACCGCCACCCCCGGCCACCTGGCGGCGGCGGCGCTGGCCGCGGGCACCGGCACCGAGATGACCCACGTGCCCTACAAGGGCGCCGGCCAGGCCATCACCGACCTGATCGGCGCGCAGGTGCAGTTCTTCTTCGCCAGCGCGTCGTCGATCGTGCCGCACCTGCAGGGCGGCCGGGTCCGGGCGCTGGCGGTCTCGACCCCGGCACGGCTGGCCGGCCTGCCGCAGGTGCCACCGGTCGCGGACACCCTGCCGGGCTTCGACTTCAGCCTGTGGGGCGGTTACTTCGCCCCGCGCGCCACCCCCGAGGACATCGTCCGGCGCCTGTCCGAGGAGATCAACCGGATCATCGTGACGCCCGACCTGAAGGCGCGCTTCGAGGCCGAAGGCAGTGCCGTGTCGCCGATGACGCCGGAGCGTTTCGAGCAGTTCGTGCGCGCGGAGGTCGCCAAGTACGCGCGCCTGATCAAGGCCACGGGAACGATCCTCGACTGAGTCCCGCACGAATCACCAACCCACTGGAACACTCCCATGAAAATCGTTGTACTCCCCGGCGACGGCATCGGTCCGGAGACCATGGCCGCGACGATCGAGGTGCTGGCGGCCGCGTCCTCGCGCTTCGGACTCGCGCTCGAATTCGATCACGACGTGGCGGGCCACGAGAGCCTGCGGCGCCACGGCGCGACCGTTACGCCGGACCTGCTCGCCAAGGTCAAGGCCGCCGACGGCCTGATGCTCGGCCCGATGGCGACCTATGACTTCAAGGACGAGGCCCGGGGCGAGATCAATCCTTCCAAGTTCTTCCGCAAGGAACTCGACCTCTACGCCAACATCCGGCCCGCGCGCACCTGGAGCGGGCTCCCGCAGAAGGTCGGCGAATTCGACCTGGTGGTGGTGCGCGAGAACACCGAGGGGTTCTATGCCGACCGCAACATCGCCTCCGGCGGCAGCGAGATGCTCATCACGCCCGACGTGGTGGTGTCGCTGCGGCGCATCACGCGGGTGTGCTGCGCGCGCATCGCGGCATCCGCCTTCGAGCTGGCCATGACGCGCGGCCGCCACGTGAGCATCGTCCACAAGGCCAACGTGCTGAAGATCGGCGACGGCATGTTCATCGAGGAATGCCAGCGCGTGGCCGAGCGCTTTCCCGAGGTGCGCGTCGACGACTACATCGTCGACGCCATGATGGCCCACGTGGTGCGCGACCCCCGGAAGTTCGACGTCATCGTGACCACCAACATGTTCGGCGACATCCTGTCAGACCTGACGGCGGAGCTGTCGGGCAGCCTGGGGCTGGGGGGATCGCTCAACGCGGGCCAGGACCACGCCATGGGCCAGGCTGCGCACGGCTCGGCGCCCGACATCGCGGGCCAGGACGTCGCCAATCCGTTCTCGCTGATCCTGTCGGCCGGACAGCTGCTCGGCTGGCACGGACAGCGGCGCGGTCTGCCCGCGTTCGTCGCGGCGGCGCAGGCCATCGAGCACGCCGCCACCGCCGCCATCCGGGCGGGCCAGGCGACGCGCGACGTCGGCGGCGCCCTGGGCACCGGCGCCACGGGGCGGGCCTTCGCGCGCCGCCTGGCGAGCGCGGACGACCATGTCGGCGGCTGAGACGCACCACGTCCCGGACGCACCGGACACCGCGCTGCCCGCTGGCGCGTGCGACTGCCATGTCCACGTCATCGGCACGCCGGAGGCCTATCCCATGGTGGCGCAACGCCACTACACGCCCGGTCCCGCCTCCCTGGACGCCTTGCGCCGGCACCTGTCGGGTCTGGGGCTGCAACGCGCGGTGATCGTGCAACCCAGCGTCTACGGCACCGACAACCGCTGCACGCTCGACAGCCTGGACCGCCTGGACGGCGCCGCCCGTGGCGTGGTCGTGCCGCCCGAGGACGTCGCGCCGGACGCGCTGCGGCGGATGCATGCGCGCGGCGCGCGCGGCGTCCGCATCAACCTTGAGAGTTCGGGCCGCCAGGACGCCGCCGTGCTCGACGACCTGCTGACGCGGTGGAGCGAGCGCATCGCGGACCTTGGATGGCACCTGCAGCTCTATGCCGCTGCGGGCGTCGTCCGGGTCCTGGCCGACCGGCTGGCCACCCTGCCGGTGAAGGTCGTGCTCGACCACTTCGCGCTGGTGGACGGCGACCCCCGCGACGGCGGCGCCGCCACCGTTGCCGACCTGCTGCGCGCCGGACGCGTCCTTGTGAAGCTGTCGGCGCCCTACCGGTTGGCGGTGCCCGGATCGGCCGGCGCCTGGGCACGGGCGTTCGTCGAGGCCGCCCCGGCCTCGCTCCTGTGGGGCAGCGACTGGCCCCACACGGCCCGGCAGCCGGAGGCGGGACGGTGGGGCGTCAGCGCCTACCGCGCCATCGCGCCCGGCGAACTGCTCGACACGCTGCACGCGTGGCTGCCCACGCCCGCGCTGCGGCGTCTGGTGCTGGTCGACACGCCGGCGGCGCTCTATGGCTTCCCGCCGGCGGACGCGACGCGGGGCCGTCCCCGGGTCGACCCCTGAGCCGATGGCCGGCGCCGCGCGGCTGCCGGATCGGCCCGCGCGCGGCAGGCCGCATCAGCCCGCGGACGTCGTGGACGTCGCGGTCGTCTGCGCAGGACCCGGGGGCGGGTTGTTCGCCTTCCTCCAGCCTTCCAGGCCCTCGGCCAGTGGGCGCACGCGGCCGAAACCGGCGTCGCCCAGGGCGCGCGCGATCACGGCGGCGGAGGCCTCCGCCGGACAGTCGCAGTACGTGACGATGACCTTCTCCAGGTGCGGGTGGCCGGCCGCGGTCTTCCACGCCCGGGCGTCGTAGGGGATCGATCCCGGAATGCGCTCCTTCTCCCAGAGCGCGCGCTGGCGCACGTCGATGAGGACCACGTCCGCGCCGCTGTCCTGCAGGTCCTTCAGTTGCGCGATCGTCAGGCGTTCCAGGCGCAGGTGCTTGCGGAAATTGATCCGGCTCCAGGCCTTGCGCGCGACGTAGATCAGGATGGCCGCGGCCAGCAGTCCCGCCCCCCAGTGCCCGAGCTGCTGCAAGGTCGCGAGCACGACCTCGACGGCCGGCGCGAACAGCCATCCCAGGGCCAGTCCCACGACCGCCCACAGCAGGGAGCCGATGAAGTCGTAGACCAGGAACGCGGAGCGCGAGACGCGCGTGGCGCCGGCCATCGCGGTGGCCACGGACGCGAAACCCGGAATGAATTTGGCGACGATCAGCGACCGGGGTCCCCATCGGTCGAAGACCGACTCCGTCTGACTGACACAGCTGTCGGGCGTGAGCGACAGCCTGCACATCAGCCGCAGGACGCGTCCGCCGAAGCGGTGTCCCGCCAGGTACCAGCCATGGTCGGCGATCAGGCAGGCCGCGACGGTCACGGCGACGAGCCACGGCAGCGAGAGCTCGCCGACGGCGGCCAGCGAACCGGCCACCATCAGCATCGGGTAGGCGGGCAGGGGAACGCCCGCCTGCTCGATCAGCACCCAGGCGAACACCGCGACGAGCCCGTACTGGCCCAGCAAATCGACAAGGTAGGTCATCGCCTGATCGTAGCGACTCGTCCGCCGCCGGTGGTCCGGCGGGACGGCCGGAGCGGCGCCGCCGGGCCCCGGTCGGCGCGGCGGGCGTCGCGGTGGCCGCGCCGGGAGGTGCCTGCGCCACGCGGTCCTACACTGGAACGTCCAGAGGCCAGGCCCTCGAACAGGACGCTCCCGTGACCCCCCATGAACTCGCCCGGGCGCTCGCTCGTTTCGCCCGCGTCCCCCTGGTGGCGGGACCGACGCCGATCCGGCGCCTGAAGCGCCTGGAGGCCGCGCTCGGGGCCGACGCCCTCGGCGTCGCGCTGTTCGTCAAACGCGACGACCACATGGAACTCGGCGGTGGCGGCAACAAGCTGCGCAAGCTCGAATACCTCCTGGGCGCCGCGCGGGCGCAGCGCGCGGACACCGTGCTCACGGTCGGTGCCCTGCAGTCCAACCACGCGCGGCTGACGGCGGCGGCGGCCGCCCGCATCGGGCTCGCCTGCGAACTCTTCCTCGCCAGAACCGTGCGGCGCACCGACGCCGATTACGAGCACAGCGGGAACCTCGTGCTCGACGCCGTCTTCGGCGCCCGGATCGTCACGCTGGAGCCCGGATCGGACGCCCTGGAAGCAGCGAACGCGCGCGCGGAGGTGCTGGCCGGCCTCGGCCGGCGCGCCTGCGTCATCCCCACGGGAGGCTCCACCCCGCTGGGCGCCCTGGGCTACGTCCGGTGCGCCCTCGAGATCGCGGGGCAGGAACGGCGCTCCGGCTGGCGTTTCCGGCAGGTCGTCGTCCCCAACGGCAGCGCGGGCACGCAATCGGGCCTGGCGGCCGGCTTCGAACTCCTGGGACGCGGCGCCGCCACCGTGCGGGGCCATTCGGTGCTGGCGGATCTGGCGCCGACCCGGGCCGCGACGCTGGAACTCACCCGGTCGACCCTGGCGCTCCTCGGCCACCCCGGGGACCTCGACGACGACGCCATCGACCTCGACGGCACGCACCGGGGCGCGGGCTACGGCATTCCGACCGACGGGATGCTGGCCGCCCTCCGCCTGCTGGGCGCCACCGAGGGTCTGCTGGTCGACCCGGTCTATTCGGGCAAGGCCCTGGCGGGGCTGATGTCGGACCTCGCGGCCGGGCGGTACGCGCGCGGCGACAAGGTGCTTTTCGTGATGACGGGCGGGACCCCCGGCCTGTACGCCTACCGCAGCCTCTTCACGTGACGGCGGGTGGCGGGACGGCCGGCCCGCGCGGAGCCACGCAGCCACCCCGATCGCGATCGCGCGCCGGGCCGGTCGATGCGGCATCGCCCCGCGGACGCACGCTCCGTCGCATCCCGTGGCGCCACGGCGTTCAGGCCACCCGGTGCGGCAGCACGCCGCCGTCGAGCCAGCACCGCAGGTTGTCCAGGAAGCGCGCCGCGACCCGCGCTTCGTTGCCATCGGAATGCCCGGCGCTGTGCGGCGTCACGATCACGGGGTCGAAGCCCCGGAGCGCGGAGCCGGCGGGCAGCGGCTCGTTCGTCCTCATGGCCGGGCCAGCGCGGTCAGCGCGCGCACGTCCGCGGCATCGCCGAGGGCCCAGCAGGCCTGCAGCAGGCGGTCGCTCGCCCCGGTGCCGAGCAGCGCGTCCGACAGGCCGTGGAACTTGCGTTCCAGGTCGCCGTCGCTCATGGGCCGCTGCACCGATCCGATCGCGTGCTCGACGAACACGTGCTCGCGCCGGCCGTCGGCCAGCACCGCCGTGACGTCGGCGCTGGCCTCGTCGATGCCGTCGTCGACGGTCGCCACGACCTTGCGGCGCAGGGCGACCACGTCGGGACGGCTCACGATGTCGTCGGCGAACTCCTCCTCGGCGGCACGACCGAAGACCAGGCCGGCGGCGCACCCGTGGTAGACGCTGAACTTGCCCTGGAGACCGTCGACCGGTTCCTTCTTGCCGGTGAGTTCGAGCACCAGCGAATGCACCTTCAGCTCGATGCGCTCGACCTGCTCGGGCTTCACGCCGCGCTCGCGCAGCTGCACGCAGGCGTCGATGCTCGGGTGGATCACGATGCCGCAGGCGAACGGCTTGTAGCTGTTGAAGGAAATCTCGAAGCGCTCGCCCAGTTCGTCGGTCACCTCGTTCCACGCGTGCTTGGTCGACACCACCTGCGCCCAGCCCCGGGGCGCTTCGATGGCCCGCGGGCTGGCGGTGAAACCGTGCCTGGCCATCAGGGCGGACATCAGGCCCGCGCGCGCGGCGCCGCCGGGGTGGAACGGCTTGGTCATGGTGCCGAACTGCTCGCGCAGGCCGACCGGCTGCGACGCCGCGATGCCCAGCGCCATCGCCGTCCGGTCGGCGCTCAGGCCCAGCAGTCGCGCGCAGGCGGCGGCCGCGCCGAACATGCCGGTGGTGCCGGTGATGTGCCAGCCGCGGTCGTAGTGCTCGGGATAGACCGTGTTGCCCAGCCGGCAGGCGACGTCGATGCCCAGCACCAGCGCGTCGAGCATCACCCGGCCGCTGGCGCCGGTGTGTTCGGCCAGCGCCAGCACGGCCGATGCGACCGGGCCGGCCGGATGGATGATGGTCTTCAGGTGCGTGTCGTCGAAATCGAAGGTGTGCGAGGCGATCCCGTTGAGCAGGGCCGCGCTGGCGATGTCGACCTGCTCGGCGCGGCCCAGGACGCTCGCCTGCGGCGCGGGCTGCAGCGTCTGCACCGCGGCCAGGGCGGCCTCGACCGCTTCGTGGCGGGCCGCGCCCACGGCGCAGCCCAGCCAGTTGAGGAACGTCCGGTGCGCCTCGTGGTCGACGGCGTCGCTCCATCCCCGCGACGGGTGATTGGCCACGTAATCGGCCAGGATGCGGGTGACGGGCGGCGCGTCGTGATCGGCGGTGACTTGGGTATTGCGTGCCATGGGTGGGAAGTGGTGGTTGAGGTGGGGGTTCGAAGGGGAAGGTCGGACGCGGACGGCCGCCTCAGGTGTCGAGTTCGATCTTTCGCTCGCGCGCCAGCTGGGTCCAGCGCGCGAGATCGGCCCGCAGGTAGTCGCCGAACTGGCGCGGGGTCATGGGCATCGGCTCGACCGCCTCCACCGCCAGTTTCTCGCTCAGGTCGGGGGCTCTGAGCACGGTGTTGAGGGTGTCGTTGAGCCGGCTCACCACGTCGCCCGGCATGCCGGCCGGGCCGACGACGCCGTACCACTGCATGGCGTCGAAGCCCTGCAGGCCCAGCTCCTCGAGCGTGGGCACGTCCTTGAGCTGGGGATGGCGTGCCTTGCCGGTCACGGCCAGGGGCACCGCGCGGCCGGACTTGATGTGCGGCATGGCCGCGGCGAGCCCCGGGAACATGGCCTGGGTCTGGTTGCCGATGAGGTCGGTGAACGCCGGGGCGATGCCCCGGTACGGCACGTGGGTCATCTGGATGCCGGTCTGCTGCCTGAGCAGCTCCATCGTCAGGTGCGTCAGCGAACCCGCGCCGGCCGAGCCGTAGCTGACGCCGCCCGGCTTGGCCTTCACCAGGGCCACGAACTGCCTGAAGTCCCTGGCGGGCAGATCGACGTTCACCACCAGCACGTTGGGCGTCCCGCCGATCATGCCGATCGGCGTGAAGTCCCGCACGGCGTCGTAGGGCACCTTGCGGGTGGCCGGACTGGTGCCGTGGGTGGCGACATAGCCCTGCATCAGGGTGTAGCCGTCGGGCGCCGCGCGCGCGGTGTTCTGGGAGGCGATGACCCCGCCGCCGCCGCCCTGGTTGTCGACGACGAAGGTCTGGGCGAGCAACCGGCCCCAGCGCTCGGTCACGGTGCGTCCGACCATGTCGCTGCCACCGCCGGCGGAGACCGGAACGATGTAGCGGATCGGCTTGTTCGGAAAATCCTGGGCGAAGGCTCGGAGGTGCATTCCGAGCAGCACAGGCGGCATCGCCAGGGCGAACGTGCGACGTTGCATGAAAGGGTCCGGTGGATGGGCGGCACCCACCGGTGCCGTCGCTCGAAAGCCTGCCGATGCTGCAGCACCGCCGATCAAAATGCGATAAGGGTTTGCGATTGGGATCAAAGTGTTGACACTTTCGACGATTCATTCTGACAATCCTCGGCATTCGAAGCCGCCTTGCGCTTCCCACCGGTGCCATCGCCCATGCCCCACCTCCCCGCTTCCACCGCGCTCCAGCGCTTCCGCGTCATCGACCTGAGCCAGGTCCGCGCGGGTCCGACGGCGTGCCGGCAGCTGGCCGACTGGGGCGCCGACGTGATCCAGGTGCAGATGCCCGAGCACATGCGCGGCGACGACACGCTCGGCGGGCAGGACGGTTCCGACTACCAGTACACCCACCGGAACAAGCGCTCGATCACGCTCAACCTCAAGGAGCCCGAAGGCATCGCGACGCTCAAGCGCCTGATCGCCGGCGCCGACGTCGTGGTGGAGAACTTCCGCCCCGACGTGAAATTC
The DNA here is from genome assembly GCA_024372625.1 of Comamonadaceae bacterium OTU4NAUVB1. NCBI lineage: Bacteria > Pseudomonadati > Pseudomonadota > Betaproteobacteria > Burkholderiales > Comamonadaceae > Comamonadaceae bacterium OTU4NAUVB1. Next base: position 95,009 of record CP099607.1, on the reverse strand, counting down.
CGCCTCGGCATCGACTACGAGACGCTGGCGGCGGACCATCCCCGCCTCGTCTACGCGAGCATCTCCGGCTTCGGCCAGACCGGTCCGCTCGCCTCGCGCCCGGGCTTCGACCAGATCGCGCAGGGCATGGGCGGCCTGATGTCGGTCACCGGGCTGCCGGGCGACGGGCCGGTGCGCGTGGGCATCCCGATCGCCGACCTGTGCGCCGGCATCTTCGCGGCGCAGGGCATCCTGGTCGCGCTGCTCGAACGCGAGACCTCGGGACGCGGCCAGTTCGTCCACACCTCGCTGCTCGAGTCCATGGTCTACATGATGGATTTCCAGACCGCGCGCTACCTGATCGACGGCGAGGTCGGCACGCAGGCCGGCAACTTCCATCCGACGAGCATTCCCACCGGCGTCTACAAGGCGCGCGACGGCTACCTCAACATCGCCGTCTTCGGCTCGAAGATCTGGGAGCGGTTCTGCCACATCCTCGGGGCGCCCGAGTGGATCGACGACGCGCGCTACCGCGACAAGGCGTCGCGCTCGGCGAACCGCGACGCGCTCAACGCCGAGATCGACCGGCGCCTGGCCGCGCACGACCGCGGCCACTGGATCGCGCAGTTCAACGCGGGCGGCGTGGCCTGCGGACTCATCAGCGACATGCGCGAGGTCTTCGCCGAACCGCAGATCGAACACCTGGGGATGGTGAAGGACGTGGTGTCGGCACGGCTGGGCCCGCAGCGCCTGGTCGGCCAGCCGATGCAGCTCGCGCGCACGCCCAGCACCATCGCGCGGTCGGCACCGCTGCGCGGCGAGCACACCGTCGAGGTGCTGCGCGAGCTGAGCATCGAGGCCGACGAGATCGACCGCCTGAAAGCCACCGGAGTCCATTGAGATGAACACCCCCGACTACGCGTCCACCAGCGACCGGGTGCTGGCGTGGCGCGACGCCACCACCCTGCACGTCCGCTTCAACAACCCCGCGCGCCACAACGCGCTGTCGGTCGACATGTGGGAGGCGGTGCCCCCGCTGCTGCGGCGGGCCGCCGACGACGACCGCGTGCGCCTGGTCGTGTTCTCGGGCGCCGGGGAGAAGGCCTTCGTATCGGGCGCCGACATCTCCCAGTTCGAGGACATGCGCGCGGCGAAGGACGCGGTGGCCCGGTACGAAGCCATGGCCGAGGACGCGCTCATGAGCATCCACGACTTCGCCAAGCCGACGCTGGCGTGCATCCGCGGCTACTGCATCGGCGGCGGCGTGAACGTGGCGATCAGCTGCGACATCCGCATCGCGGCGAGCGACGCGGTGTTCGCCATCCCGGCGGCGCGGCTGGGGCTGGGGTATCGCTATTCGGCGCTGAAGAACCTGGTCGACCTGATCGGTCCGGGCGCGGCGAAGGACCTGTTCTTCACCGCGCGCCGCATCGGCACCGACGAGGCGCGGGCGCTGGGCCTGGTCTCGCGCGTCGCGCCGCCCGAAGGCCTGGAGGCGCTGCTGGCCGAATACACCGGCGCGCTCGGCGACAACGCGCCCATCACGGTGGCCGCCGCCAAGGCCGTCATGCGCGAGATCCTCAAGCCGTCGCCCGAGCTCGACATGGAGCGCTGCGCCACCCTGATCCGCGGCTGCTTCGAGAGCGCCGACTACACCGAAGGCCGCACGGCCTTCATGCAGAAGCGCAAGCCGGTCTTCACCGGCCGCTGACCGACCCAACCGAACGGGAGACCCCATGCGCGCCTACTGGATGCAGATGACCGACGACGCCACCGTGCTCGAGGTGCGCGAGACGCCCGTGCCCGCGCCCGGGCCGCACCAAATGCTGGTGCGCATCGCGGCGGCTTCGCTCAATCGCGGCGAGTTCGTCTCGGGCCACGGCCTGACCACCGCCGGGACCTGGAAGGCGATCGGCGGCGAGGGGGCGGGCGAGGTCGTCCGCGTCGGCGACGGGGTCACGTGTTTCCGGCCGGGTGATCGGGTGTTCGGCCGCTGTGCCGGCGCCTTCGCCGAATGCGCTTTGATGGAGGATGCCGAGGCCATGGCGCTGCCCGAGGGGCTGTCCTGGGAAGAAGGCGCCAGCATCGCGCTGACCTACCTGGTCGCCTACGACATGCTGGTGCTCCAGGGGCGCGTGCAGCCGGACGACTGGGTGCTGGTGAACGGGGTCTCGTCCGGGGTGGGCGTGGCGTCGCTCGAGCTCGCCAAGGTCCTGGGCGCCCGGGTGCTCGGCACGTCGGGCTCGGCGGACAAGCTCGCGGTGCTGAAGCCGCTCGGGCTCGACGTCGCCATCCATTCGCGCGCGGCCGATTTCGCGGCCACGGTGATGGCGGCGACCCAGGGCCATGGCGCCGACCTCGTCGTCAACACCGTCGGCGGCACGGTCTTCGCCGAAGCCATCCGCTGCATGGCCTTCGAAGGCCGGCTGGCCACCGTGGGCTACGTCGACGGCGTGGTCCACGCCGACCTCGATCTGGCCGCCCTGCACGCGAAGCGGCTCAGCGTGTTCGGCGTATCGAACAAGCTGCGCACCAAGGCGCAACGCGCCGCGGCCGTGCCGGGCTTCGTCGCGCAGGTGATGCCGCACTTCGCCGCCGGCTGCCTCCGGCCCCGGATCGACCGGGTCTTCGACTTCACGCAGCTGCCCGAGGCCAAGGCCCGGATGGAAGCGGGCGGGCACGTCGGAAAGATCGTCCTGCGACCGCCCGCCATGGCGTGAGCGCCGGCCGATCACCACCACGAGACATCCACCATGAAGCATTTCCGCAAGATCGCGCTGGCCCTCGGCCTGTTCGCCCTGGCATCGATGCCGGCGGGGGCGCAGCCCGCGCCCTACCCCAGCAAGCCCATCCGGCTCGTCGTCGGGTTCGCGCCCGGGGGCGCCGCCGACTACGTGGCGCGCGCGATGAGCGAGGCCTTCGGCAAGGCCATGGGCCAGCCGGTGGTGGTGGACAACAAGCCGGGCAACGGCTCGAGCATCGCCGCCGAGCTGGTGGCGAAGGCGCCGGCGGACGGCTACACGCTGCTCGTCGCCAGCCCGAGCAGCATCTCCGTGAACCTGGCCCTGAACCCGAAGCTGCCCTACACCGCGCGCGACCTGGCCGCCATCACCAGGATGACGACGTCGCCGCTGGTGCTGGCCGTCAACCCCGACACCGGCATCCAGTCGGTGGCCGAACTCGTGGCGGCCGCCAGGAAGGCACCGGGCCGGCTCAACTACTCGACGTCGGGCAACGGCTCGGCGCCCCACCTCGGCGCCGCGCTGTTCAGCCAGATCACCGACACGGAGATGACCCACATCCCCTTCCGGGGCGGCAGCCTGGCCATCCAGTCGGTGATGGCGGGCGACACCCAGCTGACGTTCGGCACGTCGCCCTCGGTGCTTCCGATGGCGACCGGCGGCCGGCTGCGCGCCCTCGCCGTCAGCACGCGGGAGCGGTCGCCGCTGGTGCCGAACCTGCCGGGAATGAGGGAGGCCGGCCTTCCCGACTACCACCTCGAATTCTGGTACGGCATGTTCGCGCCCGCGAACACGCCGCCCGCGGTGATCAGGAAGATCTACGAGGCCACCCGGATCGCCATGCAGCAGCCGTCGGTCAAGGCATCGCTCGCACGCGACGGCACCGAAGTGTCGGTATCGCCGTCACCGGAGGATTTCAACAATTTCCTCGAGGGGGACGAGAAGTTCTGGGTCAAGCTCGTGAAAAGCGCCAACGTGAAGGTGGAGTGAGGTCGCAGGGCCCTGCGCGAGCCGGCGCCGGGGGTCGTTGCCGTTAGGATTTGCCGATGCCCACCCCAACTTCCCATCCTCGCGGCGCCGGCCTCTCGCACTCGATCGTGAACGAACTCAAGCAGCTGATCTACTCGGGCGAATTCCAGCCCGGCGACCGGCTCAACGAGGCGGCCCTCGCGTTGCGCATGGGCACCAGCCGAGGTCCCATCCGCGAGGCCATCAAGGTGCTCGCCGGCCTGGGGCTGGTCACCGCCGTGGCCAATCGAGGCGTCTTCGTGAGGCAGTTGTCGCTGCGCGAACTGCTGGAGATCTACGAGTTGCGGGCGCTCGTCTTCGGCTACGCGGCGGACCGTGCGTGCGAACATCTGACGGAGGATTACAGGCGCCAGCTGGAATCGTTGCTCGACGCCATGGACGCGGCCTGCGACGCGGAGGACGGCACGCTCTACTACGACCTGAACCTGCAGTTCCATGCACTGGTGCTGATCCTCTCGAACAACCAGCGCGCGCATCAGGCCTACGACGACTACGTCAAGGAACTGCACCTGGTGCGCCGCAAGTATTTCAACGTTCCGGGCAACATGCGCCGCTCGAACGTGGAGCACCGCGCCATCTTCGATGCCATCGTGGCCTCCAATTCGTCGCGCGCGAAAGCGGCTGCGGAGCGTCACGTGCATGCGGGTCGCGGCCGGTTGCTGGCCAATTTCGAAGCATCGCTGCCGATGCCGCCCGCTCGCAAATCGACCTAGGAAACCGGCCGGTCGGCCCCCGGGCGGCGGCGCGTCGGCGTCGGTTTCCGGGCCGGCGGCGATCGCCAACGCGCCGTTCGACGCCATCGGCAGGCACGGACCGTGGATCGGAGCCGCATGCGCGGAAATCGGTCGCTGGAGGCTGCCCCGGCCGGGTGTCGTTTCTCCGCGCAACGCGAGCCCTCCGCACTCGCGCCCTCGCGCGACTTCCACATCCATGGAAGCCGATGCGCAATCCCGCCAATTGTCCTGTGGCTCGGGAAACGTTCCCCAATACTCCGACACGCCAGCCCGCTGGACCGTTCCGTTGACGACGGAGCGAACCCCTTCCGGAGAATTTTGATGGTCGTTTTTCAACGCTTGAGAGTCATGGGTTTGTCGGTGGTCGCGATGGCCGCGCTGAGTGCGTGCGGCGGCAGCGACAACGACGAGCCAGCCCCGATACCGCCCACTTCCGGGGGGGTCCCCGCACCCGCACCGGTGTCCTGCAGCTGGAATGCCAGCGTTCCCCTGGCCTACGAGGAGCAGCGTCTCCTGACGCCACTGCCGAGCGGAACGCCCACCGCCGTCGGCAACGACACCACGCCGGTCGCCGAGCGGCTCGTCAAGGGCGCCGCGTTCGACACCTTCAATCCCGCTTTCGCGAGCGTGCTGTGCGCCGCGGACAACACGACGGCCATCGCCTCCTACGATGCCGCGCTCGCGCTCGTGAAGCAGCAGGGCGCGTCGCTCTGGCGCGCCGCGGTCGACCGCGTCCAGGGCCGCCGCGCCGGCGGCACGCTGCCCGCGAGCGACGATCGCGCGCTCTACTGGACGCGCGTCTACATGACCAAAACGCTGCGCCAGTGGTCGCCATCCTTCGCGATGACCGATGCCCAGCGGGAGGAGCTGCAGTGGCAGTTCGAGCGCTCCTCGCGCGGCCAGTACGATCTGGACCTCCCCACCGGAGCGAACGCGAACGGCGCCCGCTACCGGCGCGTGCTGATGAGCGGCTTCGACACCTTCACCCTCGGCATCCCGGGCACGCCGAACACCGGCCTGCGCAACGGCAATCCCTCGGGCGCGACGGCGCTCGAACTCGACGGGCGGGAATTCCCATTGGCCGACGGCACCATCGCGCGCGTCGAGACCTACCTGCTTCCGGTCAGCTACGACCCCTTCAACAAGGGCATGCAGGAAGACACGATCGGCCCCTTCTTCAGGCCGGGCCCCCAGCGCGTCGATGCATCCATCACCATGAGCCAGGGGAGCGCCAACATCTTCAATCTCGAAGCGTTCAACGGCCGCTTCCACGGGTCGTCCGCCGGCAACGACGGGATCGTCTACTGCCCGGCGGGCGCGACGCGACTGCCCGCCTACGTGCTGCCCATCGGGTCGCCCTCCACGGCGGGCGCGTCGCCCATCACCCTGTCCAATTCGGGCTGCAACGTGTACCCGCCGGCACGATGGCTCGGCTACCAGAGCGCAGGACAATGGATGAAGGACTATCCGCCCCAATTCAGCAATGCCAGCCTGCCCTTCCCCGCCATGGTCACGGGCCAGACCGGCGCGGGCGTGGCGCGCCCGCCAGGCGCCACCAGTGCCGGCACGGAAGGTTTCGATGTCACCTACCATACCAATTACACCTATTTTCCGAATTGCGGCGCGCTCGAGACGCTGAGCAAGCCGTCCAACGGGGTGGTGAATCGCATGCCGGACTTCCTGCCCACCACGCTCGACCCCTACGATCCGACCAACACCAGCGTGGTGCCACCGAAGCCGGAATGGTGCTCGCGTCAGGGCGGCGGTGGCGATTACCTCTCCAACGAAAGCGCCTACCGCAACACCGTGCTGCGCGACACGTTCGGCCTGAGCATTCCGGCGGGCCACATCCACACGCCGGTCATGACGAATTTCTTCGGGGGCACGCCCACGACGGGTGGCAACGTCCGCGACGACAACGCCATCACCGACGCGCGGTTCGAGGCCTACCGCACCGCCATCGTTGCCCAGGGCAAGAACCTGATGATGGTGGTGGCCAACAGCCTCGCCTACAAATAATCAACCTGGAACCGATCCATGAAACTCCAACTCATCCTCGCCACCCTGGCGCTCGCCGCATCCTCACTGGTCGCGGCGCAGCCCAGCGAGTACTACGTGTGGAAGAACAAGGCCACCGGCGCCACGCTGTGCGAACCCGACATGCCGGCCGACAAATGGACCCGGGAGTCCGGTCCCTACGAGGATTCGAACTGCAAGTTCAAGAAGCCGACCTGACGCGGCGCCTGGCGCCTGGGCGGCACGGGCCGTCCGGGTGCGCCGGCGTCGGCCAGGGATCGACCGGCCGCCGGCCCGGCCTGTCCTAGGCCCGGATCAGCCATTCATCGAGCACTTCCTTGAGCGTTCGATGCAGGAGCGTGAGCTTGGTGTCCAGCCGCTCCAGCGGGCCGCCGATGCCGACGGTCAGGCGCCGGCCATCGACAGGCCGTGACAGCGGCATCGCGATCATGCCCGCGCCCCACGTGACACGACCACGCGACATGGCGAAGCCGCGCTGGCGCACCTCCGCCACCTCCCGCCTGACCGCCGCGACCCGGAGTTCCGGCGAACTGGCGACCTTGTCGAGTCGCACCTGCGCGAGGGCCTCGCTGAGTTCGTGCGGAGCCAGCTCGCTCAGCAGTGCCAGGCCGACCGCCGACGTGCACAGCGGCCGCAGCATGCCGGTCTGCACATGGGTGAGCACCGGATGCGCCACACGGATCACGTGCACATAGCGGGCGAAGTTGCCGGTGCGTTCGGCGACCACCACCGTCTCCCCGGTGCGCGCATGCGCCTGCTCGAGCAGTCGGATCAGTTCGGCTTCGCTGGAAAGCGCCTGCGGGCTGACCCAGGCACCGAGCTGCGACAACTTGGGCGTGGGCATGTAGCTGCGGTGCCGGCGATCGTGCAGGAAGTAGCCACGGTCGGTCAGGGTGCCCAGCAGCGCGGCGCAACTCGACGACGGATAGCCGGTCAGCGCCACGATCTCGCCGAACACGAGCGGGCGTTGCAGATGGTCGAAGAGTTCGAAGAGTTCGAGCACCCGGAGTGCGCTCTTGACGGGAAGGTCCATGATGATCGGCACACCGCTGTCCAGGGATGTCGGCTCGAACGGTGGCGTGACGCATCGCTCGCCGGTGACAACGGAATGTCCATGCAGTTTTCGTGCCCTGGATGATCCGTGGAATTTCGTTGTGCCGCAGACCGGCCACGGCCTGGCCGATGCACGTCACGCGGTGCGATACCGGCCCGGCGCGTGTCGTCGATCCGCCATTGAACCCGATGACAAAGGCCGGCATATGGGTCTCGGCCTTTCGCAATGCGCATTGCATGACAGCATGGAAAAAGGATGAGACTGTTTTTTCCAGGTGCAGCAGGAACCGGAGACTTGTCGAGTTACCTCGATTCCAATTGACAGGAAGGTGCCCATCGTGGCGCTGCTGCCGGAATCGACTGAAGGTTGAAACGGCGGCTGCTAGAGTGACCCATGACGAACAAAAGTGCAGGTCGCCCCCGAAGCTTCGAGGAGGATGCGGTCCTTCGGCGTGCGACCGGCCTGTTCTGGGAAAAAGGCTACGCGGCCACCTCGCTCGACGAGCTTTTGACGACGATGGGCATCGCGCGCTCGAGTTTCTATGCGATCTTCGGCTCCAAGCAGAAGATCCTGCGGGCCGTTCTGCTCCTCTACACCGACGAACTCGTCGAGCGCATGCGAGCGGCGGCGGCGACGGGACCGACGCCCCGGGACGCACTGGTGGCGGTGCTGGAAGTCGCGGGATGCAGCCTGCGGCCATCCGAAGGCTGTCTCTTCGTCAACGTGGCGATGGAACTGGCACCCTCCGACGCGGAAGTCCGCCGGATCGGTCAAGCCTATCTGGGCAAGGTGGACGACCTGCTGACCTCCTTGCTGACCCAGCATGGCTTCACCGCCGAGCGAGCGTCCGACATCGGCGGTGCCATGATGGCGTTGACCACCGGTGCCATCACCCTGCGCAAGGCGGGCGCGTCGGAAGCACGCGCACGTGCCATGCTGAAGGTGGCCATCGAACTGATGGACTAGGCCTCGGGCACGCGGTCGAGGCACGGCCGACGCGCATGCCCCATGAAAAAAGCCGACGTGGCGTCGGCTTTTTTCATCGCTGGCTGGCTTTATTTGCCAAAGGACGATTTCAGCGCCTTGCCACCGTACTTCTGGGCGTCCGCCGCGTCCTTCACCACGGCAGCCATGCCGAAGAACTCGTGCGTCACGCCGTCGTAGACCTTGCGATCGACCTTGACGCCCGCCTTCTTCAACGCGGCCTGCAGCAGGGCACCGTCTTCGCGCAACGGATCGATCTGGGCATTGATGATCGTCACCGGCGGCAGGCCGGCGAGCTTGGCATTGAGGACGTCGAGACGGGGATTCGCCTTGTCTTCCGGCTTGGCCAGCAGCTTGTCCACGAACCACTCGATCATCGGCTTGTTCAGGGGCTTGGCGGTGGCGCTGTCGACATACGACCTGGTGTTGAGGTTGCCGGTCTGGCCCACGGGATAGACGGCCAGGATGTGCGTCGGTTTCGTCAGGCCCGCGTCGCGCACGGCCACGGCCGTCGAGATGGCCATGTTGCCGCCTGCGCTCTCGCCCGCGAGGGCCATGCGCTTGGGGTCGCCGTTGATGCTGGCCGCGTTGTCCGCTGCCCACTTGTACGCCGCGAACGCGTCGTCGTGGGACGCCGGGAACTTGGCTTCCGGCGCCCGGCGGTAGTCCGACGACACGACGATCGCATTGGCCTGCTTGGCGAGGCCGCGCGCGCCACCGTCGTACACCTGCTTGTCGGCGATCACCCAGCCACCGCCGTGGTAGTAGACGATGACCGGGAACGGGCCCGGGCCGTCCGGGGTGTAGATGCGCGCGGGAATGTTGCCTGCGGCACCGGTGATCTCGCGGTCGACGCTGGTGACGCCCGGGACCAAGGCCGTCGGCGACGTGTCCTTGCCCTTCTTCTTGAGGACCGACATCACCGCATCGGTCGGCGTGGGCTGCTGGCGAGCCTCGTCGGGCGTCAGGGTCTCGATGGGCTTGCCGCCGAGCGTCGCCAGTTCGTCCAGGACGACCTGCATGTCCGCATCGGCCTTGTACCGGGTGCCGGTCTTGGCCATGGCATCGTCGGGTGCCGCCTGGGCGGTCAGGCCGACGAGGGCGGCAGCCGCGGCCAGCGCGACGCAACGGGCCCGAAGAAGTCGTCGGGGGGAAGACACGGCAACTGGCATCTGATTCATGGAGTTCCTTGGAATGAATGATCTGAACTGGATGGTTCAGAATACCTAGTGTCCCGGTGGATGGCAATGGCCATCGAGTCGTCCGATGACGATTCGGCCTGTTGGCTGACAAACGAGGTCGAGCAGGAAAATGCTTGGCGCCATCTGAAAGCAAAACCTTTCTTTTAAGCGTCTTCATGTCGAAGTGATTTCTTGCTCGAAAACCGAAATTCATGCATCGAGAATTCCCGTGCCGGTGGGACCATCAATTCCTGAAACGACGTGTGGCAATCTCGGATTTCCCATTGAATGCTAAGTTTTCACGGCAGGTTGCCGATAAGCAGTCAGCACCTTCTTTTTTCGACGAACTTTGGTTTTCAGGTTTTTTATGCGATTTGCGCCGATGCTGTTGAATGAACCGGACCGTCTGGCCACCCTGGCCGACTATCAACTCAAGTCGGACGACACCGAACTGCACTTGGATGCCATCATCGAACTGGCATCCAAGCTGTTCGACGTGCCCATCGTCCTGGTTTCGATCGTCGAACAGACGCGGCAGATCTTTTCCGCCAGGATGGGCCTGGACGTCTGCGAGAGCGGGCGCGACGAGTCGTTCTGCGCGCATGCGCTGGCGCTCGATGACATCCTCGTGATTCCTGATGCCAAGCTGGATGTGCGTTTTGTGCAGAATCCGTCGGTCGTGGGCGAACCCTTCGTCCGGTTCTATGCCGGCATGCCACTGCTCACGCCCGGTGGTCATGCACTGGGCACGCTGTGCATCATCGATCGTCGACCCCGCAACGGCCTCTCGCCCCAGGAGCGAGCACATCTGAAGGCGTTGGCGACGCTGGTGCTCGACAAGCTGGAGGTCCGGCGGCTGGCCGTCGCGCATCGCGCGGGACAGACGCGTTTCGAACAGATCGCCGCCACGTCGCCCGACGGCATCATCTGCGCCAACCATCTCGGCCGGATCACGTTCTGGAACCCGGCGTGCGAGCGGCTGTTCGGTTTCGACGCCAGTCAGGCCATCGGCGCCAGCCTCGACCTGATCGTGCCGCCACGCATGCGGGGTGGACATGGCAGTGGGCTGCAGCGGGTGGCCGCAGGCGGTGCGCCGCGCTTGCTGGGAACCACGGTCGAACTCGAAGCGTGCCACCAGGACGGTCGGGAGTTTCCCATCGAGCTGTCGCTGTCGATGTGGCAGGAGGACGGGCAAGCCAGCTTTGGCGCCATCATCCGCGACATGACCACCCGCCGGGCCGATGCGGACCGGTTGTTCCAGCTCGCCCACATCGACAGCCTCTCCGGGCTGCCCAACCGTGGCGTGCTGTTGAGCCGGGTGGCGGAATCCCTGGATCGCAAGGAACCGTTCGCGCTCCTGATGCTCGACCTCGATGGCTTCAAGGACGTCAATGACACCCTGGGCCATCGCGCCGGTGATCAGGTCGTCAAGGAAGTGGCTCGGCGGTTGCTGTCCTGTGCCCGATCGATCGACACCGTCGCCCGATTGGGAGGGGATGAATTCGCGGTGCTGATTCCGGCCGAATCGGTGCTGAGCCAGATCGAGCACGGCGCCCAATGCATGCTCGGCGCCGTCGCTGCACCCGTGACGGTCGACGCTCACCTGACCCACGTGACCGCCAGCATCGGGATCGCCGTGTTTCCTGGCGACGGTCTCGATGTCAACGATCTGCTCGCGGCGGCGGATCTGGCCATGTACGAGGCCAAGGCCAAAGGCCGCAATTGCGTGCGGTTCTTCAACGCACGCCTGAAGGACAAGGTCCTGACCCGACGCGCCCTGGAAGACGAGGTCCGCCGCGCCATCGAGCACCGTGAATTCGAATTGTTCTACCAGCCCCAGATTCGCGTGGCCGATCAGGCGCTCGTGGGTCTGGAAGCCCTGCTGCGCTGGCGCCATCCCACCGAAGGCCTGCTGCCACCGGTCCGGTTCATCGCCGCCATCGAGTCGGGCGCGTTTGCCGCCGAGGTCGGGCAATGGGTGCTGGCGACGGCGTGTGCCTACGCGGTCGAACTGCGCAAGGTGCTGCCCGGCTTGACCATGGGCGTGAACCTCTTCGGGGCCCAGTTCCAGAACGGGCACCTGGCAACGAACGTCATGGACGTGCTCGAGTCGACCGGACTTCCTCCTGAAGCGCTGGAGCTCGAGATCACCGAGAACATCATCCTCGCGCATGACGAGCGGCTGCTGCAGCCGCTGCGCGTGCTGCATCGGTTGGGCGTGGGCATCGCCTTCGACGACTTCGGCACCGGCTACGCGTCGTTGAGCCTGCTCAAGCGCTACCCGCTGACGCGGCTGAAGATCGACCGGAGTTTCATCACCGAGATCTGCAACGACGAGGCCGATGCCGCGATCGTCAAGGCGGTCATCTTCCTGGCCGACAAGCTCGGACTGCAGGTGATCGCCGAAGGCGTCGAAACCGTCGCGCAGTGCGATTTCCTGCAGCGGTGCGGTTGCGGGCAGGTGCAGGGCTACCTGTACGGCAAGCCCATGGCGGTCAGGGATCTGGAAAACTTCATCCAGCAAAAGCTGCTCACGGTCTGAGGCCGACGATCGGCCAGACGGACCGGCTAGACCGTATCTCCTTTTTTCTTTTCCCTTTTCCCTTTTACATTCCTCTTGCCACTGCTTCTATCGATGAATCGGAATTCATTGATCTGCTTTCAATCCAAGAAAGATAAGGCCGGCATGGAAAATCCGGCCTTCCTCGAACCTTTCCTCCAATTCAAAGAAGTCGATTCTCCTATCGAAGGCGTCCGCTGTCGCAACGACATGCCGGCAACTGGGTGATTTCCGGTTCAACGGAATTCGGCGACACGAGGCCGGTACCGGAGAGCCGATCATGAATCTCACGGATTTGACGCAAATCCTCATATTCTGTTTTGATGGCCGATCAGCGAGCCTGGTATTTTCCCCGATCCCGTCTTGTTGGTTCAAGCTCATTCAAATACAACGCCAGTGAATTGATCGCCGATTCCGCCGGCGTGCGCAGACGTCGAGAAATCAACCATTCTTGATAACGAGCAGGAAATAATTGTTCGGCCGAGGGGTCACGAAAGACACTCGGACCGCCCGTGCAGTCCAGGACAACATCGCGTACGGCCTGGTGCCTGGCAGTTCGCTCGATGTGAACACGACCTTGTGCAAGCACCAGACCCCTCGCACCCACGGGATCGGAAGCGACATCGCCGTGCCCGTCGTGCGCGCCGACGGCGTGTACTTCGGCGACCTCTGCGCGGTGGATCGGGCGCCACGCAAGGTGTCCGATCCGCGGACCGTGGCCACCTTCACTGCCTTCGCGGGTCTGATCGCCATGCTGCTCGACAGCGAAGATCAGTTGCGAGCGTCCAACCCGGCACGTCTGGACGAGCAGGCCACCTCCGAACTGCGGGAACAGTTCATCGCCGTCCTGGTACACGACCTGCGCGATCCGTTGTCGTCGGTGAGCATGACCGCGGAACTGCTGCTTCAGCGGCCCGAGGCCGAGGTCGCCGGACTGGGCGGGCGTTCGAAGACCACGACGCGGCGCATGTCCAAGCTGATCGACGACGTGCTGGACTTCGCCCGGGGTCGAATGGGCGCGGGCATCGGCGTGAGCCTGGAAAAGCAGTCGCACCTGACCGGCGCCGTTCTCGAGGTTGTCGAGGCCCTGCGCCATGCGCATCCGGAGCGCAGCATCGCGACCCGGGGCGAGCCGATGGTCGTGGGGACTCATGTCATCCACCCAGCACCCGTCGGCGCCGCTGCCAGGCAGCGACCTTGCGCAGCAGACGAGACAGCTGCTCGACCGAATACGGCTTGTGCAGCAGTTCGAAACCGCAGGTGCCGTTCTGTGCGAGCACGTGGCTGTAGCCCGAGGCCAGCAACACCGGAAGATCGTGGTGCAAGCGACGGATCTCGTGAGCCAGATCGATGCCATTCATGCCGGGCATGACCACATCGGAGAACACCACGTCGAAGCGATCCGCGTCCCTCGCCAGTTCCATCAGCGCCTCCTGCGCGTTGGTGGCCAGCACGGTCCTGTAGCCGAGGTCCGTCAGCGTCTGCACGGCGAAGTTGCCCACGTCGACGTTGTCCTCGACCACCAGCACGCACGTGCCGTGACCGTCCACGAGGGGTTCGGGCTCCTCGGTCTTTTTCGCCTGCTCGGCCGCCGTGGCACGCGGCAGGTACAGGGTGAACACGCTGCCTTGGCCCACTCGGCTTTCGACCCGGATCTCACCCCCGGACTGCTTGGTGAAGCCGTAGACCTGGGACAGGCCCAGGCCGGTGCCCTGGCCCACGGCCTTGGTGGTGAAGAACGGCTCGAAGATCTGCTCCAGCCGCTCTGCCGGGATGCCGCTGCCGGTGTCCCTGATCGACACCGCGACGAACGCGCCGGCATACGCCGGGCTGCTCCGGGTGGCCGGCATCGCCTCGACGCCTTCGACGCGGATCGTGAGCCGGCCTTGCCCGTCCATCGCATCGCGTGCGTTGATCGCCATGTTGACCAGGGCCGTATCGAACTGGCTGGCATCGGCGTTGACGAAACAGGGATGTGCGGGCAGTTCGGTAACGATCCCGATCCCGGCGCCGGTGATCGTTTCCATCATGGCCGAGAGCGACCGCACGCTGTCGCAGGCGGCGAACACCTCGGGTTGCAGTGCCTGTCTTCTGGCGAACGCGAGGAGTTGCCCGGTGAGCTTGGCGGCTCGATCGACGGTGCTCGAAATGGCCAGAAGGTAGCGACCACGGCGATCGTCCGGAAGATCGGGCCGCTTGAGCAGTTCGGTGGAGGACTTGATGACGGTCAGCAGGTTGTTGAAGTCGTGCGCGACGCCGCCCGTGAGCTGGCCCACCGCTTCCATCTTCTGCGACTGCCGCAGGGCGTCCTGGGCAACCGCCAAGGCCGTGGCTTGCGCTTTCTCCGACGTGATATGCCGACCGCTCGCGTAGATCAGGTCGGCCTCGGGTGTCGCCACCCAGGAGAACCAGCGAAACCCACCGTCCTTGTGGCGGTAGCGGTTCTCGAAGGTCGGCAGGTTCCCTGCGCGCGCCTGGTCGAGCGCGCCTTGGCTGGCTTCTTCATCGGGCAGGATGAAATCGAACACGTTCCTGCCGCGCACGTCGTCGGACGTCCAGCCGAGGATCGTCGTGAAGGCTGGACTGACGGCCTTCAGGACACCCCGCCCGTCGATGATCAGCTGCACGTCCTGGGTGTTGCGCCAGAGCCGGTCCCGCTCCTGGGTCCGTGCCGCCACCTGCTGTTCGAGCGATTGATTGAGTTCATGCAAGGCCTGCTTGCTCGCCTCCATGCGCTGTTCGGCGAGCACCTTGTCCGTCGTCTCGGTGACGAGGTTGTAGAGCCCTGCGACCTCGCCTTCGTCATCGACGACCGGGGTGTAGGAGAAGGTGAACCAACTGAACGCCTGGACGCTCGATGCCAACGTGAAAGGCATGTCCTTGAACCGCTGGGCTTCGCCGGCGAACGCCGCTGCGTTGATCGGTCCGAGCGTGTCCCAGATGTCGGCCCAGACCTCGGCGGCGGGACGCCCGAGGGATGCCGGATGCCTGTCACCGAGAAAAGGGACGTAGCCGTCGTTGTAGATCGAGACTTGCTCGGGTCCCCAGAAAAGACACGCCGGCTGCGGCGTGCGCAGCGTCAGTGCAACGGCCATGCGCAGACTCCGAGACCAGGCGTCCAGCGGACCCAGGACGGTGGTCGACCAATCGTGATGCTGGATGCGCTCACCCATCGCACCCCCGCGTTCGAGAAACTTGTGGGTGCGGCTCATTCGGCCGGATCTTTTTTCGTGTGCATGACGTCTTGCGAGTTCGAGATACAACTTGCCATGCAGGCATTCAGCGAAACGTGACACGCAGGGATGCGAAAGGCGTACCGATCTCGCACTGCGAGGTCTCCCCTTGTCTGACGGCCCAGGCATCGGTCCGTGTCCCGGTGGTCACGATGCTGCCTGCCTCCAGGCTCGGCAGGTCTGGGCAGGTCTCCAACTCGTGGACGAAATGCAGGACTGCATGCGGGGGTCCATCGAGAGGAGCGTTTCGGGCGTCATCCGACCAGTCTACGCCGCCTGCTTTTGCACGGCACGCTTGCTCAAATGCTTAAAACCAAATCATTCAAAATGCTGATAAACCACATGCTTCGTTCTCATCATCAATAACGTCGACAACACGAATTCTTCCAATTCGTCGTTCTGGCAGATTGGCGCGAACCGCAGAATTAGATGAACATCCACCCAATGGCGCTCATTGGTGCCAGCGTCTCAACCCAAGTCCATCAGCGATCTTTCGATAAATCGTGATCTGCGTCGCGACGAACGCCTCGAGCGAGGATCCCGTGAGAGAAAACGGGTAGAGCCCGTGCTGCTCGCGCAGCGTCTTGAATCCCGGGGCATCGATGGCGTTGCGAAACGCCGAGACCCAGGCTTGCACGGCTTCCTCGGGAACATCCGCGCTGAGATACAGGCCTCGAACGGTTGGCCACACGATGTCGACGCCCTGCTCCCGCGCCGTCGCGATGCCCGACAAGGCACCGCCCAATCGGTCGTTCGACAGGACCGCAAGAATTTTGATCGGCGCACCGCTGGCAATCGCTTGCAAGGCTTCAGCGGCGTCCCCTGGAAACACGTCGACATGCTTGCCCTGAAGGGCCTTCAATGCATCGCCGCCGCCCTCGAACGACACGAATCGCATCAGTTTCGGATCCTTTCCAGCGACCCTGACCAGTTGGGCAGCCTTGACCCAATCCTGGCTGCCTACCGTGCCTCCGGCACCAAAGACAACTTGTGAGGGCGCTTGCTTCAAGGCCGTCACAACGTCACCGAGCGTCTTGAATGCAGCGTCGCGATGCACGGCGATGACACCATAGTCGGTGCCCAGGGTGGCGATCCATCGCACCGATGTGGAAGGATGGGGACCGAATCGACCTTGTGCGATGTTCAGCAAGGAGCCACTGGAGAACGCGATCAGCACCGCGTCCCCACCCAGGCGGCCTGTGGCCACACGATCGAAAGCCACGGCACCGATGCCGCCCGGCAAATAGCGCAGGGCCAAAGGAGGACGCAGCGGCCTTGCCAGTTGCAGCGCATCCCGCGCCAGCACACACGTCAGATCGAAGCCACCGCCTGCCTTCGCCGGGATCACACAGGACGCCGGTCTCAGGCTTGGATCGAGCGGGGCATCGGCACCCCAAGTCACAGCAGGAAGCCCGCCGCAGGAAATCATGCCAAGCACCCTGCGGCGCCGCAGAACATAAGGACTCATACCGGTTCCTCGGACTTTCCCTGGCAGGCGCATCGAGGCCACCAGATGACGGCGTGCAGGCCGGAGGTCGACGCCCTGGGTGTCAGTTCCAACCCGCCGCCATGTCGTTCGGCGATGGATCGGGCGATCGCCAACCCCAGGCCCGACCCGCCCTTCGCCGCGCGTTGTCCCCGCTGGAACCGGTGGCCGAGCGTCGCGCATTCCTCGATGGTCAATCCTGGACCGTCGTCCTCCACGATCATCCGCCAGCTGTGTTCCCGGGCCGAGGCGTGCACGGTGATGGTTCCACGCGTGGGGGTGTATGCAATGGCGTTGAAGACCAGGTTCCCCAGCGCCTCGCGCAGCAGCGCCTCGTCCGCCACGGCCATCAGGACGGGCATCGAGGGATTGATACCGAGGTCGATGTGCTTGAACCGTGCCATGGGCAGCAGTTCCACCGCGACGTCCCTGAGCAGGGCGGCGAGGTTCACCTCGCCCAACTCCAGTGCGACGGTGTCGCTTCGTCCGAGTGCGAGGAGCTGTTGGGTACTCCGGGTGATCCTGCCGATCTCCCTGCCCATGGCCTTGAGCGTCTCCGCGAGACGGTCGGGCGCCGTCTCACGCTGCGCATAGTCGACCTGCATCTGGAGGGTCGTCAAGTGGGTGCGCATCTGGTGCGACGCGTCGTCGAGGAACTGGCGCTGCTGCACGACGAGTTCCTGGGTCCGCGTCATGTACTGGTTGACCGCGACCATGAGCGGACGGATGTCGGCGGGCAGGTCCGCGTCGTCGATGGGTGTCAGGTCGTCCGCGCTGCGCGCCTGGACTTCCCGGGCGAGCCGTGTCAGCGGTCGCAAGGCGGCCGCCAGCGCCAGGGATGTGCCGCAGACGAGAAACAGCAGGATCGCGACATCGCGCAGGGCCGCTCGACGAACGAAGCGGGCCGTGAAATCCTGGCGCGAGCGCGTGCTTTCACCGACCTGGACCAGGATGCTCTGACCCTCGCCACCCACTGCGAGGCCATTCAGGGTGCGCCGGTAGGCGGCGAAGCGGAATTCCTCTCCGAAGTACATCGCATCGTAGAACCGAGGCACGCCCGTCGACAGCGCGACCGTGGACTCGGGAAGGTCCGCGCTCCCGAGTTCGACCAGACCGTCGGATGTCGCCACCCGGAAGACCACCTGACCGCTCGCCGTCAACTCGAAGAATTCGAACATCGTGTAGGGCAGCTCCACGGCCAGCCCGCCAGAGGCCACCGAAATGTTGGCATCGATGGACTTCAGCGCTCCCAGCAGTGAACGGTCGTAGGCCGAGTTGGCTGCCTCCAAGGCATCGTGGCGCGTCATCCAAAGTTCCATGGAGGTCATCGCGAGCAGACAAGGCAGCAACAGCAATGCAAGTCGCCGCCAGAGGCTGGCTCTCCGGAACCATTGCCAAGCCCGACGAAACACCCTTGAAACGCGGTTCATTCAACGCGCTTCCAACGTATAGCCCAGACCACGCAACGTGACGATTCGAACGCCCGAGTCGTGCAGGCGCTTGCGCAGCCGGTAGATGAAAACCTCGACCGCTTCAGGATGCACATCCTCGTCATCGGAGAACACCCGGTCCAGGATGTGTTGCTTGGACAGCGGTTCTCCGCTGCGTTGTGCAAGCGTGAGAAGCACGGACGTCTCACGCGGCGAAAGTGCCAGTGGTTGTCCGTTCATCTGGAACTGCTGGGATGGTCCATCGTAGACCAGCGGCCCGCAGGCCAGTCGCGGATGCTCCGTTCCCCTGGCGCGTCGTACCAGGGCATGGAGCCGGGCTTCGAGTTCGGCAAGGGCGAATGGCTTGGCCAAAAAATCGTCGGCCCCGGCGTTGAGCGACGTGACGCGTTCTGCCAGCGAGTCGCGCGCCGTCAGGATCAGTGTGGGCAAGCGCTGGTCGCGCTGACGGAGTCTGCGCAGCACCGCATGTCCGTCCATGCCGGGCAGGCCCAAGTCCAGCACCAGGGCATCGTATTTTTGAGCACAAAGCGCGCGATCGGCGAGCTGGCCATCATCGACCCATTCGACCTGGATTCCCGCATGCTCGAGCGCCTTGCACAGCCAGGTCCCCAGCGCGTGTTCGTCTTCAGCGAGAAGGATGCGCATGATGCAATCGTTGGAAGCAAAAGGGCCCGCCGTGGACACAACGAGCCCTCAGGTCCGCTCGTGGCCAACGTCAGTCGGGCTTGATGTTGGCCCGCGCAATGACCTTCTTCCAGCGCTCCTGCTCAACGGCGATGAACTTGGCGAATTCCTCCGGTGTACCGCCGACGGCCTCCGCCGCGTCGCCCTTGAGGCGCTCGAGAACAGCTTGTGTCTTCATGCCTTTCATGGTTTCAGCAGACAGTTTCGCGAGATTGGCCGGGGCCATGCTGGCGGGGGCCAGCATGCCGTACCACTGGGTCATCTCGAAGCCTGGGAATCCCTGCTCTGCCACCGTCGGGACGTCGGGCAACTGCGGGAGACGTTTCGACGAACCCGTCGCGATGCAGCGCACCTTGCCCGTCTTGATGAAAGGCAGGATGGCGGCAGCACCGATGGCCGAGGCTTCCAAGCGACCCGAGATCAGGTCGGTCAGCATCGGCCCGGTGCCGCGATAAGGTACATGCAGCATGAAGACACCGGAAGTGATCTTCAGGTACTCGAAAGCCAGATGCCCAGCGCTTCCGTTGCCAGCGGAGCCGTAGCTCAGCTTGCCCGGATTCTTCTTGGCGTAGGCGATGAACTCGGTCAAGTTCTTGGCCGGCACATCCGGATGCACCACATACAGGCTGGGCACCTTGGCCAGCAAGCTCACGGGCTTGAAGTCCTTGTTGGCGTCGTACGGGAGCTTTTCGAAGATGTAGGGATTGACCGCCAGCGTTCCGATGTGACCCAGGATGATGGTGTGCTGGTCGTCGCTGCGCGCCACTTCGGACATGGCAATGTTGCCTGCCGCACCGGGCTTGTTGTCGACGTAGACGCTTTGACCGATGGTGTTGGACAACTCGGCGGCGCTGGAACGCGCCACGATCTCGGAGCTGCCGCCCGGTGCGAAAGGCACCACGAAGCGGATCGATTTGCTCGGCCATGCCGCTTGCGCACCGGCCATCGAGGGCAACATGCCGCTCAGGGCAAGACTGCCTCCGGCCTGCAGCCAGCGGCGCCGGTTCGCCGACAGGATGTCTGTGGAATCTAGCGTATTCATATCTTTGTTTGTCGATGCCTGGTGCTCACCCTCGCGAGGAAGGTGAGCACGCCATGTAAGGTCAGTCGTTGAGACATTCCAGCTGGCCCGAGCGCGGATTGGGGCCCTGCTTGCCAGGCCCCGGGCCCGTCGCCGGCAACCCATAGACCGCCTTCACGTCCGCGTTGTCCACGGCCTTGAAACCATTGCGATCCAGGACCCAGGCATCGAAGTAGTTGGAAGGGTTGAAGGGCTGCGTGCCGATGCTCTTCATGAAACCGGTCAGGAGCGGCACCTCGGATTCCAGGTACGGGAAATGGAGACCGTACTCCAGCTTGTAGCCCACGCTCACGCCATCGACCTGCGTCGCGCGCGTGCCGAGGTGATGCGGCTGGAAGTACTTGATCTTGAAGACCGGCATCAGGATGCGCGCCTGATTGACCACCCGCGACTCCGGTCCACCCTGCCAGAGGTCGATGCTGGGAACGTTCGCCGCACGCACCGCATCCGAGAGATTGGAGAACGGCGCGCCGTAGACGACCTCGGATGGCGTGCCCTTGCCCACCACGCGCGGGATGAACAGGTCGACCCCGCCGGCGCCGCTGTCGGACACATAGACCGTCAGTACCTTGTCCTTGTCAGGCGTCTGCGCCGTGATCAGGAAGCCGAAGGTCTCGACCCCTGCCGTGCCGTTGCCGACTCCGCCGCAGTCGATGCTGTGGAGCCAACGCACCACCCGCACGGTGGTGTAGTCGTTCATCTTCAGGGTCTCACCGCCCTTGAGCGTCGTGCACTGATTGTCCGGGTTGCCATAGGCCTTCACCGCCGCACAAACCGCTGCCGGTGCGTAGATCGGCTTGCCCGTCTGCTTGGCGTACTCAGGAATCTGCAGGGCATGGTCGCCGTGCTCGTGACCCACCAGAAAGAAATCGACCGTACCGCGCTTCTTCAACGCCGTGAGTGCCTTGGTCACGGCTGCGGGCGTCGGCGCTTGGCCCGAGTTCACCACTTCGCCATCGAGAATGAAGCCGAGACCCCCGACCTGATAGTGCCAATTGCTGATCCCGAACCATGTGGTCCTGAGTTCGGTGGGTGCTTTTGCCAATGGGTTGACGGGTTCTGGCGTCGGCGTCGGCGTCGGCGTCGTCGTGGCCGGTGGCGGTGTGCTGGCCGTGTTGTCGTCACTGCCGCCTCCGCAGGCCACGAGCGTCAGGCTCAGCGCCGATGCCGCCGCCAGAGAGGTAAAAATGAAGTTCTTGGAAGTCATGGATGTGCGTGCCTCGTGTCGTTGGGAGAGCAATCGCGAAGCCACTCGTCGCGGCTTCACAACATCTCCCATCGTCGTTGGCCGAAGCTGTCAGAAAGCTGTCAGTTCGCGCAGGCGGCACTCGGTGAATACCCTCAATGCGACGGGACGAGCTGATCTGAAGTCGTCGTCTCGGTCACGGCCTGTGGTGCACCGGAGGCGCCGTCAATGCGGTGGCGTAGCAGTGAAACCATGTCGCGGCGCCAACAGCACGTTATTGAGCCGATGCAACGACCGGTCGCCAAGCCGCTCGCATGATGTGAACCGCTGTCAGTTTCTCATCGCCTGCGATGCGAGTTTCGTCACGGCAGAAGGCGGGAACCGCCCATAATCAATTTCCCCGGTGGCTGATGCCAACTTCAAGGCGACCTCGTCACCAACCATGAGTTTGGCCCCCACAAAAACAATGGCCGTGCCACGTGGCTTGCCTTTGAAAATTATCTTGCGCCCGACGCGCTGAATCTGCAGCTCAGCCGCGCTTCCCGTGACATCCAGCGGCTTGCCATGATCTGACGCATGGGCGACGAGTCCAGCGGAATCGCCTACCAGTTCGAAGCTGGTCTCCCCACCATCGTTCATCACACCGCCGAAACGCGGTGGCCAGTCGCCATGAGCGCATGCGCCGACGGGAAGCAGCACCAGCGCCAAGGCCAGAACCCGTTTGACGACCAATTGCAGAGCAACCGGCTTCCGGCGTTGGATTGATCGAGAAAACATTCAAGTGCTCCGGTGCGAAGGTGTTGTCAGGGACCCGTTGTTCGAACTGCGACCGAGGTGGTGATCGATCGCGCCCGTCGATCGGTCCAGCCGGTCAGCTTCTCACGATCTGTTTTCACGGCGCAAGCGACGGCGCTGCCGCCGGCCTTGCACTCGTGTGGAGGTGACGTCGTGAAGTGTCTGCCAGTGACCACTGGTGCGTGCGATGTTCGCATCGTGGACAAGCCATCTTCCTTGCGACCTGGACTTGCAAGAGAAACGTCGTTCTTCCATAAGTCGTTCTTATAAAAAATGAACGAAAACCAGTCTTACGGCGCCTCTACGGCCTCCCGATACTGCTGCCACCTGAACAGGTGCCACAGACACATCGTCGACAAGGCGCCACGTTCCCATCCTGACCATGTCTTTGATTCCTTCGAGCATCACCGCCGTCGACAGTCATGCCCACGTGTTCGTGCGCGGTCTTCCCCTGGCGTCGCTGCGACGGCACGCACCCGAGCATGACGCGACGCTGGTGGACTACTTGGCGCTGCTCGATGCCCATGCCGTTTCTCACGCGGTGCTGGTACAGCCAAGCTTCCTGGGCACCGACAACCGTTTCATGCTCGAAGCGATCCGTGAGCAGCCGAAGCGCCTGCGCGGCGTCGCGGTCGTCGATGCCGAGACGCATGACGATCAGATGCACGCACTGGCCGCCGGTGGCATCGTGGGGATCCGGTTCAACCTGATCGGTCTGCCAATTCCCGACTACACGCAAGGCGCTTGGCCACGCTTGCTGGCGTGCGTGCGAGAACTCGACTGGCACGTGGAAGTGCATTGCGCGTTGCGCGATCTCGCCTCCGTCGGCCAAGCCGTGCTCGACGCCGGCTGCAAGCTGGTCGTGGACCATTTTGGCCGACCCAGTGCGTCAGGCATCGAGGGCCTGGATTGGTTGCTGAGCAGCGCCAGTGGCAAGCGCACCTGGGTCAAGCTCTCCGCGGGGTATCGCAACTGGCCCGAGGCCCAAGGTCCGCGACGCAATCCTTCGGGCCACTGGCCATCCACCGGCAAGCCGTCCAGTGCTTGGCAGATCGACCCAAATGCGTTCTGGACTGGCTGGACATCGATCACATCATGGGCCTGCGCACCTTCGACGGCTCGGTCTGCTTCAGGCCGCCACCTGCCGCTCGACCCGAGCGAGAAACGCGGTGTCCTGTGGGCGCTGCGCGCAGCCGGTGAAGAACAGCGTGGCCACTGGCATGAGGAAGCGCCATGCCACGGTCAGCAGGAAGACCTCGGCAAGGTCGGCTCGAACGGTTTTTCCAGTGTCGTGCGCGCGTCCAGTCTGTGTGTTGTTTGCTCCGAGGGTCCCAAAGCAAATACGAACGCTGCCGACCGTTGGCTCAACGTGGAGGCGAAACGTCCAGCATGACCAGCCGCGGCGTCACCTGGCCGCCGTCGATCCACAGTTCGCCCACAGAAATCGGCAGGCTGAAGCGACGCGGTCCCGCGCTGCCCGGGTTGATGAACAGCACCCCATCGCGCTCGGCCATCGACGGTTTGTGCGAGTGGCCAGATACCACCACACGCACGTTCGTACCAGCCGAAGCCAGATTCAGATCGGCGATGTCGTGCACCGCGTGCACCGCGACGCCGTCCAGCACCACCGTCAACGACACGGGAATGTCGGCCGCCCAGGGCGCATGGTCGTTGTTGCCGCGCACCACGCTCATCGGTGCGATCGCCGACAGTCGCGCCAGGATGTCAGGCCCGCCGATGTCGCCGCCATGGACGATGTGATCGCAGCCGGCGAGGAAGGCCAAGGCTTCGGGGCGCAGGAGGTTGTGGGTGTCGGAGATGAGGGCGATGCGGGGCATGGAGATAAAGCGCCACGCGCTAAAAGGCTACAACCTTGACCTTAACTCGAACACGCAAGGTAATCGGCTGTTCAAACCAACTTAGTTCGACACCGCGCTGCGTCCCGTCACAAACCTATTCCCTTAAGATTACCCTGATAATCTTCGAGCACTACAGCAACAAATGATTAGCCACATTTTGCTGATTTGTCATCAAAAATAAGTTGAACTCTGCTGCGCCTTGAAATAAAAAACCCGGCATGAGAATGCCGGCTTTTTTATTTGCCAGTCAGGCTGGCTTTTCCGCTGCTTACTCGCAGCAGGGCATCGTGACCTCGTCGCAGCAGTCCTCATCGCAGCAAGGTGCGGCGGCGAGTGCACCGGTCGAGGCAAAGGCGAAGGCCATGATGGCCAGAAGTTTCTTCATAGGAGTGCTCGGTGGGTGACTCGGTGGGCCGAAAGACGGTTGTAGGTTACGCCATTGGTCTTCGCAATGCAGGATGTCTCTCCATGGCGGCGCACGGGGCCAGTCGCGCTGATATAGCCCCTGATCAGTTCGCAAGCCGTGTGACTTGCCTTTTGGTCCCATTTTTAATTTGACTTATTATCTTCAAACCGCTCTTAGGGCATGAAAGTTTATTTTCATGGGCATGCTGCCTACATGCGCATCTAGAGAGTCAAGCGGAAAATTCTCAGGAATCAAAAAGATGTGCGCGCGTACTTCAATTTCAAACTCTTTCGAAGTTTCTAAATATTTTCCATTTTTATCAACGCACCCCGTAATTATTGCATTCACTGCAAAATTGACAATCCAGTCCTCATTTATATCCTGAAAAATCTCGTCATAAGCAATTGGCTTTACGAACTTGATTTTTTTGCATTCGATGTTATCGCTGATGGCGCGAAGCAATCTTGAATCCCAATTTTTGCTGGCCATCATCCTATCGAAAATTGTCATAACTAATACTGGTAGAAAAAAGCTATTTTCAGGTTTGCGGTGCAGTGGAAGGCACGCAAACTTGCAGGGTGTTGCTGGCTTTTTCGTGTGCCAGTGAAGGGTGCTGTGATTTTGTTTGCTCCCAGTAAAGCATCTTGTCCTCATCGCAGCAACTGTTGCATAGAGGTGTGGCTGCGCGGCCTGCGGTCCAAACCAGTGCAACGGCCAGAACCGCCAGCAATCTTCTCATGGGGGTTCTTATAAAATGCTTAAACAGCAAAAAGGTGCCTGCAACGCATGTCAATGACCCTGGCAATGCACGATGTCTCTAAGTTTCTGTCCATGAGACTGCGTTTCATGGTCGCGAAATTTTTACTTGGTCAAAAAATTTGTTATTTTCCACACCTGAACCGATTGGGAAGCTCAACCCATAAAGCCGATGGAGTCTGAGCTTCAAAAATAACGTGTTTTTGCGTAATCGCCTTAAGGGTGGCACACGCAGGCTTCGCCATGAGCCGCCGATACCAGCTCGCCCAAGATGCCGCACTCGTTCGTCTGATGATGGTCAGTGCATTTGGCGCGCAACACCGTCAGCTGTTTTTCCAGTGCCTTCAGGCTTTCGATGCGCGCACGAACGCGCTCGATCTGCTCATCCACCAGTTCGTTGACGTTGCCGCAATCCTCCGTGGGCAGCGTCGCCAGGTCCAGCAGGCGCCGGATGTCGGCCATGGGAATGTCCAAAGCACGACAGTGGCGCACGAACGCAAGGCTTTCCAGGTGCCGGGGTCCATAGCTGCGATAGCCGTTGGGCATGCGATCGGGCAAATCGATCAGGCCAGCGCGTTCATAGAACCGGATCGTGCCCACCTCGACCCCCGTGGCCTTGCTCAAATCACCAATCTTCATGTCATTCCCCTGTCTGCTTCGCGGACACCCATCCTAGCCGCTTGACCCTACAGCAGGTGCAAGGTGTTCAATCGACCCCAGAAAGCGAACAACACCCATGGCCAAACTCCCCGACGACGACCGCACGACCTGCTGCAGCGGCACTTCGACCTGCTCGACCTCGCCCGCCAGCGCATCGCAACTGCAAAAGCCAGTCATCGACCTGAACCCGCACGCCGGTCGTTCAGTGCCCGAGCTTGCACCCACGAGCTCCTGTGCGGCACAACCTGCTCAGGACGCTGCGGGGACCGCTTGCAGTTCGAAATCCACTCAACCAACCGTCGATGCGTGCTGTGGACCCAGTCCGGCAGCGACCGTCGAGAGCGCATGCTGCGCGCCCAAAGCGTCCGTCAAAGCCGCTGACACCTGCTGCGCGCCCGTAGCGATCGAAGCCACAGACGCTTCGTGCTGTGCCGCACCGTCTTTCTCGGCGGCCAAGGACACCGTGTCCGAGGTCGTCGCACCTAACACCTTCCGCATCTCGACCATGGATTGCGCGGTCGAGGAGTCGGAGATCCGCCGCGCGGTCGAACCGATCGACGGCATTCGCGGCCTGCACTTTCGTCTCGCCCAGCGCAACCTGCGCATCGATGGCACCGACGCGGCCGTGGAAGCCGCGCTGGTGGCGATCCGCAAGGCCGGTTTCGCGCCAGAGCCGGTGGCAGTGCGTGTCGCCACCGCAGCCGGTGCCACCGACGACCATGGACACGACCACGCTGAAGGTCCCAGCCATGCGCGGCTGGCGGCAGCGCTGGGCTTGGCGATCGTGGCCGAGGGCATGGCGTACTTCGCGCCCGACACGATGGTGTGGATGGGCCTGGGCATGGTCGTCGCTGCCGTGGCGATCTGGCTGGCGGGCATCGAGACCTACACCAAGGGCCTGATCGCGCTGCGTCGCGGCAAGCTCAACATCAATGCGCTGATGTCGGTGGCCGTGACGGGCGCTTTTCTGCTCGGTCAGTGGCCCGAAGCGGCCATGGTCATGGCGCTGTACGCCATCGCCGAACTCATCGAGGCGCGGGCCGTGGACCGGGCGCGCAACGCCATCAAGGGCTTGGTGGACCTCGCGCCGGACGAGGCCGATGTTCAGCAAGCCGATGGCCGCTGGCAACGGGTGAAGGCCACGGACGTTGCCTTGAACGCCATCGCCCGGGTCAAGCCCGGCGAACGCGTCGCGCTCGACGGTCGCGTGACCAAGGGCAACAGCAGCATCGACCAGTCGCCCGTCACGGGCGAGAGCATTCCGGTGGACAAGGAACCGGGCGACCTGGTGTTCGCCGGCACCATCAACCAGAACGGCGAGCTCGAGTTCCAGGTGACTGCGGCGGCGAGCAACTCGACCCTGGCACGCATCATCCATGCGGTGGAGGAAGCGCAGGGCACCCGTGCGCCCACGCAGCGCTTCGTGGACCGTTTCGCCGCGATCTACACGCCCGCCGTGTTCGTGCTGGCGCTGGCGGTGGCCGTGCTGCCGCCCTTGCTGCTGGACTGGACGTGGATGACCGCCATCTACAAGGCGCTCGTGTTGCTGGTGATCGCCTGCCCGTGCGCGCTGGTCATCTCCACCCCGGTGACGGTGGTCAGCGGGCTGGCCGCAGCCGCACGGCGCGGCATCCTGATCAAGGGTGGCACCTACCTGGAAGAAGCCAGGCACCTGAAGGCCATCGCGCTGGACAAGACCGGCACGCTCACCGAGGGCAAGCCGAAGCTGGTGGCGTTCGTGCCGTCGAACCCATCGACAGAGGCGCAAACGAAGCGGTGGGCCAAGAGCCTGGCCTCACGCTCGGACCACCCGGTCTCCCAATCCATCGTGGCCGGCCTCGACGGCGCGGTGGCGGAGGTGGACGCGTTCCAGGCGCTGCTCGGACGCGGTGTGGAAGGCGTCGTCGAAGGCAAGCGCATGGTGCTGGGCAACCACCGCTTGATCAAGGAGCGCCAGCAATCCGATGCCCGCCTGGAAGCCGAACTCTCCGGCCATGAGGCGCAAGGCCGCACGGTCACCCTGCTGGCCGACGAGACCGGCGTGCTGGGCATCTTTGCCGTGGCCGACACCATCAAGGCCAGCTCGATCGAGGCCGTGGCACGGCTTCAGAAGCTGGGCGTCGTGCCCGTGATGCTCACGGGCGACAACGTCGCCACAGCGCAGGCCGTGGGCCGCGAGGCCGGCATCGCCGAGGTGCGCGGTGGCTTGCTGCCCGAGGACAAGCTGGCAGCGATCAAGGAACTGCGCGAGCGCCATGGCGCCACCGCCATGACCGGCGATGGCATCAACGATGCGCCGGCCCTGGCCCAGGCCGACATCGGCTTTGCCATGGGCGGTGCGGGCACCGACACCGCCATGGAGGCCGCGGACGTGGTCATCATGAACGACGACCTGGGTCGCATCGCCGAGACCATTCGCCTCAGCCGCCGCACGCATGCGGTGCTGATGCAGAACATCACGCTGGCCCTGGGCATCAAGGCGGTGTTCTTCGTGCTGGCGGTCTTCGGCAGCGCCACCATGTGGATGGCCGTCTTCGCCGACATGGGCGCTAGCCTGCTGGTGGTGGGCAACGGGCTGCGGCTGCTGCGCAAGCACAACGACTGAGGCCCGAAGCCCTGGGACCTCGTCTCAGGCCACGCCAAGCCGCCTGCTTCGCTGCGGCGTCAGGACGGCCTGGGTTCCAATTCCTGCGCCGACGCATGCCGCACCGAGAACGAAATCTCGGTGCGCCCGTTGGCCGAGCGTGCCAAGGTCGCTCCGCCGTGCATGCGTGCGATGGCCGCGACGATGGCCAGACCCAGGCCGTGGTGGGCCGATGACCGCGAGCGGGAACGCTCGGCGCGGAAGAACCGCTTGAAGAGGTGTGGCAAGGCGTCCACGGGAATCTCCAGCCCGGGGTTGATGACCCGCAGCCAGACGCTGTCTGCCACGGCCTCGATGCGGATCTCGATGGTCGTGGCAGGCGTCGCATAGCGAACCGCATTGCTCAGCAGGTTGGACAGGGCACGGCGGACCAGTGAGACGTCGATGCGGACCATGGCATCGCCGTGCACCTGCACTTGCAAGGCCGTCTGTTCCAGCTCCGCTTCATGGAACTCGACCACCGCCAGGGCTTGCGCTGCCAGGCTCACCGGTTCGGAGCGCCGGGCGGTCGCGCCACGGTCGGCCTTCGACAGGAAGAGCATGTCGGTGACGATGGCCGACAGGCGCCGCGTTTCCTCCAGGTTGGAGATCAGTGCGTCCTGCAGGGCCTCCGGGGTCCTTGGCCGGGCCAGCTCGACCTCGACTTCGGCAATCATGTTGGCCAGCGGCGTGCGCAGCTCGTGCGCCACGTCGGCGTTGAAGGCTTCGAGTTGCTGATAGGCCTGCTCCGCGCGTCCCAGCACGGCATTGAACTGGTTGATCCAGGGCACAAGCTCCAGGGCGTACGTGCCTGGATCGATGCGACGGTCGGCAAACTCCGGGCCCGTGGTGGCAAGTTGCGTGGCCAGTTGCTGCAGCGGCCTCAGGCCACGGCGAACCAGCAGCACGCCGGTGAGGGACACCAGCATGGAACCCAATACGGCCATGCCCAGGAGCGTCAGGCCCAGGCGATGCAGGAGTTTTTCGTCCTCGCGCACATCGACGCCCAGCCACAGCTTGGGGTCGGTGCCCAGCTGCGGTGCCTTGTCCCTCAGATCGGTTGACGTCCATCGCCATCGGGTCGAAGACTCCGCTGGCTTGGACTCGTAGACCGTCTGGCCACCGGCATACAGCACGATGCCGATGTCGTTGTGGGAGCGAAAAAAGTCATCCAGCTTGTGCTGGAACGCAAGCTGCTGCGAATCGCTGCGCGGCTCGTTCAGCAGGTGCACGACCAGCTCGACATGGCGCTCGAACTCGTCTTGCTGCTTGAGCTGGAAGCTCCAGGCCGTGAGGGCGTAGATGACCACGCAGATGGCGCTCAGGCCAACGAACGTCTGGAGGGCGAACCAGCGCGAGAGCGAGGCCTGGATCGAGGTCGGCGTGGACGTCACGGCTCGGCGTCGGGCCGACGCTCCAGCACGTAGCCCATGCCGCGCACCGTGTGGAGCAGCTTGTCCGCGAACGGGTCATCGATCTTGGCGCGCAGGCGCCGGATGGCGACCTCGACCACGTTGGTCTCGGTGCTGAAACTCATCTCCCACACCTGCTCGGCCAGCAGCGTGCGCGAGAGGATCTGTCCCTGACGGCGCAGCAGCAGCATCAGGAGCGCGAACTCCTTGGCCGTCAGGTCCAGGCGCTGGCCGGCACGCGTGGCCCGGCGCGTGGTCAAGTCCAGCGTCAGGTCGCCCAGCGCGTAGTGCGTGACCTCGCGCAGCTGGCCGCGACGCAGCAGGGCCTGCAGGCGCGCAAGCAGTTCGGAGAACGCGAAGGGTTTGGAGAGGTAGTCGTCGGCGCCGCTCTGCAGGCCGCGCACCCGGTCGGCCACTTCGTCGCGCGCGGTCAGCATCAGGACCGGCATCGTCTTGGTTCTACGCACGGCTTCCAGGACCGCAAAGCCGTCGATGCCCGGCAGCATCACGTCCAGCACCAGGGCGTCGTAGGCGCCGTCGAGCGCCATGGCCCGGCCTTCGGTGCCGGTGCGCGCGAGGTCAACGGTAAAGCCGCTCTCGCTCAGGCCCTTGTGCAGGTAGTCGCCGAGCTTGGGCTCGTCTTCGATGACCAGGATTCTCATGGTGCAGGCAGGCCGGACAAGGTGAGTGAGGCAAGCGCCATGGGATCGATCTGGAGGGAGAGAAAGCGAGCGAGTCCAGGTATGCCACAAGCCTGCGCTCGATGGTTCATCGCGCGCAGGCTGGGGTCAAGGTCGGCTTCAGGGTCAGGGGTCATCGGTGACGGTGAGCCAGAGCGCCGGGGAACAGTCCCCGGTGCATAGCGGGATCAGCGGGTGACCGGGCCCGTTGCGCCGGTGGTTGGCGCGGCAGCGGCGGAGACGCCTTGCTGGCTCTGCATGTAAGCCTGCATGGCCTGGCGGTACGGCTGCTGCGCACGGTCGGCACCGGCTTCCTTGTACTGCACGTCGCCCAGGCCCGAACGCATCCAGTTCAAGGCATCGGCATGCACTTGGGCGCGCAGGTTGGCCTTGACCGGCGCGATGGCCTGCGGCTGGCCTTCCGGGTAACCGAGGGTCGGCGCTGTGCGGGTCCACTCACGGGCTTCGGCGGCCACGGCGGCGGACGAGCGTTCGGCGCGAACGGTCATGGGCGTCGGGTCGCCTTCCTTGTAGTTCGTGCCCTTGTAAGCCAGGGCGGGTGTGGCGACGGCGGCCAGCACGACGGCCAGGGCGAGGAAGGGAGCGCGCAGCGAGACGGTGTTCATGTCGGTGTCTTTCGAAGTGGATGGGTGGGTGGGTTGAGTGGCACCACCTCGTCGGTGGCATGAAGCAACTTTAAAAACCCAATCCATCAACTTCCCAACTGCCAGATTACAGTTTGGTTATCTCGCCGGTCACTTCACCGAGAAGCGCACGGCCTGGGCCGGCTGGCCCTTCATCGCCACCTGCGCCACGGCCTTGGTGCCAGCGGCCACGGCGAAATCGCTCTTGGCCTGCAGGGCGTCCTTGCCTGGCACCAGCGTGAGCTCTTCCTTCTTGCTGCCCGAGAGCAGCGTCAGTTTGGCCGTCGCGCCGCTCAGGTCCACGGCCTTGCCGTGGTCGGTGACGTAGAGCAGCACTTCACCCGCGCGCGCGACCAGTTCGTAGTTGGTGTCCTTGACCACCGACACCACGCCGCCGTGCTGCGCCTTGGCCTCGTGCGGGTGCGCTGCGGCCTTGTCGTCGTGCCCGTGGCCCTTGTGTTCCTCGGCAGCCTGGGTCAGGCCGCACAGGCCGAGCGCGAGCGTGGCAGCGGTGATGAGGGAAGACGTTTTCATGATGCAGAGACCTCGTGTGAATGGGAGTTGGAGAAAAGAAAAACTGCCCTCGGTCATGACGCCGTGCGAGGGCGATCACGGCACGGGATCAGGCGGGGTGGTGGGCCGGCAGGAGCGGCGCGCCATTGATGCGCTCGCCTTGCGGTTGCTCTTCCTCGGCGTCCTCGTCGCGCCGGTGCGCGAACCGGTAGAGCACGGGCAGCACCAGCAGCGTCAGCGCGGTCGACGACAGGATGCCGCCGATCACCACGGTGGCCAGCGGTCGCTGGACCTCGGCGCCGGTACCCGTGGCGATGGCCATCGGCACGAAGCCCAGCGAGGCCACCATCGCGGTCATCAGCACCGGCCGCAGCCGCGTCAGCGCGCCTTCCCGGACCGCTTGGTCCAGCGTGGCGCCGCCCTCGCGCAGGTGGCGGACGAAGGAGATCATCACCAGCCCGTTCAGCACGGCCACGCCCGACAGCGCGATGAAGCCGACGGCGGCCGTGATCGACAGCGGGATGTCGCGCAGCCACAGCGCCAGGATGCCGCCGGTGAGCGCGAACGGGATGCCGGTGAAGACGACCAGGCCGTCCTTGAGGTTGCCGAACATCGCGAACAGCAGCGTGAAGACCAGCAGCAGCGAGACCGGCACCACGATCTGCAGGCGCTGCGTGGCGGACTGCAGGTTCTGGTACTGGCCACCCCAGGTGGTCCAGTAGCCGGTGGGGACCTTGACCTGCCGCGCCAGGGCCGCCTCGGCCTCGGTGACGAACGAGCCCAGGTCACGCCCGCGCACATTGGCACTCACGACGATGCGGCGCTTGCCTTCCTCGCGGCTGACCTGGTTGGGCCCGGGCGCGAGCGCGAGCGTGGCCACCTCGGACAGCGGAATGAAACTGACCCGGTTGCTGCTTCCACCGGCCGGTGTGACACCCGTGACGGCGGCTGCGCCCGAGGATGCAGCGGCGACAGCGGGTGGCAGCGCGATGGGCAGGCGCTGGATGGCCTCCATGTCGCTGCGCAGGCGCTCGGGCAGGCGCACCACGATGTCGAAGCGCCGGTCGCCCTCGAACAGCGTGCCGGCTTCCTGGCCGCCCACGGCCGTGGCGACGGTGGCCTGCACGTCGGCGATGTTCAAACCATAGCGGGTCGTCTTCTCGCGGTCGATGTTGACTGTGAGCATGGGCAGTCCGGTGGTCTGCTCGACGTTGACCTCGGAGGCACCGTCGATGGACTTGAGCACCCCTTCGATCTCGCGCGCGGTCTCATTGAGCACATCCATGTCGTCGCCGAAGACCTTCACTGCCACGTCCGCCCGCACGCCGGAGACCAGTTCGTTGAAACGCAGTTGAATGGGCTGTGAGAACTCGTAGGCGTTGCCAGGAATTTTTCCCACCTCGGCTTGGACCGCTTCCATCACTTCCTGGCGCGTCCGTTTGGGCTCGGGCCAGTCGCTCTCCGGGTTGAGCATCACGTAGGCGTCCGAGATGTTCGGCGGCATCGGGTCGGAAGCGATCTCCGCCGTGCCGGTGCGGGCGAAGACGCGCTTGATCTCGGGGAACTTGGCCTTCAGCGTGCGTTCGAGCTGCTGCTGCATGGCGACCGACTGGGTCAGGCTGGTGCCAGGGATGCGCAGTGCCTGGACGGCGAAGTCGCCCTCGTTCAGGCTGGGGATGAACTCGCTGCCCAGCCGGGTGGCGAGCAGGCCGGAGAGCACGACCGCGATGACGGCGACGGTGGCGACCACCGCCTTGGCGCCCAGGGCGCGTTCGAGCAGCGGCTCGTAGCCCTTTTTGGCCCACACCATCAGGCGGTTTTCTTTCTCGGCCACCTTGTTGCCGATGAACAAGGCGACCGCTGCCGGGATGAAGGTGATCGACAGGATCATCGCGCCCAGGAGGGCAATGACCACCGTCATCGCCATCGGGTGGAACATCTTCCCTTCGACCCCCGTGAGGGCAAAGATGGGCAGGTAGACGATCATGATGATCACCTGCCCGAACAGGAGCGGGCGGCGCGCTTCCTGCGACGCGGCAAAAACTTCATCGAACCGCTCCTTGAGGGTGAGCGGTCGTCCGTGATGGGCCTGCGCATGGGCCAGGCGCCGCACGCAGTTCTCTACGATCACCACCGCGCCGTCCACGATGATCCCGAAGTCGAGCGCGCCCAGGCTCATCAGGTTGGCGCTCACCTTCTGGTTGACCATGCCGGTGAAGGTGAAGAGCATCGACAACGGAATCACCAAGGCGGTGATCAGTGCCGCGCGCAAATTCCCGAGGAACAGGAACAGCACCACGATCACGAGCACCGCGCCCTCGAGCAGGTTCTTCTTCACCGTGGCGATGGCCTTGTCCACCAGCACCGTGCGGTCGTACACCGTGATGGCTTCCACCCCGGCAGGCAGCGTGCGGTTGATTTCCTCCATCCGCTTGTCCACGGCCTGCGAGACAACACGGCTGTTCTCGCCGATCAGCATGAACACCGTGCCCAGCACCACCTCGCGGCCGTTGTCGGTGGCCGCGCCGGTGCGCAGCTCCTGCCCGATGCCCACGGTCGCAACGTCGCGCACGCGCACCGGCGTGCCATCGCTGTTCGACAGGATCACGTTGCGCAGGTCTTCCATGCTGCGCACCTGGCCGGGTGCGCGGATCAGGTACTGCTCGCCGCGTCGCTCGATGTAGCCGGCGCCGACGTTGGCGTTGTTCAGTTCCAAGGCCTTGACCACGTCGGCGAGCGACAAGCCATAGGCGGAGAGCTTTTCGGGGTCGGGTGCCACCTGGTACTGCTTCTCGTAGCCGCCGATCGAGTTGATCTCGGTCACGCCAGGAACGTTGCGCAACTGCGGCTTGATGATCCAGTCCTGGATCTCGCGCAGGTCGGTCGACGTGTACGGGGTCCCATCAGGCTTCTTTGCACCGTCCTTGGCTTCGACCGTCCACAGGTAGATTTCCCCCAGGCCCGTGGAAATGGGTCCGGCCATGGGTTCGATGCCCACCGGCAAGGCCGCCTTGGCCGACTGCAGGCGCTCGTTGACCAGCTGGCGCGCGAAGTAGACGTCCGTGCCGTCCTTGAACACGACCGTCACCTGCGACAGGCCGTAGCGCGAGAGCGAGCGCGTCTGCAGCAGGCCGGGCAGGCCCGACATCACGGTCTCGATCGGGAACGTAACCCGCTGCTCCGTTTCCAAGGGAGAGTAGCCGGGTGCGCCGGTGTTGATCTGCACCTGCACGTTGGTGATGTCGGGCACGGCGTCGATGGGCAGCTTCTGGTAGTTGTAGACCCCCAGGGCCGCCATGGCGAAGACAGCCAGCATGACCAGCCAGCGCTGGTCGATGGCAAAGCGAATGATGCGTTCGAACATGCGTGCTTCCGCCTCAGTGAGTGTGCGTCGCAGAGCCCTTGCCCTGCTGTGCCTTGACGACGAAGCTGCCAGCGGCGGCGTAGTTCGCGCCCGGCTTCAAGCCGCTCACGACCTCGATGCGCTTGCCGTCGCTGCGCCCAAGCTGCACGGCCTGCGGCACGAAGCCACCTTCGACCTTCAGGAAAACGACGGGTTTTTCAGCGAGCGTCTGGATGGCCGATGCAGCCACCGTCACGGGCGCATTCACCTCGTTGGCCACCACCTCGACCGTGACGAACAGGCCCGGGCGCCAGGCGTCCTGCGGATTGGGCAAGACCACCCGCGCACGCGCCGTGCGCGTCTGCTCGCCCAGCAGCGAGCCGACATAGGACACGGTGCCGTTGGCGGTCGCGTCTGATGCCCCTGCGCGTACCACCACCCGCTCGCCCACGCGCACCTGCGACAGGTCGCGTGCCGGCACGTTGAGCTCGGCCCAAACGTTGGACAGGTCGGAGATGGTGAACACGGTCGTGTCTTCCCGCACGGCCTCGCCCAGGGCGACGTGCTTCTCGATGACGATGCCGTCGAAGGGTGCGCGCAGTTCCAGCCGGCCCAACGAGCTGCTGCCGGTGGACGCGCCCAGGGTCAGGAGCTTCTGCGTGGCGTTGGCCACCGAGATCTCGACTTCACGCAAGGTCTGTTGTGCCTGCAGCACGTCCTGCTCCGGAGAGATCTTCTGCTCCCAGAGTGTCTTCTCGCGCTCGTAGGTGGTCCGCGCCAGGGCCTGGCGCTGCTGCGACCCGCGGAGTTCCGAGCGCAGTTCCGAGACCATGGCGCTGGAGACCACTGCCAGCACCTGGCCGCGCTTGACCTTCTGGCCCAGGTTGGCGCTCACGCTGTCCACCACGCCACCCACGCGCGGCACGATATGGGCCGTGCGGTCCTCGTTGAACTTGATCTCGCCGGGAAA
This sequence comes from Comamonadaceae bacterium OTU4NAUVB1, assembly GCA_024372625.1. Classification (NCBI taxonomy): domain Bacteria; kingdom Pseudomonadati; phylum Pseudomonadota; class Betaproteobacteria; order Burkholderiales; family Comamonadaceae; species Comamonadaceae bacterium OTU4NAUVB1. Next base: position 58,928 of record CP099607.1, on the reverse strand, counting down.
CTGCAAGGCGCTGCGGATGCTTGCCGGACGGCTCGTCTCCAGCGTGATGCTCGCGGCCTGGATCTGGGCCTCGGTCATCTCGACCTTGCCTTCCATCTCGGCGAAGGTGAACAGGTAGGGCTCGGTGGGGGTCTGCACGGCCACGGTCGCTTCGAAGACGTGTGGTTCGGGCACGGCCTGCTCGTTGGTCAGGACCCCATTTTTGGGCGTGAGCTTGATCTCTTGCGTGTCGCCGTTCGGGCGCACGAGCGAGAGCGTGACCTCGTTGCCTTCCAAGGGCGCGGGCTTGTCCTTGTTGTAGACCCAGGCCTTGTAGCGCGGAACGCCGCCTTCCTCGACCAGCAGCAGTTCCAGGCCGAATTCGCCTTCGGTGAAGCGCTGGCCGCCGTTGGGACCCTTGGGCGTTTCTTCCGCGTGGCCAGCGCCTTCTTCGCCGTGACCGTGGCCGTCGTCCTTGCCTTCGGCCTTGGCGGTTTCGCTGTGCTCGGCATGGCCTTCGGCGCCTTCGCCCGATTTGGACGCCGCGCCGCTGCGCAGGATGAAGGCGCCAGCGACGACGCCGAGCGCAATGAGGCAAGCAATGACGATGAGTTGCTTGCGGCTGGGTCGGCCGGAGGCCGTGGACCGTGGTTGAACCATGATGAGTCCTTCAGGGATTGGAGAGGGAAAGGCCGCTGGACAGGGCCGGATCGCCCAACAGGCGGTCGATGTCGGTGACGGCGCGGTGCGCTTCGGCCAGGGCGCGCAGGTACTGGGCGCGCGCCAGCAGCAGGGTGCGCTGGGCGTCCAGGACGTCGAGGAAGGCGAACTTGCCCAGCTCGAAGCCGGTGGTCGCCGCGTTGAAGGCGGTCAGGGCACCGGGCAGGATGTCCCTTTGCAGGGTCTCGACCTCGGCCAGCGCGTTGGCATAACGCTGGCGCGCCGTGGCGGCGTCCGAGCGCAGCTGCAGCGCCGTGGCGGCGGCCTGGTCTTCGGCCTGGTAGCGCCGGCTCACCGCGGCGGCGATGTTGCCGCGGTTGGTGTCGAAGATCGGCAACGGGATCGAGATGCCGACGATGGCCTGGTTGCGCCCGAGCGTCCGGTCGCGTTGGCCGCCGGCGGTCACGGTGATGTCGGGGATGCGTCGCGCACGCTCGACATTCGCCAAGGCGGCGAAGCGCTGCACCTGCAATTGCGCCTCGCGGCTGGCCGGTGCGCCGGGCAAGCGGGCCTCGACATCCTGCGTGCTCGGCAAGCCGGGCATCGTCAACGCGTTGCCATCGAGCGTCTGGTCCAAAGCCGGGCGTCCGAGCAACGCGCCCAGCTGCTGCCGTTGGGTCTGGAGTTCGCCTTGTGCCTGGACGAGCTCCAGGCGAACGCCGGCTTCGGCCACCCGAGCGCGTGTCTCCTCCAGCGGCGAGACCTTGCCCGCGCGCACGCGGTTGCTCGCCGCTAGGCTGCCGCGCGCAGCAAGTTCGAGCGAACTCTGCGCGAGCGCGACGCGGTCCTGCGTCGTCAGGGTGACGAAGAAGGCCGCCGTGACGCTGGCGCGCAAGGCCACCTGCCGGGCCTCCAACTGCACGCGGGCGACATCGAGGGCGCGTTCACTCGCCTCGATGCGGGCAGCACGCTGGCCGCCGAGCTCGAACGGCTGGCTCAGCAAGACCGTGTTGGTACGGCTGTCACGCCGAGGGTCCTCCATCTGCGCCGTCAAGGTCGGGTTGGGGAACACACCCGCCTGGATGCGTTCGCCCTGCGCCGCTTCGATCTCGCGGCGCGCGACCTGGATCTCAGGGTTGTTGTCGAGCGCGGTGCGAATCGCACCGGCGAGGGTGAGCGGCGGCACGGCGGCCGATCCCGGCGCCACCGGGGGAAGCAAGGGAGCGGCCAGCGGGAGCAAAACACCGGGGGGTGGCGCCATGGGCGCCGCAGTCCCCATGCCCTGGGGTTGGGCCAGCGCGTGGCTGCCCGTGAATGCCGTCAACGCCAAGGCGAGCGGCACAAAAAACCTGCACATCGAATTCTCCAGTCATAGGAACGAGACCAAGGAATCCGACGCGTTTCGTCAAACCATCAACGGCAAAGGGTGTGGGGTTGGAAGCGAACGCGCCGGCTCAGGCGGCGCGTGCCCATTTAGGGCGTTCGATGCTGGAGGCCCGGCTGCCTTCGAGGCGTGCGATGGCGACCGCGAGAAAGACATGGCGCGCTGGCAGCTCGAGCTCAAGCGCCGCAGGAGAAGCGAGTTGACCGGCCACCCCATGGCAGTAGTGGCAGTCGCTGTGGTCAGAGGCTACAGGGCTCTTGGACGCCTCTTTTTCCGGCGCCGACGCCGTGTGCTGCGCCTCGGCCGACGCGTCCTGATGCACGTGGGCGTGATGCCCGACATGGAACGAAATGGGATTGCTTTCGTGCGCACAGTACGGCGCGGCCGCCGCCCAGCTGAACTGGGCCGGCAGCAGAACCATCAGGACGATGAGCAACCAGCGGGTCATGGGAGGTGGGTGACGAAGGACTCAGGCAGCGGCGTGGGTGAAGCGGTGATCGCCCGAAGCCATTTCGCACGGCACGCGTTCGACCTGCACCGTGGTGTGGTGCAGCCCGAATTGTTCCTCAAGCAGGTCTCTCGCCGCGATCGTCAGGGCAATCGGGTCGGCCGACGTGCTTACCAGGTGCACGGTCAGGCTGGATTTGCCGCTGGTCAGGGCCCACACATGCAGATCGTGCTGCGACTCAACCCCCGGCAAGGCCGTCAGGGCCAAGCGGATCTTCTCCAGGTCCACATCGGCGGGAACGCCTTCGAGCAGGATGTTCAAGCTGTCGCGCAGCAGCACCCAGGTGCGTGGCAGCACCCACAGCCCGATGAGCACGGCAATGATCGAATCGACCCAGACCCAGCCGGTGAACCAGATGACCGCCGCCGCAGCGATGACCCCCACCGAGCCCAGCATGTCGCTCCAGACCTCCAGGTAGGCGCCCTTGACGTTCAGGCTGGCGTCCTTGCCCGAGGACAGCAGGCGCATGCTGATGAGGTTGACGACCAGACCCAGGGTGGCAATGGCCAGCATCCAACCCGACTGCACTTCGGCCGGCTGGGTCCAGCGGCGATAGGCCTCGTAGAGGATGTACCCGGCCACGCCGAAGAGCAGCAAGGCGTTGAACGCCGCTGCCAGAATCTCGAAGCGGTGGTAGCCGAACGTGCGCTTGCCGTCGGCCGCGCGCTGACTGATGCGAATGGCCACCAGCGAGATGGCCAGCGCGGCCGAGTCCGTGAACATGTGCGCCGCGTCCGAGATCAGGGCCAGGCTCCCCGTCACCAAGCCACCGATCACCTCGGCAATGAGAAAGGTCGTGGTCAGGCCGAGGGCGAACCACAGCGCGCGCGCATGACCCGCATCGGTCGGCTGGATCGCGTGGGAATGCTGGTGACCTGAGGACATGGTGGGTGGGAAGGGTCGAAAAGGGAGCGCGAGCATACCGACCTCGGATGAACGCTGGCTGAGGCGTTCTGGCACGCGATGCTGCAGCGCACAGCCGGGGGTGTGCAAGGAGCGGATGCTAGGCGCCGAAGCAGACAACTGGCCAACCGCCAGATTACATTTTTGTAATGTGACGCCTTTCCTGGCGCCCACAGGCACCCAGGAAGGCGTTTCTCAAAGTCCGAAGTGCGTGCGCAGCGCGGACTTCAGGGTTTCGATGCTCACCCGATCGGGATCGCCGGGTTGGGCATTTTTCCCCGCCACGCCGATGCATTCCTCGACCACAAGGCGTGCAAAGGTGTCGAAGTTGATCTCGGTCCAGGTTTCGGTCTTGCCGGTGCAGTGATCGCTGGATTCCTTGAAGTCCATGGCGCGCGTGGCCAGCGCCTTGATCTTGGGATTCGTGGAGTTGATGGCTTGCATGGGAAGTGGTCGCGCTGGATGCGGGTATGAAGGTCAGGCCGCCTGCAGGCGACGGCCTCGGTAGGCGTTCATGGCGTAGCCGGAGAACGCCACCAGCAGGATGACGACCTGCGCCATGACGGTCTCCATCGACGGGTAGATGCCCAGCAGTTCGATGCGCGGCGCGAGGATGGGCGTCGCACCCACCCAGCCGGCTTCCTGCAGACCCGCCACGCCCTTGCCCACCAGGACCACGGCCAGCAAGGCGACCAGCACGGACGTGATACTGAAGAACTTGCCAATGGGCATGCGCGCACTGGTCTTGAGCAGCACCCAAGTCAGAACCGCGAGCAGCGCGACGCCCACACCCAGGCCCGCGAGCAAGGCGTTGCGGTTGCCATCGGCCGACAGGGCCGAATAGAACAACACCGTCTCGAAGACTTCGCGGTAGACCGCCACGAACGACAGGCCGAACAAGGCCCAGGCCGAGCGCTTGGACAACGCCGAGGACAGCTTTTCCTTGAGGTAAGCCTGCCAGCGGCCGGCCGCGCTCTTCTGGTGCATCCACATCCCCACGCTCAGAAGGACCAGCGCGGCGAACAGGGAGGACAGTCCTTCGGTCACTTCACGGCTCGCGCCACTGATGTTCACGAAGTAGGTGGCTACGGCCCAGGTCAGGCCGCCCGCGGCCAGGGCCACGATCCAGCCGCCATGCACATAGCGCAGGACGTCCGGACGGTTGGCCTTCTTCAGGAAAGCGATCATGCCCACGACGATCAGCAAGGCCTCCAGGCCTTCGCGCAGCAGGATGGTGAGCGAGCCCAGGAAGGTGGTGAGCGGTTCGGCCGCCTTGCCGCCCAGCTCGCGCTCCACCTCGGCAAAAAGGTAGTCCAGCCGCTGCGCGGCGCCCTCGCTTTGGGCCAGGGTGCCGTTAGCGATGGCCGAGCGATAGGCCAGCATGCCGTTTTCCACTTCGGTCAACAGTGCCTTGTTGCGCGCGCCCAGCGAAGGCTCCAGCGGCTCGAAGCCGTCCAGGTACGCCGAAAGGGCGAGGCGCGTGGCGGCAGACTTGTCGCCTTGGTGGAGGGCCTTCAGGCTCTCGTCCAGGCGCTGGCGCGACAGGGCCAGGCCGTTGCTGTTGCCGCTGGCAGCGGCCACCGCAGGCTGGGCACGCACGAAGGCCGTCACATCGCGTGCGGCATCCGCGCCGACTCGGGTTGCTATCGACGCTTCGGTGAGCGTGGTCACGGCCGCGAGGTCGGCGAATTCCTTGCGGGCGGGCGCGTTGCCCTTCCACAGCTGCTCGCCGCGTTCGCGCATCGCGTTGTCATGCGACAGCGTGCCGGCAAAGAAGGCCACGGCCCACTTGTCCTCCTCGGACAGCGCGGCAAAGCTCGGCATCGAGGTGCCCTGCACCCCTTGGGAGACGACTTGGTAGAGCGCCATCAGGCTGCGCGAGCCAGCGCGCTCCCGGTCGGTGAAATCGATCGGTGGCGGGTCCATGTTGGCGGCCAGCGGGCCGTTGCCGCCACCCGTGGTGCCATGGCACGACGCGCACTGGGCCTGGAAGAGCGCGGCACCGCGCTGCAGGTCAGGCAGCGCCTTGGGCGCGACCGGGATCGGGTAAGCGGCAACGAGTAAGGCTTCGGCTTGGTGAGCCAGACGGGCCACCTGGGCGCCATCGACCTTGCTGGCCACGGCTTGCTGCAGCTGGTTGGCCGCATCGACCACCGCCTGCTTGGAGGCATGGGGAGGCAGCGCCTGCGCCTGCGTAACCGCGTTGGCGGTGAAATCGCGCATTTCGGCGTACTCGGACTCGCTGACGACGGCGCCCTTGTCCACGGCGCCGCCATAGTCCACGGCCACATAGTCGAGCAACTGCCACAGCTGGCGTGGCCCTTCCTCCGTCTGCCCAGGCGCAGTTTGCGCGACCGCAGAACCCCAAACACACACACTCAACCACAGCACCCAGACCAGACGTTTCATCACACGACTCAAACAAGAACAACACTCATTTTCGTTCATTCAGGCAGTCTGAGCTGACCGAGGTTCGCACTCCCTTTGCCAGGCGCCAGGGCAACGCTCCCCCAGCTTAGAGACAGCAGCTTTCGAATGTCGGAAAAGCGTGGTTGATCGTGAAGCCACAGCAGCTGGCATCGCGGTCAATGCCGCGTCCGATTTGCATGTTGTTCGTCTCGCCAAGCCAAATAAGAAAAGCCGGCGTCGGACGCCGGCAAGTGGTCATGCTTGCCCACTTCGATAAAAGTCACCCAAGGGCGTTGGCAGCACAGCGTAACGATTTGACTGTGCTCGCCGAGCTTGCAGTTTTGAAGATCTGGATCAAGAACCTTTGATAGAAACGCCGTTTTTGGCCAGATAACGATCAATGGTCGCAATTTCCTTCTTCTGCGCCTTGATGACTTCCTGCGCCATCTTGCGCATCGAGGCATCCTTGCCGTTCTTCAGTTCCATCTCGGCCATGTCGATGGCGCCCTGATGATGGATGCGCATCATCTGCGCAAAATCGACATCGTGATTGCCAGTCATTGTCATGCCGGCCATCTTGTCGTTCATGCCCTTCATCATGGCTTTCATGTCACCGCCGTGATTCATGCCACCAGCGGGCATGGTATGACCGGCCATGGGTGCCTCGGTCTTGGCGGGTTGCGCATGAACGGCCAACGGCGCGACCAGACTGCCGAGCAGACCGGCCGCACACAAAACGTTCAAAAACCCGGCGCGAAGGGTCTTGGGCTGGCGCGCATGGGAGGTGAGGTTCATGAGGTTTCCTTGATAAAGATCGAAGTGACAGGTTGAGTAGCCTCTCGCAGTGCTTTCAGATCTACCTGACTGCGCCGCGTTGCGGTGTAAGAAATACAGACTGACGTTTGGTGCGATAGAGAGGCGCTTTGGCAAGTGGAGGTGCACGTCCTCTTTTGCGATGAACCTTGTCCTACTGGGTCATTTTGAGAAGTCGCATGCCCTACCTTGAGCCTGACGAACTTGTTGGCACTTTTCGACATGCACATGCTGCCAAGTCGGCATGCTTGCCATGACGCGTGGCGCGGTGCTGTACCCGATCGACCATGACGAATTTGTCATCCCCCCGTCAGCCTCCGGACGTCGAGAGGTTTTTAAAGTTCACCCCATGACGCGATGAGGTGCTTGAACAAGATACCGACGTCATGGACATCTTGAACATTGAACTAACTAGGAATTCACTCTCATGAACCGCATTACGTCCCTCGTGTCCTTGGCTCTTCTGAGCAGCTTCGCCGGTCTGGTCATGGCCGATGACAAGGCGCCCGCCGCACTGCAGCCTGCGCCGTTTGCCTCCACCTTGAGCCGGGCCAGCGTGTCCGGTGAGGAGCCGCAGTCCAATCTGTGGACACGGTTGGAGCACTCCGACGGCACTGCCGCACCCGCTCCCGCCGTCAGCGCGAACAGCCGGGCGTTCGTTGCCGCCGACACGGCGGTGTGGATGCGTTCCGGTCTCGCGACCCTGCAGGCCGGTGAAGCAGGTGCTGGCACGTCGAGCCCGGCTTACCGCCAGGCCACGGCAGCCTATGCCACGGCACGCTCCGGTGCTGAGTTCAACGCAACGCTGGAGCGAATGGAACGTGCGCAGCAAATCCGTGGCGTGAAGGCTGCCCAGCGTTGAGCATTCGGGAAGCATTTGAGGCTTCCCTCGCAACAATTCGGTAAATTTCGGCCGCCAGCTCATGCCTTTGAATGTGCATGATCTGAGCGGCCGATTTCATTGACTCGGCTGGACCTCAGGCGCAAGGCGTTGGTGATGACGGAGGCTGAACTCAGGCTCATCGCCAGCGCCGCAATCATGGGCGAGAGCAACCATCCAGTGAACGGGTACAGCACCCCCGCCGCCAGCGGGATGCCCAGCGCGTTATAGAGAAAAGCAAACATCAGGTTCTGCTTCATGTTAGCGATGGTTTGCTCAGAAATCAGACGGGCCTGCGCGATGCCGCGCAGGTCGCCCTTGACGAGTGTCACCTGGGCACTGTTCATGGCCACGTCGGTTCCTGTTCCCATCGCGATGCCCACATCGGCTTTGGCCAGTGCCGGCGCGTCGTTGATGCCGTCGCCTGCCATGGCGACGATGCGGCCTTCCTGCTGGAGCCGACTGACCAGCGCCAGCTTGTCAGCGGGTTTGACTTCGCCGTGCACCTCGTCGATGCCCAGCCGCTCAGCGACGGCCTTGGCCGTCGTCAGGCCATCGCCCGTGGCCATGATGACGCGCAGACCTGAAGCCTTGAGGCCGGCCAGTGCTTCCAAGGTGGTGGCCTTGATCGGATCGGAAACTGCCACCAAACCTGCAGGCTGACCATCGACCGCCAAGAACATCACGCTGGCGCCTTGCGTGCGCATGGCCTCGGCCTGCGACTTCAGGTCATCGACCGGCACGTGCAATTGCGCCATCAGCGCGGTGTTGCCCAAGGCGAGCTTTTTGCCGTCCACGCTGCCGCTGACGCCGATGCCGGTGCTGGACTCGAAACCCTCGGGCGTGGTCAAGGTCAGGTTTCGCTCTCGCGCTGCCCGGACAATGGCGTCCGCCAAAGGATGCTCGCTGCCTTGATCCAAACTGGCGGCAAGGCGCAGAACCTCGTCTTCTGTGAACCCCGACACAGGCACGACTCGTTCGAACACGGGCCGGCCTTCCGTGAGCGTTCCTGTCTTGTCGACGATCAGCGCATCGACCTTGCGAAAGTTCTCGATTGCTGCCGCGTCTCGGAACAGCACGCCCTGGGTGGCGGCCTTGCCGGTCGCCACCATGATCGACATCGGCGTGGCCAAGCCAAGGGCACAGGGACAAGCGATGATGAGCACGGCCACCGCATTGATCAGTCCGTAGACCCAACTGGGTTCGGGCCCGAAGAATCCCCAGGCCAGCAGCGTCAAGACCGCCACGCCGATGACGGTCACGACGAAGTAACCGGCGACATGGTCCGCCATGCGCTGCATGGGCGCCTTCGAGCGTTGGGCCTGCACGACCATCTGCACGATGTTCGCCAGCACGGTTTGCGATCCGACCTTTTCCGATCGCATCACCAGCGCGCCGTTCGTGTTCAGCGTGGCGCCGATCAGCGGATCGCCCACCCGCTTGGTCACGGGCAGCGGCTCACCCGTCAGCATGGATTCATCGACCGCGCTGCCGCCTTCGAGCACCACGCCGTCCACCGGCACTTTTTCTCCAGGCCGCACGCGCAAACGGTCGCCCACGTGGACGTGCGTGATCGGCACATCCTCTTCAACGTCATCGGCGTTGATTCGGCGAGCCGTCTTGGGCGCCAGGCCAAGCAGCGACTTGATGGCAGCCGAGGTCTGCGAGCGCGCCTTGAGTTCCAGGATTTGGCCGAGCAGCGTGAGCGAGATGATCACAGCGGCTGCCTCGAAGTAGACCGAGACCCTGCCCATGGACACGAAGGACGCAGGGAACACACCCGGCGCCACCGTCGCCACGACGCTGTAGACAAAGGCTGCAGCCGTGCCCAAGCCGATCAGCGTCCACATGTTGGGACTGCGGTTCGCCACCGACTGCACGGCACGCACGAAGAACGGCCAGCCGGCCCACAGCACGATCGGCACCGTGAGGACCAGTTCGATCCAGCTTTGGGTGCCCATCTCGAACCACTGCAGGCGGTGACCCGCCATCGCCAGCACGGTGACGACGATCGTCAGCGGCAGGGTCCAGAAGAATCGATGCCTGAAATCGCGCAGTTCCGGGTCTTCGCCCTCTTCAAGGGTGGGCATCTCCGGCTCCAGCGTCATGCCGCACTTGGGACAGTTGCCGGGGTGGTCCTGACGGATCTCCGGGTGCATGGGACAGGTGTAGATGGCACCTATGGCATCCGGGGGTGCGACTTGGGAAGGATGAGCAGGTTGAACATCGACGGTCGCAGCTGACACCGGCGAAGGCTTCATGTACTTGGCCGGATCGGCCTGGAACTTGGCCTTGCACCCCGCGCTGCAGAAGTAGACCGGCCGTTGTTCGTACTGCAGGACATGAGGCGACTGGACGGTGACGCTCATGCCGCACACCGGGTCCTTCAGAGGTGGGTCCGTGGGGGTGGAGGATGCCTTTTCACCCAGGACTGAGGGAGGCGAGCCGTGAGTTCCGCGAGGACCCCCATGGGAAGGTGAATGTGTGTGTTCCATGCGGTTTGTCCAAGCGGTGGGAGGGTTACAAATGCAGTGGCTCAGTGTCGACCTGGCTGGAGGCCACTGCCACGAAAGCGAAGCGGTGTCGCATCGGGAATTGGACGCTGCTCGTCTGCCAGGTTTTCGACGATCGGACAGTCGGGTCGGTCATCGCCATGGCAGTGGTCCACCAAATGCGCCAGCGTGGCCTTCATAGCCTGGAGCTCCTGGAGCTTGGCGTCGAGTTCCTGGAGGTGGGCCTGCGCCAGCACCTTGACCTGTAGGCTGGGACGTCGCTGGTTTTGCCACAAGCCCAGCAACTCGCGGATCTGCTCGATCGAAAAACCCAGATCGCGTGACTGGCGGATGAACCGCAGCGTGCTGACTTCCTTGTCCGTGTACTGGCGGTAGCCGGCCTCGGTGCGCAACGCCTCGGGGAACAGACCCACCTTCTCGTAGTGACGGATCATCTTGGCTGACAGGCCCGAAGCCTTGGCCGTTTCGCCGATGTTGAAAGGACCCATGCGCCTTCTTCCTTGAAAGTGATGCTTGGCAACGCGGACTGCCGGTGGCACCGAAGGCAACTTTGCAGCTCAGCAAAGTTGCTAAGAGGTGGCCAATGGATCACATCAACCTGCCAAGTTCAACAACGCATCTTCAAGGTTCCCACAATGGCAAGGTCAAAGCTTATGTGCGTGAACATTTCGGGATGAGGGACAAGACAGCTTTTTTGTTGACCTTCCCATTGAGGCAAGGATGAACATGAGCTTTTCAAACCCTTCTGTCGAAAGAATCCATGATCACATTTGAAGTCAACGACATGACCTGCAAGCACTGCATCGCCACCATCACCCAAGCGGTGGCGAGCGTCGATCGGCAAGCAGACGTTCGCATCGATCTGGCAAGCCACAGGGTAGAGATCGAATCCAGCACGGCCAGCGCAGAAGCTTTGAGCCAATGCATCCGAGACGCCGGGTACAGCCCTTCTGTTGCCACTTCGGCAGCAGTGACAACGGCACCGAAAAAAGGTGGCTGCTGCTGCGGCTGAAGCGGGAACACCTGCGCTTACCGGTAGGCTCGATAGACGGTAGGCGCGCCCTGTTTTGAAACCAACAAGACATCGAAACGGGGTTGTGGTTGAGCAGCACCGGGGGTGCCTTCCATGCCGGGTGACCCCATGGGCATCCCAGCAACGGCAAGTCCGACCGCCTGAGGGCGCTCAGCCAGCAAACGCTTGATTTCCGAAGCCGGCACATGCCCTTCCAGGGCGTACCCGGCGACCTCGCCGGTATGGCACGACGCCAATGCGAGCGGGATGCCTTTTTTGGCACGAATCGCAGAAGTGTCTTCGACATCGTGCACCGTTGTTTTGAAACCGGCGCGCTCCAAATGCGAAACCCATTCCTTGCAGCAACCACACGTTGGCGTTTTCCACACCTCGATCAGCGGGCCTTTCGCCTCTGTGGCTGCCAGCACAGGCAGCGCTAGAGCGGAAAAGGCGCCTGCCACCATGAAGCCGCGGCGCGTAGGGTTGATTTCATTTGGCATGTTGGAGATCGTGTTGAAAAAGCTGAAAGGTTGTTTTTTTACTTTGGAATTTCAGGCGACAGCAGGCCGAAAATCGCCACCAGAAGAAGTATGGCAACAGCCAGTGAAAATTCGACGTTGAGACTGCGCTTGAGAGCCATGCACGCCGCCTGCGTGTTACCCGAAAAAGCAGCTGCTTCAATGCGTGGCGCGAGGCGATAGCGATTGAGGGCGGCCATCAGCAGCATGCCGGCGAACAATGCCAACTTGAGCAGCAATAACCTGCCGTAGGCACTCTGAAAAAGCAGGTTCAGGTTTGTCCCTGCAATCAGATAGAAGTTGATGATTCCGGTCACGAGCAGTGTGACGACAATGATCGTTCCGACCATGGCAAAACCCACGGACGTTCTGGCAAGAACTGCAAAGTGCTTCTCACTCGAACCTGGCTTGGCCAAGGCAAGGAATGAAGCGAGGGCACCCACCCAAGCGCCAGCTGCCAGCAGATGAAGAATGTCGGCTGTAAAGTGCAGAAAGCCTCGCGTTCCTTCGTCCATTGCGCCATGACCACCCCAAGCCAGCGAACCCAAAGCAATTGCGCCACCCAAGGAAACAAGGATGCATCCTTGGGCAGGGCTACTGCGAAATCGTAGCATGCCCATCAAACTCACAACCACTCCCAGCATGCGGGCAATCCAAGCGGTGCCGAAATAGGTTTCGCCAAGAATCATCCCGAATGCGTGACTCTCGATTGTTTGAAAATCGGTAGCGCCGGTCATGTTTTTGACCATGACGACCAAGCTGGCAACTGACAGTGCGAAACCAAGAAAAATGCTTGTGAGAATGACTTTTGGAAAAACACGACCCGGAAAAGTTGAGCGCTCTTCATTTTTCAAAGCATAAAGGCTGAACAATGGCGTTCCAAAGAGAACCATAAAGTCCAAATACAGCCCGAATCGAAAAAGCACGCTCCACCAATCCAGATCCATGATTTACTTCACTTTGAAACTAAAGTTGCCGGTGATGGGATGTGTATCGCTGGACACTGCGCGCCAGTCCACACGATAAGTGCCGGTGGAGAGGGGTTGCGTGGGAGTGATGACCATGACCTTGGGATCAGCCGAAGAAGAAACGGAAGCAGGTGTTTTCATGGTGCCTTGCATTCCAGGCATTTCGGTCATTGTCAACGTGGCGCCAGAGAACTGCTTGACCAGATTTTCAGAAAATTCCAGTTCGATTTTCTGGGGAGCTTCTCCCATGGCGCCCTCGGCCGGGGTGGAAGACAACAATTTCGGATGTGCGAGGGCTGCGGCACTTGCCATGACCATCACCAATGCGCTTGCAGCGCGGACAACGTTACGCATTTGAACCATTTTGACTAACTCCATTTAAATTAAAACCACATCCGAACACCGGCAACGACGCGTGTTTCACTTGCCCGCCCGCCTGAAGCGCGCACCAAGTCCGCCGTTTTCCCGAAAGTCGAATACTTTTCAAGTCCGATATAAGGAGCGAATTGCCGACTAAATTCGTAACGAAGCCGCAAGCCTGCAGAGACATTGGCAAGTCCACTGCCAATCCCTGCGTCCGGGTCATTTTTTGAATAGATGTTTGCTTCTACGCGCGGCTGCAAAATCAAGCGCTGAGTCAGAAGCAATTCGTATTCGGCAGCGAATCGTGCGGCAGCTCGGCCATCTTGCGAAACATATCCTGTCGCCTCGACTTCAAACCAGTAGGGCGAGAGTCCTTGAATACCAAACGCCAACCAATTGCGCGACGGTCGGCCACTGCCCGCATCATTTCGAATACCAAGCTGAGTGTCGAAATATGTGGATACGGCGCGACTCCAAAGGAGTTCGTTTCTGGCTTCATGGACCCGGCCTTTTTCCACTTCGCCTTCTGTCTTGATCACCAGTTTGTTGTATGAGTTACCAAACCAGGCTTGCGCTTCATAGGAGGTAGAACGACCTGAATTTGTATCGACGGCTTCCAAGCGGTCCACCAGCACCGTGGCAAAGCTATGTTCGTCGGCCATGTGGAGGCTGCGCTTTGAACCAATGGCATACAAGCCACTGCCGGTGACAAAGCCGTCCGCGTAGGCGTTGGGATCACGTGCGTCTGGCGGCGCCGAGCCACCCTGCATCTGCATACCCCCCGCTCCATGATCCATGCCCTGCATGCCGCCCTGGTCCATGCCCTGCATCTTGCTGTGGTCCATGCCCTGCATGCCGCCCTGGCCCATGCCCTGCATCTTGCTGTGGTCCATGCCCTGCATGCCGCCCTGGCCCATGCCCTGCATCTTGCTGTGGTCCATGCCCTGCATGCCGCCCTGGTCCATGCCCTGCATCTTGCTGTGGTCCATGCCCTGCATGCCGCCCTGGCCCATGCCCTGCATCTTGCTGTGGTCCATGCCTTGCATGCCGCCGTGGTCCATGCCCTGCATCTTGCTGTGGTCCATGCCCTGCATGCCGCCCTGGCCCATGCCCTGCATCTTGCTGTGGTCCATGCCCTGCATGCCGCCCTGGTCCATGCCCTGCATCTTGCTGTGGTCCATGCCTTGCATGCCGCCCTGGCCCATGCCCTGCATCTTGCTGTGGTCCATGCCTTGCATGCCGCCCTGGTCCATGCCCTGCATCTTGCTGTGGTCCATGCCCTGCATGCCGCCCTGGTCCATGCCCTGCATCTTGCTGTGGTCCATGCCCTGCATGCCGCCCTGGCCCATGCCCTGCATGCCGCCCTGGCCCATGCCCTGCATCTTGCTGTGGTCCATGCCCTGCATCTTGTCCTGGCCTGTACCAGGCTTCTTGGCAGGGCCGACGCATTTCATCTTGCTTGAATCCATACCTTTCTGCATGTCGCCTTGCGTCATGCATGGCGCATTGCCGCTTGGCGCTGCGTCTGTCACGGATGGTTTGACCATGCCGTGCCCGCTATGCGACTGGGCAAAAGCGGGCAACGCGCTACCCGCAGTAAGGAGGCCAACGAGAATCGAGACAGCGTTTTTTTTCATGTTCATTCCTGGTTGCTTGGCGCTCATGCCACGATCGCCTCGCGGAACATGCCCGCATCCATGTGCATCATGAGGTGGCAGTGCCAGGCCCAACGTCCGAGCGCATCGGCCGTGACGAGAAAACTGATGCGTTGCGCAGGCTGAACCGGAATGGTGTGGCGGCGTGCCTGGAAGGCGCCTTCAGGTGTTTCCAACTCGCTCCAGACCCCGTGGAGGTGCATGGGGTGAGTCATCATGGTGTCGTTATGCAAGATCACCCGCACCCGCTCGCCGTATTTGAAATGCACTGGCGTGGACTTGCCGTACTCCACGCCGTCAAACGACCACGAGTACCGCTCCATGTTTCCGGTGAGATGGAGTTCAATCTCACGGCCAGGGCCGCGTGCATCCAATGCGCCACCGATCGTGTGAATGTCGGCGAGGGTGAGCGCACGCCGGCCGGTATCGCGCAATCCAATGCCCGGGTCGTCCAGATTCGTGCGAGCCATGTCGACCCGCATGTCGGTGCTGGGACCGTACTCGGTTCGAGCATGACGAGCCTGCGTGCTTGGCGTCGCCAGCGTGTTTTTGGCAGGTGCACCGTGACCCATGGCCGCATGGTCCATGCCTGCCATGCCACCCATGCCACCCATGCCACCCATGCCACCCATCATGTCCTTCATGGTCAGCCACTGGATCTTGTCCAAAGCAGGCACGGGCGCTTCCAGTCCCGCACGGATAGCCAGTGTCGCGCGGGCATAGCCTGTGCGTTCCATCGCCTGCGCAAAGATCGTGTGCGCATCGTCGCTGGGCACCACGAGGACGTCGCAGGTCTCCCCCGGCCCAAAGCGGAACTCATCCACGCTGACCGGTTCACAGTCGACCCCATCGACCTGAACCACCTTGAGCTTCACGCCCGGGATGCGAACGTCGTAGAACGTATTGCCCGAACCGTTCACGAAGCGCAGTCGAACGGTTTCACCCTTGGAAAAAATACCCGTCCAGTTACCGGCCGGCGTTGTGCCGTTGGCCAGGTAGGTCAAGGTCGCCGAGGAAAGATCCGCCAAGTCGGTGGGACTCATGCGCATTTCGTTCCACATCTTCCTTTTGTCCATCGCTGCGCGAAGACCGTCCTTGGAAACATCCCGGATGAAATCCGGCAAGGTGGGCTGGTTGTAGTTGTAAACGTCGCCTTGAACCTTCAACTTCTTGAGGACACGCATGGGATCTTCATCGGTCCAATCCGAGAGAAGCATCGTGTAATCACGATCTGCACGAATGTCCTTGCTTGCATCGGCAGGATCGATGATGAGGCTGCCATACACCCCGGTCATCTCCTGGAAGCCCGAATGCGAGTGATACCAGTAGCTGCCGTGCTGCTTGACTTGGAACCGGTACGTGAACGTCGTCCCCGGTGGGATGCCGTCGAAGCTAATGCCCGGAACCCCGTCCATCTGGAACGGCAGGATGATGCCGTGCCAGTGGATGGACGTGTGTTCCTGCAGCCGATTGGTCACGCGGATCGTGACCGTGGTGCCTTCGCGCCAACGCAGCGTCGGCCCGGGCAGGCTGCCGTTGATGGTGGTCGCGGTCGTCGGCTTCCCCGTGAAATTCACTGGGGACTCGTCGATGACGAGGTCAAATTCGGTGCCTGACAGCACGGGTGGCGACTGCGTGCCGGCGCTTGAGTTTGCAGCGCTCCACGCCCATGCGGGCAGCGCGGAAATCACACCGCCCGCCACCAGACCTTGCACGAACCGACGACGAGGCAAGGGCGGCAGCGCAGAAGCGACAGAGTAACGATTCATAGGGCTCTCAGGTGAGGGTTCGGCTGGCCGGTGAGACACCGGTTGGGAGAATGGACGTAGCGTAGAAATCCCGCACGAACAGGCGTCTGACCGGTTCATTACATTCGCGTAATGAACCCGTCATGTTGACGTTGGCTGGGCACGTCTACAGTGACCCGAACGCCCAAGAACTGGGCAATCAAGGCGATGCGATGAAGCTGCTGGTGGTCGAGGACGAGGTCAAGACGGGCGAATATTTGCGTCAAGGGTTGGCAGAAGCCGGCTTCGTCGTGGACTTGGCATCCAACGGACTGGACGGTCACCATCTGGCCATGAGCGAGGCCTACGACCTCATCATGCTTGACGTGATGCTGCCCGACGTGGATGGCTGGCGAATCCTGGAGACACTGCGCAAGACAGACAAGTCGGTGCCGGTGCTTTTCCTGACAGCGCGCGACAGCGTGGCCGACCGCGTCAAAGGGCTGGAGTTGGGAGCGGACGACTACTTGGTCAAACCGTTTGCCTTCGCAGAACTGCTGGCAAGGGTGCGTACCTTGCTGCGTCGAGGTAGTCAGGCCGTTGCGCCGGACCGGGTACAGGTCGGAGACCTGATCTTGGATCTTTCCCGCCGACGTGCTTCGCGAGCAGGCAAAAAGATCACCCTGACCAGCAAGGAATTTGCCCTGCTCGAACTTCTGGTCCGTCGGCGCGGTGAGGTGCTGCCACGCTCGCTCATCGCGTCTCAAGTGTGGGACATGAATTTCGACAGCGACACGAATGTCATCGATGTGGCCGTTCGCCGGCTGCGGGCCAAGATAGACGATCAGTTCGAGACCAAGCTCATTCAGACGGTGCGCGGCATGGGCTACCTCATCGATGAACCAGAGATCGATGCGCCCGCATGAGAAAAGTCTCGATCACGACTCGGCTGACGCTTCTCTTTGCCGGAACATCAGCAACCGTGCTGCTGGGACTGGGCATTTTGATTTCGAAGTCACTAGATGCACATTTTGCCAGTGAAGATTATTCGGCACTGGAAGAACGTATCGAACTCATTCAGACAACCAGCATTGAATCGACAGCCGAAACGCTCCCCGCGAAACTGGAAACAGCGCTCAAGAATTATCCGGGTTTCATTGCGCAGGTCACCTCGCGCGACCACGGCATTGTCTATGCCACCAAAAACTTTGATTTCGTCCTGCCGAATGCAATAGCCAAAACCAACAAAAGGTTTGAATGGACCGAGAACGGTCAGAAATACCGGGGTGTCGTGTATCGCACTCCACCAGGCTCGCGCAATTTGGGAGATCTGACCATCCTGGTGGGATTGAGTACATTGATTCACGAGCATTTCATGGGAAGCTTCACGTACACGCTGTTTGCGTTTGTGCTGGGAGCCACCGTCCTGTGTGGTTTGCTGGGTTGGTGGGCCGCAAGAAGAGGCTTGGAACCGTTGCGAGCCATGTCCAATCGTGCAAAAACAGTCACGGGCAGTCATCTGCATGAGCGCATGCCAGTCGAGTCCGTGCCTGTAGAAATTGCAGACTTGGCCCACACGCTCAATGCCATGCTGGCACGGTTGCAGCAAGATTTTCAGAGGCTGTCGGATTTCTCATCGGACATTGCCCATGAACTGCGCACACCCATCACCAACATGATGACCCAGACGCATGTGACATTGACTCAACGTCGATCCAACGAGAAATACCGGGACATCATGGCTTCGAATGCCGAGGAGATGCAGCGGCTGGCGCGGATGATCTCGGACATGCTGTATTTGGCCAAAACCGAAAACGGATTGAATCTTCCCAGTTCTGAAGATGTTTTTCTGGACAAGGAAATTGAAGCTCTTTTTGAATTCTACGAGGCTCTCGCGGAAGATAAAACCGTCACCTTGAGTGCAACAGGAGCCAGTGTGATCTGTGGTGACAAACTCATGATTCGCCGTGCGATCAGCAATGTGCTTTCCAATGCATTGCGTCATGCCTACCCGCACACCTGCATTCAGGTTCAAATACTTAAAGAAAACTCAAATTCAATAATTAATATTACCAATACAGGTGATGTGATTCCAGCAGATCAAATCGCCTCGATATTCGATCGTTTTTTCAGGGCCGACAAATCACGCACCAGGCCGGATTCGGAAGGAGTTGGTTTGGGTTTATCTATAACCAAGGCAATCATGACGGCGCACAATGGAGCGATCAAGGTAAGCTCCAATGATGATAAAACCACCTTCACTTTGATTTTTCGTTAGATATTTTCAGATAAAGGCCAGACAAACTTGTGGGTCGTTATTGAGGTTTAGAAATGCACGCTGCGCCGGTCTGGCTCTGCCAGCGCCTTAGTGTCCATCGCCCAAAGGTCGCGCGACACACTGATCGTCGATAGTATGACGGAGGAGCTTTCAATAACAGCCAAAAAGGTTTCGCCGCCTTGAGCGCGCAGCAACGGATTGAAGTCAAAGCGCGCTTGAATCACGGGGGATGGCTGGCTTTGTCGTCCAGCGCCTCCGCCCGACACCCAAGGTCGAGTTTCGCGGGAGCGAAATATGGCTAAAGCGTGACGACGTCGATGGGCAAAGCGCCCAAACCTACGTCTTGGTGACGATCGGCCACCCGGTCCCAATCCCTGAGCAAACGCGCGTAGACGGGGTTTCCCCGATCGAAGATGTCATGACCCCCTGGATCGCCCACGATGTCCAGCAGCAACAAGCCTGCGGAGGGCTCCGCGTGCTTGAGGGAATACACCGCCACGCGATCACTGGTCCGTTCGTAAGGCGTTGAGCGTTCGTCGTCTGCTTGCTGGTTCCAGGCCACCCGCGCCACAGGATCGAACGGCTGCAGATGGACGTAAAACGCAAAACTGACCGCGTTGGCCGACACCGGCCGGTTAGGTTTGTCTCTGCCGATGGCGCAACAAATTTCCAGGCCACCTCACGGGTCAGGGTGGCGACGCAAACGTCACCAGAAGATTCATAGAGAAGTTCGCTGTCTCAAGAAAATGATCTTCTCTTACGTGGGTCAAAAACCGCTTGAGCAGATTGACCAACATCGTGTTCCTCGAAATCTTCTCGCAATTTGAAGTTTGCTGGTGACGGATTTCCGCGCAAACAGGTCATGGCATGCCGATTGCCCAGATAGAGACTAGACACACCATCCCATCATGGCTTTTCTCGTTGCAGCCTTTCACTCGCTGATTTTCAGGTGGCACTGGGATGTGCGCACCCCATCAGGGTTCTCTGCCATGCAATTTTTGCTGCCTGTGCTGCAGCTCAAATGGCTTCAGCGTTTTGTTTTTGTTGTGGTGCTGGGGACATTTCTTCCGGTGACGATCGCAGCAGCGGCCTGCCAAATCCACTGCACAATGGAACAAAAAACCGACGCTGACAGTCTCCAAGAAAATTCCCATGAGCATGAATTCTCCACGGGACTTGGATTGGCTGGCAGCAAATCGGACCACGCTGGAGACAACTCGTCGAGCAACGTGAGTGATCATCTGCAGCATCCGGGCGCATGTCATTTGGCACACGTTCCGGGTCTCGATGGTGCATTGACTGAATCGGGAATCTTGAAGACAACATCAGGGTGGATGAACCAAGTGATGGTTAATCCCTCTTCCTGTACATGGCCGCCACCGCGTCATCCGCCACGCACCTGAAATTTTCCTTACTTTTGCGATTTTGATTCTATCTGCCACGCGGATGTTCTGCGTTGGTAGTATTTCGTAATTAGGAGAATTTCATGACTGAACAGAACAACCAAACCTGTATTGATGCTTGCAATGCTTGCGCAGATGCTTGCGACCGCTGTGCGAGCGCGTGCTTGAAAGAAAAAGACGTGCAGATGATGGCACGGTGCATTGCCTTGGACATGGACTGTGCTGCGATCTGCAGATTGGCCGCTGGTCACATGGCTCGAAACAGCGATTTCGCCAAGCAGATTTGCCAGTTGTGTGCTCAAGCCTGCCAAGCCTGCGGCGACGAGTGCTCGAATCATCAGCACGACCATTGTCAAGCCTGCTCCCAGGCGTGTCTTGAATGTGCGCAAGCGTGCTTAAGCATGGCGCGCGCATAGCGCTTTGACGCCTGTACGTCTCTTTTTTCACTCGTGGCCCGCCAGCCTACGGTGGGCCAAACACAGTTTTTTGGAGTTTCAAATGCGTATTTCAAACCTTTTATTCATTGCAGCTTGTGTACCTCTCATGGGCACAGCGCAAGCCCATGCTGAAGGGCCAGGTCAGGGCCAAACAGCTCGTTTTGAAGTTGAGTTCATGCAGATGGCCATCGACCATCACTTTGCTGCCTTGCGCATCACTGAACTCGCTGCCGGCACCGATGTTCAACGGGATGCCGACATCAATGCCATGGAGGGCACCTCGCCGACGCCAGGCTTCTCACCGACCCCAGCAAAATCCTCGCTGGACGACTTGAAGTCCATGGCGCGCCGCAACAACCGCATGCAACGCGAGGAAATCATGAAGATGCAGGGTTTTCTGCGAGATTGGTACAGCATCCAGTACCAGCCTCGACTTCGCCCGGAAAACGCCGCACAGATTGCCATCTTGGAACGCGCCCAGACAGGAGCGGATTTCAATCGAAGTTTTTATAAGGTGTTTGCTCGCCACCATTACACGCTGATGGAACCAGTCAACGCCTGCATGACTGGAACGGATCTCGATCATGAGGAATTACGCAAGGAGTGTCGTGGCATGTGGCACAGCCAGATCGCCGACATCGACATGATGCGCATGGAGCTGAAGAAGCACTTCGGAATCGTCGACTACCAACCTTTCAGGAACTTGGAACCATTGCGAGGCAACAACGGATTGCCACAAGGCAGCCACAGCGGCGGTTGATGACATTGGATCGACTTGCCATTTGCCTGGGACAAATGGTGAGTCGTTTTCTCATACAAAAAAAGGAAAACAAGATGCAGCACCCTTATCGCCGTTTCGGCGCCATGATTGCCACCTCGACTGTGGTGATGTTCGGATTGATGTATCTGAACACCTATCAAACAGACCACATATTCTTTAGCCAGACGCGGATGTGGATGGCACTGCTGATGGGCGCGGTCATGGCAATCATCATGCTGGCCTTCATGACACACATGCTGGAGAGTCGTTCAGCGAATTTGAAAATCTTGATAGGAAGCGTCATCGTCTTCGCCTTGTCCTTGTGGCTTGTTCGCAGTCAAACCACCGTCGATGATGTTTCTTACATGAAAGCGATGATTCCGCACCACTCGATTGCCATCATGACCAGCAAGCGAGCCCATATAGCAGACCCTCGCGTTCGCAAGTTGGCAGATGACATCATTTCAGCACAGGTTCGTGAAATCGATGAAATGAAAAATTTGATCCAAGATCTGAATAATAAACGCTGAATTTTATTGAGCCTGTTACAACGCATCCGTCGCCCGTTTGGCCGCCGCCGCCGCGGTGCCAAGTAAAGGCTGCTGCTACGGTCAAGGGTTTGCCTTGGATACCGCTTCTGTGTGTCAGTCTGACAGGCGTTTTGGCATCGCCGGGCGTGGCCGATGCATGTTTAAGAAGTCTTGACGCTAACGGTAATTTCTGCGATCAAAAGTCTGCGCGCTACACTGAGGCCTGACATGTTTGGTCCTCATCGTCTTCATCGCTGCATGACTGCGTTCTTCGTGGTCCTGGCCCTGCTGTTCTCCCAGCTGGCGCTGGCTGGCTACGTGTGTCCTGGCACGCCGGATGCCGAGTCGATGGCGGAGACGATGGCCGCTGGCGCGCCCTGCGATGGCATGGACACGGTGCAGCCCGTGCTGTGCTTCCAGCATGCCGCCGACTTGTCGCTGTCCTTCGAGCACTTGAAACTGACCACCCCTTCACTGCCGGCCATCGTGCAGTTGGTGGTAATGCCGCTGGTGCTTGCGGCTCAGGGTGATGCCCTTCCGCCACAGGCGGTGCCCGAGCGACAACATCCCCCACCTGACCCCGTTTTTCTCGCGACACGCAGACTTCGCGTCTGACATCTCCATCGACTGACCGATGCTGGTGCGGCTTGCCCGCCTGCCAGCCATTACTCGTTCGTCTGCGGAGATTCCATGTCCTTCTTTCTTTCTCGCGCGGTCGCCTGGACTGCGGCGCTGGTGCCTTGTCTGGCAACAGCTGCTCCCCTGTCACTGGAGGCGGCGCTTGAGCTCGCTGCCCAACGCTCGCAAACCACGCGTGCGGCCCGCGCGGGCGCCTTAAGTGCGTCTGAAGCGGCGCGAGCGGCCGCTCAGCTTCCTGATCCGATGCTGCGTGTGGGCATCGACAACCTGCCAGCCACAGGGCCCGATCGCTTCAACACCGCCCGCGATTTCATGACGATGAAGCGCATTGGCATCAGCCAGGAATGGTTGTCCGCCGACAAGCGCGACGCCCGACAGGCTGCCGCTGAGGCCTTGGTCCGCCGCGAGGACGTGCAGGTGCAAGCCGCTGCGGCCGATGCCCGCCGGCAGACCGCCCTGGCCTACCTGGACGCATTCTTCATCAGCGAAAGCCTGAAGCTCGCCAGGCTCCTGGAGCACCATGCCCAGGAGGAACTGGCCGCGTCCCGGGCACGCTTGTCCTCGGCCACGGGCAACAGCCAAGAGGTGCTGGCACTCACCGGTGCACAAGGTGCTGCACAAGACGAAACGGCCGATCTCCTGCAGCAGCAAGACAGCCTCAGCGTCGCTTTCGAGCGCTGGGTCGGCAGGCCGCCTGAGGATCTGGTGCCTCCCGGTACGTTCAGGCTTCCAGCGGAGGAAACCTACGTGCGCGCGCATCCGAGCGTTGCGGCCATGCAGCGCGACGTGGACGTGGCCAGGCAAGCCGCAAGCGTTACCGCGTCCAATCGCCAGCCCAACTGGACCTGGGAGGTCGCGTACGCCCAACGCACCGGCTACTCGGACATGGTGTCGGTGGGCGTCAACATTCCACTGGCCATTTCGCCGGGGGAACGCCAGGACCGGGACACGGCTGCCAAGCTGGCGCTGGCGGACAAGGCAGAAGCCGACCTGGCCGAGGCAACCCGTGCCGCCGCCGCCGAGTACCGGTCGCTGCGCGGTGAATCGCAGCGCCTCGCGCAACGAATCGACGGCTACCGCACGGCTATCGTGACACCAGCCAGCCAAAGAACAGCCGCAGCCATGGCGGCGTACCGATCCAACCAAAGCGGCTTGGTCGCTGTGTTCGAAGCGCGACATGCGGAGGTCGAAGCGCAGCGCAAGCTCCTTGCGCTGCAGCGCGACTTGGCCCGAACCCATGTCCAACTGGCTTTCCGGCCGCTCACTGCCCAGGTGTCGCCATGAACAGAACCCGTGTGATCGGCTTGTCCCTGCTGGGCGCTGTGCTGCTTGCCACTGGCACCTTCTACCTGGGACGTCGGACCGGCCCACCCATGGACGCGGCGATGACCGCACCCGCCACCGCGTCTGCCACGGAAAGCCGCAAGGTGCTCTACTGGCATGACCCCATGGTCCCTGGCCAGCGCTTTGACAAGCCTGGCAAGTCGCCCTTCATGGACATGCAACTGGTCCCTGTGTATGCAGACGCTGCAACGGGCACCGCCGGCGACGAGGGCGTCAAGGTCAGCGGTGCGGTTCAGCAGAACCTGGGCATTCGCGTGGCTCAGGTCAGACGGGCACAAACCTCCGCCTCCTTCGACGCACTCGGCAGTGTCCAATTCGATGACCGGCTCAACGTTGCCGTGCAGACGCGAGTGGCGGGCTATGTCGAAAGGCTGACAGTGCGCGCACCCATGGAGCGGGTGCGCAAGGGTCAAGCCCTGGCCACGGTCTTTGCGCCCGAATGGCTCGGGCCGCAGAACGAATGGCTGGCGCTCCAGCGCGCTGGCGTCTCCTCCGACCTCGTCACGGCGGCGCGCGATCGCATGCGCGCGATGTCCATCCCCGCCGATCTGATCCGCCGCAGCGAGGAGACGGGCACGGCGCAAGCGCACTACGTCTTGAGCGCGCCGATCGATGGGATCGTGGCCGAGCTGAACGTGCGCGAAGGTGTGGCGGTCACGCCCGGCACGACGCTGTTTCGCATCGCCGGCCTGGGAAAGGTCTGGGCGGTGGCGGAGGTCCCCGAAGCGCAAGCGGTGCGTCTGGTGCGAGGTCAAAAGGTCAAAGCCGTCCTCCAAGCCGATGCGGCACAGGCCTTCGACGGCGCGCTCGACGAGATCCTTCCCGAGGTCAATGCCGCCACGCGCACCCTCAAGGCGCGCTTCGAGGTTGACAACAGGAACACCAAACTGGTGCCGGGCATGCTGCTGAGGCTGCAAGTGACGGGCGCCAGCAGCCTGCGGTTGGTGGCGCCCACCGAGGCGGTGATCCGCACCGGCCAGCGCGCCGTCGTGATCGTGCGCAAGGCCGATGGCGCGTTCGAGCCGCGAGACGTGTCACTGGGCGCGGACATGGGCGAGGAGATCGAGGTGGTCTCGGGCCTGGCCGACGGGGACCAGGTGGTGGTCAGCGGCCAGTTCCTGATTGACTCCGAAGCCCGATTGCGCTCCGTGCTGGGCAGCATGTCGCCGATGCCGCCGCCGTCTTCCGCCGCCGCTGCCGCTGCCGTGCCATCGGCCACCGTGCTGCATACCGCAGAAGGCAAGGTCGAGAGCGTGGCGCCCGATGGCCTCACGATCTCGCACGGCCCGGTCGCCACGCTCAAGTGGCCTGCCATGACCATGGGCTTCGCCAAGGCGGCGCCTGAGGCTTTTTCGGACATCAAGGTGGGCGAGACGGTTCGATTCGAATTCAAGGAAGGCGGTCCCATGGGCTACGAACTGGTCGCCGTCCAGCGCGTGCAACCAGGCGCCAAGCCATGATCGCCGCCCTGATCCGCTGGTCGGTCGGCAACCGATTCCTGGTGCTCATCGCGACCCTATTCCTGGTGATCGCCGGAGGATGGTCGCTGGCCCGAACGCCGCTCGATGCATTGCCCGATCTCTCGGACACGCAGGTCATCATCCGCACACCGTTTCCCGGCAAGGCCCCTCAGGTCGTGGAGGACCTGGTCACCTACCCGTTGACCACCACCATGCTCAGCGTGCCCGGTGCCAAGACCGTTCGCGGGTACTCGTTTTTCGGCGATTCCTTTGTCTACGTGCTGTTCGATGACCAGACCGACCCCTACTGGGCGCGCTCACGCGTGGTGGAGTACCTCAACCAAGTCCAAAGCCGCTTGCCCGCAGGCGCCAACGCCTCGCTGGGTCCGGATGCCACCGGAGTCGGCTGGGTCTACGAATATGCGTTGGTCGACCGCACCGGCACGCGCGACATCGGGCAGTTGCGCGCGCTCAACGACTGGTTCCTGAAGTTCGAGCTGAAGACCGTGCCCGACGTGGCCGAAGTGGCCGAAGTGGCCAGCATCGGCGGCATGGTGCGTCAGTACCAGGTGGTGCTGGACCCCGACCGCATGCGTGCTCTGGGGATCACGCAGTCGATGGTGTTGAAGGCGCTGCAAGCGGCCAATCAGGCCTCGGGCGGCTCGGTCGTCGAATTTGCCGAGGCCGAGTACATGGTGCGTTCGCGTGGCTACCTGCGCTCGCTGGACGATTTCCGCACGATTGCCTTGACCACGACGAACGCGACGCCGGTGCTCCTGCGTGACGTGGCAACGGTGCAGATTGGCCCGGAAATGCGGCGCGGCATCGCCGAGCTGGACGGCGAAGGCGAAGTGGCGGGTGGCGTCATCGTCATGCGCTCGGGCAAGAACGCCCGCACGACGATCGAAGCCGTCAAGACCAAGCTCGAAGCGCTCAAGCCGAGCTTGCCGCCGGGGGTCGAGATCGTGCCCACCTATGACCGGTCGCTGCTGATCGACCGGGCCGTGGAAAACCTGCGCGACAAGCTGATCGAGGAATTCGTCGTGGTGGCGCTGGTCTGCGCGGTCTTCCTGTTTCATCTGCGCTCGGCACTCGTGGCCGTGGTGGCGTTGCCGATCGGCGTGCTGTCGGCGTTCATCGTCATGCACTGGCAGGGCGTCAACGCCAACATCATGTCGCTGGGCGGCATCGCGATCGCGATCGGTGCCATGGTGGACGGCGCCATCGTGATGGTGGAAAACGTCCACAAGCACATCGAAGCCTTCGAGACGGCGCACGACCGGCCGCCCACGGTGGCGCAGCGATGGCAACTGGTCACCGAGGCGTCCGTGGAAGTTGGTCCCGCCCTGTTTTTCTCGCTGCTGGTGATCACGCTGTCCTTCGTGCCCGTGTTCTCGCTCGAAGCGCAGGAAGGTCGGTTGTTCGCGCCGTTGGCGTTCACCAAGACCTACGCGATGGCGGCGGCAGCGGGCTTGTCAGTGACGCTGATCCCGGTGCTCATGGGCTACCTAATCCGGGGACGCATCCCCCATGAAGCCTCGAACCCTGTGAACCGCTTCTTGACGGCGGTGTATCGACCCGCGCTGGAGCTGGTCCTGCGTTTTCCCAAGGGCACGCTGGCCATGGCGACCGTGCTCCTGGCGCTGACGGCGGTGCCATTGACGCGATTGGGCGGTGAGTTCATGCCACCCCTTGATGAGGGTGACCTGCTTTACATGCCCTCCGCGTTGCCGGGTCTGTCGGCATCAAAAGCGTCCGAGCTGCTGCAGCAGACCGACCGCTTGATCAAGACCGTGCCGGAGGTCGCACGCGTGTTTGGCAAGGCAGGCCGTGCAGACACTGCGACCGATCCGGCACCGCTCGAAATGTTCGAGACCACCATCCAGTTCAAGCCGAAGGCGCAATGGCGCGTAGGAATGACGCCGGACAAGCTGGTCGAAGAACTGGACCGCACCGTCAAGGTGCCGGGCCTGACCAACGTGTGGGTACCGCCCATCCGCAACCGGATCGACATGCTGGCCACAGGCATCAAGAGCCCGGTAGGCATCAAGGTGGCAGGAGCCGATTTGGCCACCATCGATGCGTTGACCACGCAGATCGAAGCGGCGGTCAAAGGCGTTTCGGGCGTGTCGTCGGCACTGGCAGAGCGCCTGACGGGCGGACGCTACATCGACGTCGACGTGGATCGGTTTGCTGCCGCGCGCTATGGGCTATCGGTGGCAGACGTGCAGTCAGTGGTCTCCACGGCCATCGGCGGCGAGAACGTCGGCGAGGTGATCCAGGGCCGTGAGCGTTATCCGATCAACGTCCGATACCCGCGCGAGATCCGCGATTCGCTGGAACGGTTGCGACAACTGCCTTTCGTGACCGACAAGGGTGCGCAGCTGCTGCTGGGCGACGTGGCAAAGATCGCCATCGAGGACGGGCCGCCGATGCTGCGCAGCGAGAACGCTCGGCTCTCAGGCTGGGTTTATGTCGATGTCCGCGGTCGTGACCTGCGGTCTGCCGTCAACGACATGCAGGCGGCGGTCGATCAGGCCGTGAAGATGCCTTCGGGCTATGCCGTGTCATGGTCTGGTCAGTTCGAGTACCTGGAGCGCGCCACTCAACGACTGAAGCTGGTGGTGCCTGGCACGCTGGCAGTCATTTTCGTGCTGCTCTACATGCTGTTCCGATCGTTTGGCGACGCGGCGCTGGTGATGGCGGCCGTGCCGTTTTCGCTCATCGGCGGCTTCTGGCTCGTTTGGATATTGGGTCATGCGATCTCGGTTGCCACGGCGGTCGGCTTCATCGCGCTGGCCGGGGTAGCCGCCGAGTTTGGAGTGGTGATGCTGGTCTACCTGAAGAACGCGCTGACACGGCGTCTCGACGCAGGCGAGCCGATGAATGACGACACCCTGCTGGCCGCGATCCGCGAAGGTGCGCTACTGCGCGTGCGACCCAAGGCCATGACCGTCGCCGTTGTGATGGCCGGACTGCTGCCCATCCTGTGGGGAAGTGGCACGGGCTCTGAGGTCATGACCCGCATCGCCGCGCCGATGGTTGGCGGCATGGTTACCGCGCCGCTGCTGAGCATGCTGGTCGTTCCTGCCGCTTGGTATCTGATACACCGCCGCAGCCACGCCACGCGCATTGTTTGACCGAACAATTCTGCTCAATATTCCAAAAGATTCATTTATGAAGATCTTGCATTTGCACGTATTTGACTTACTTGTTGCATCCGCTGCGGCGACTTAAATAAAACATTTAACAGCGTTGGATATTTTGTCGTGTACAGCAGTCTTTCCAACCCTTCGGTAGGCAAAAAAGTTCTTGTTGTTTACTTAATTTTTGGCTGCTGCTTTGCTCTGGCAATTTATTTATTCCGGCTTTGGCAGCGACACTCGACGCGCGCCAAGCTACGCGATTACTCTTATGCGGATCGACTCACCTACCGATTCAATCGCAAGCGAAAGCAGCTATTAAAAAAGGCAGGCAAGATAAAAAAAGTTCGTTCTTCCAAACGATGAGGACGCTTTGCGCATAGCAGATCGACGGGAATAATTTTCATGATTCAGGCTTGAATCAAGGACTGAGTTTCGAAAATTGCTTGCTCAAATTTTGAAGTGCGCGCTCAGGGCGGATTTCAAGGTGTCGATGCTCACCAAATCCTGATCGCCGGGCTTGGCATTCCTCTCAGCCACGCCGATGCATTCCTCGACCACAAGGCGTGCAAAGGTGTCGAAGTTGATCTCGGTCCAGGTTTCGGTCTTGCCGGTGCAGTGATCGCTGGATTCCTTGAAGTCCATGGCGCGCGTGGCCAGCGCTTTGATCTTGGGATTTGTGGAGTTGATGGCTTGCATGGGAGATGGTCGAGCTTGATGCGGGGGTGAAGGTCAGGCCGCCTGCAGGCGACGGCCTCGGTAGGCGTTCATGGCATAGCCGGAGAACGCCACCAGCAGGATGACGACCTGCGCCATGACGGTCTCCATCGACGGGTACAGGCCCAGCAGCTCGATGCGCGGCGCCAGGATGGGCGTCGCACCCACCCAGCCGGCTTCCTGCAAGCCCGCCACGCCCTTGCCCACCAGGACCACGGCCAGCAAGGCGACCAGCACGGACGTGATGCTGAAGAACTTGCCAATGGGCATGCGCGCACTGGTCTTGAGCAACACCCACGTCAGGACCGCCAGCAGCGCGACGCCCACGCCCAGACCGGCGAGCAAGGCGTTGCGGTTGCCATCGGCCGACAGGGCCGAATAGAACAACACCGTCTCGAAGACTTCGCGGTAGACCGCCACGAACGACAGGCCGAACAAGGCCCAGGCCGAGCGCTTGGACAACGCCGAGGACAGCTTTTCCTTGAGGTAAGCCTGCCAGCGGCCGGCCGCGCTCTTCTGGTGCATCCACATCCCCACGCTCAGAAGGACCAGCGCGGCGAACAGGGAGGACAGTCCTTCGGTCACTTCACGGCTCGCGCCACTGATGTTCACGAAGTAGGTGGCTACGGCCCAGGTCAGGCCGCCCGCGGCCAGGGCCACGATCCAGCCGCCATGCACATAGCGCAGGACGTCCGGACGGTTGGCCTTCTTCAGGAAAGCGATCATGCCCACGACGATCAGCAAGGCCTCCAGGCCTTCGCGCAGCAGGATGGTGAGCGAGCCCAGGAAGGTGGTGAGCGGTTCGGCCGCCTTGCCGCCCAGCTCGCGCTCCACCTCGGCAAAAAGGTAGTCCAGCCGCTGCGCGGCGCCCTCGCTTTGGGCCAGGGTGCCGTTAGCGATGGCCGAGCGATAGGCCAGCATGCCGTTTTCCACTTCGGTCAACAGTGCCTTGTTGCGCGCGCCCAGCGAAGGCTCCAGCGGCTCGAAGCCGTCCAGGTAGGCCGAGAGGGCCAAGCGCGTGGCGGCGGTCTTGTCGCCTTGGCGCAAGGCCTTCAGGCTCTCGTCCAGGCGCTGGCGCGACAGGGCCAAGCCGTTGCTGTTGCCGCTGGCCGCAGCCACTGCCGGTTGCGAGCGCACATAGGCGGTCACATCCCGGGCCGACTCCGCACCGACTCGGGTTGCTATCGACGCTTCGGTGAGCGTGGTCACGGCGGCCAGGTCGGCGAACTCCTTGCGGGCGGGCGCGTTGCCCTTCCACAGCTGCTCGCCGCGCTCGCGCATCGCGTTGTCATGGGACAGCGTTCCGGCGAAGAACGCCACGGCCCACTTGTCCTCCTCGGACAGCGCAGCAAAGCTCGGCATCGAGGTGCCTTGGACGCCTTGAGAAACCACCTGATAGAGCGCCATCAGGCTGCGCGAGCCAGCGCGCTCGCGGTCCGTAAAGTCGATCGGTGGCGGGTCCAGGTTGGCAGCCAGCGGGCCGTTGCCACCGCCCGTGGTGCCGTGGCACGCCGCGCACTGCGCCTGGAACAGGACGGCACCGCGCTGCAGGTCGGGCAATGTCTTGGGCGCCACGGGGATCGGGTAGGCCGCTACGAGCAGGGCTTCGGCTTGGTGAGCCAGCCGGGCCACCTGGGCGCCCTCGACCGTGCTGGTGACGGCTTGCTGCAGCTGGTTGGCCGCATCGACCACGGCTTGTTTGGATGCATGCGGTGGCAGCGCCCGTGCTTGCGTCACCGCGTTGGCAGTGAAGTCTCGCATTTCCGCGTACTCGGACTCACTGACGACGGCGCCCTTGTCCACCGCACCGCCATAGTCCACGGCCACATAGTCGAGCAGTTGCCACAGCTGGCGTGGGCCTTCCTCCGTCTGACCCGCAGGGGTCTGCGCGGCTGCAGAACCCCAGACACACACACTCAACCACAGCATCCAGAACAAACGCTTCATCATTCGACTCAAACAAGAACGACACGCATTTTCGTTGAGTCTGAAAAACCCGGGTTGACCCACGCTCCGACAACGAGGTTCGTCATGGTTCGAGGGATTCATGGTTCAGGCTGCCTTGTGCGCCGGCCTGCCGAAAACATGCGCGGCCGGTAGGAATGTCACTGGGCCTTCAAATGCTGCGCAGGTTGACCCGCTTGGACAGGGCTTCTGCGCTCTCCCGCCGCTCGCTGTAGCGGTCCACCAGGTAATCCGCGCAGTCGCGCGTGAGCAGCGTGAATTTCACCAACTCCTCCATCACGTCCACCACCCGCTCGTGGTACGGCGAGGGCTTCATGCGCCCGTCCTCGTCGAACTCCAGGAATGCCTTGGCCACGGAGGACTGGTTGGGGATCGTGATCATGCGCATCCAGCGCCCGAGCACGCGCATCTGGTTGACGGCGTTGAAGGACTGCGAGCCGCCTGAGACCTCCATCACCGCCAGCGTCTTGCCTTGCGTGGGTCGCACCGAGCCGATCGCCAGGGGAATCCAGTCGATCTGCGCCTTGAGGATTCCCGTCATCGCGCCGTGGCGCTCCGGGGATGTCCACACCATGCCCTCAGCCCACTGCGCGAGGTCGCGCAACTCCCGCACCTTCGGATGATCCTCCGGTGCGGCGTCGGGCATCGGTAGGCCGCTCGGGTCGTAGATGCGCGTCTCGCACCCCAGGGCCTGCAGCAGGCGGGCCGCTTCCTCCGTCAGCAGCCGGCTGTAGCTGCGCTCGCGCAACGATCCGTAGAGCAGCAGGATGCGCGGCGGGTGGTCTGCCCGTCGCGGGGGAAACAGGCGTTGAGGATCGGGCAGGTGGAACTGGTCCGCATCGAGGTTTGGCAGGTCAGGGCTTGGCAACACGCTGGCCTTTCTCATCGATCACGGCCTCACCGTCTTCCTTGGCGAACGGGCCTCGCTGCAGCGCCGGCAGCAGGTCGATCACCGCTTCGGAGGGCCGGCACAGCCGGGTGCCGATGGGGGTCACCACGATCGGCCGGTTCATGAGGATGGGATGCTGCAGCATGAAGTCGATCAGCTGCTCGTCGCTCCACTTCGGGTCGCCCAGGCCAAGCTCGTCATAGGGTGTGCCCTTCTGACGCAGCACCTCGCGCACGGGCACGCCCATGGCCGCGATCAGCCGCTTCAGGGTGGCACGGTCGGGCGGCGTCTTCAGGTACTCGACGACAGCAGGTTCCGCGCCGGTGTTGCGAATCAGCGCGAGCACGTTACGCGAGGTCCCGCAGTCGGGGTTGTGATAGATCGTGATGTCACTCATGGATCGGTCTCGATGATGGAAAGGGGGGAAGGAGGCGTTCAGCCGGTGCTCAGTCGGATCGCCAGCGCGGCCAAGGTGATGGCCAGGACCGGCACGGTCAGCACGATGCCCACCTTGAAGTAGGCACCCCAAGCGATCGTGATGCCCTTCTTCGAGAGCACGTGCAGCCACAGCAGCGTGGCGAGGCTGCCGATGGGCGTGATCTTCGGACCCAGGTCGCAGCCGATCACGTTGGCGTAGATCATGGCTTCCTTGACCACGCCGGTGGCGCCCGACGCGTCGATGGACAGCGCGCCGATCAGCACGGTGGGCATGTTGTTCATGACCGAGGACAGGATGGCGGTCAGGAAGCCGGTGCCCAGGGCCGCACCCCAGACACCGTTTCGAGCGAAGACGTCGAGCAGGGACGCGAGCTGGTCGGTCAGTCCGGCATTCCTCAAGCCATAGACCACCAGGTACATGCCCAGCGAGAACACGACGATCTGCCAGGGCGCGCCTTTGAGGACCTTGCGGGTGTCGATCGGACCGCGCGCCGCAACCGCCAGCAGCAGCACCGCGCCCACCGCGGCGACGGCACTGACCGGCACGCCCAGCGGCTCCAGGCCGAAGAAGCCCACCAGCAGCAGCACGAGGACCACCCAGCCGGCCTTGAACGTGGCTGGGTCGCGAATCGTGTCCCGGGGGGTTCTTAGCTGCGCCATGTCGTAGCGCGCTGGAATGTCGCGGCGGAAGTAGAGCAGCAACACACCCAGGCTCGCCACGACCGAGGCGATGTTCACC
The DNA here is from genome assembly GCA_024372625.1 of Comamonadaceae bacterium OTU4NAUVB1. NCBI lineage: Bacteria > Pseudomonadati > Pseudomonadota > Betaproteobacteria > Burkholderiales > Comamonadaceae > Comamonadaceae bacterium OTU4NAUVB1. The sequence continues at coordinate 25,894 of CP099607.1, read as the reverse complement.
GGCACCATGACCGAGGCATAGTCGGCGAAACCGATCTTGAAGAAGTCGGCCGAGACGATGTTCACAAGGTTGGAGACGATCAGCGGCAGGCTGGCGGTGTCGGCGATGAAGCCCGCCGCCATGACGAATGCGAGCGTCGCGGCCGGTGAGAACCCGAGCGCCACGAGCATCGCCAGCACGATCGGCGTGAGGATGAGCGCTGCACCGTCATTGGCGAACAGGGCCGAAACTGCCGCGCCCAGCAGCACGATGCATGCGAAGAGGCCTCGACCGGCACCGCCTCCCCAGCGTGCGACGTGCAGCGCGGCCCATTCGAAGAAACCCGCCTCGTCGAGCAAGAGGCTGATGACGATGACGGCGATGAAGGCCGCCGTGGCGTTCCAGACGATGTGCCACACCACCGGGATGTCGGAGAGCTGCACGACGCCGGTCAGCAGGGCCAGCACGGCGCCCAGTGAGGCGCTCCAGCCGATGCCCAGGCCGCGTGGCTGCCAGATCACCAGGACAAGCGTGAAGACGAAGATCGAGAGAGCGACAAGCATGTCAGTGGTTTTTATAGGTGTTGTGGGGACTGCGCTTGGGAGGTGATGCCTTCAGCGCCCGATCGGGCAGCGCTGCAACTCAGCTTTCGGAGATGCGGTTCAGAGCGCTTTGCAGTTCGGCATCGGTCATCGTGTCCAGCGGCAGCGCGAGCAGCTGCACCATGCGATAGCCGATGGCCTGACGCGTCAGTTCGAAGGCCACGCGCTTGCCTTCATCGCCACCGGGCGCGTTGGACGGGTCCGGATACCCCCAGTGGACCTTGACGGGACTGCCCGGCCAGTACGGGCAGGTCTCCTGCGCGGCGCTGTCGCAGACGGTGATGACCACGCGCATGGTCGGCACCTCCTCTCCCACGAACTCGTCCCAGCTCTTGCTGCGGTAGCCCGACACATCCACGCCGGCACGCGTCAGTGCCTCCAGCGCGAACGGGTTGAGCCGGCCGCTGGGCGCACTGCCGGCGCTGAAGGCCTGGACGCTCCGGCCAGCGGCCTGGGCCAGGTGATTAAGCATGCCCTCGGCGAGCACGCTGCGCGCGGAGTTGTGGGTGCACAGGATCAGGATGTTCGTGTTCATCACGTCAAGCAGTCAGCGGGATCAGGGAGGGGGAGGAATGGACAAGCAACGCTGGCAAGCGTCAGCAGTCACAGGCCAGGGTCTTGCCGTCCACTGCACAGGCCTCGCCTTGACAGCAGTTCTCGGTGAGGTAGCCCAGGAGTGCGTTCATCTGGTCGAACGATGCCCGATAGACCAGATAACGGCCCTGTCGCTCTTGAGAGGCCAAGCCCGCGTTCGTCAGTTCCTTGAGGTGGAAAGACAAGCTGGTCGCTGGCAGGTCCAAGGCTTCGCTGAGCGCACCAGGCGTCAGGCCTTCCTGGCCTGCCACGACCAAGGCACGGAAAACGCGCAAGCGGCTGGATTGGGCCAGCGCAGCGAGCGACTTGACAACGGTTTCTTCTTCCATAATTCAATTTTTATTGAATGATTGGATAAAAACAAGGAAGTGAGAAAACAAAGGCCGAGTTTCGCGGGCGCGAAATTTTCGTCAGAGCGTGACGATCTCGGTGGGCAGAGCGTCCAGGCCGGCGTCCTGATGACGATACGCAGCCCGGTCCCAGGCTCGAAGCAGCCGCGCATAGACAGGATGGTCTCGATGGAAGATGGCATGGCCACCCGGGTCGCCCACGATGTCCAGCAGCAGCAGGCCCGCTGCAGGATCGGCATGCTTGAGCGAGTAGACCGCCAAGCGGTCACTGGTGCGTCCGTAGGGGGTCGCATGTTCGTCCTGGGCTTGCTGGTCCCAGGCTGCAAGCTCGACGGGGTCGAACGGCCGGAGGTGGACGTGGAACGCGAAACTGACCTTGTTGCCACTGACTGGCCGGTTGGGCTTGTCTCTGCCGAAGAACCAATGGTCTTGCGTTGCGATCCTGCCCTGAGCGTCAATGACCTTCCACTCGCGGATCAGAGAGGCAAGTTCCTGCAAGTCTTCCCGGGACCCGATCTTCCTTGCAAGCTCAGGGTCAAAGTGCACGCTCAAGACAGCCGCAGCTTCTTGCGGCGAGCTCAATTTTTCTGGAGACCGTAGGTGTCCTCGATGCGGCGTGCGCGTTCGTCGGCATCAGATGCCTCCCAAACGTCCCGCTGGAGGTTGCGGGCCAAGGACAGGTGCTGCGCAGACGGTGGACCTTGACGGCGGATGCGCCGAGGCGGCTCCGGACGCGCCACAGCACTGCCCTGGGCATCTTCGATGTCCAGCACAGGTGCATGAGAGGTGACAAGAGGCCGGTGGTCCATGCCTTGATTGTCCGTAGAAACCGGGCCGAGCGCAATTTGCTGCCCAAAAGGCGGGATGCTGGAAGTGATGAGCGCCAAGATTGTCTTGAGCAACAGAAACGCAACAAAGTCCTCGAAGTTGGGTTTCCCGCTCTAGAGGCTCAGGTACTACTTAGGGTTTCCACGTAGCAGCGTTTATCATCGCGCCACCCCTTGGGGAGTAGCCAGTTTCCACATACATGGAAACGCCTTTCGTCAACACACTCGGCGTCTCACACGCTGTGGCGAAGGCAACCGTTCTCGGTTGGCGAGACCATTGGCATGTCCTCCGCGTTGCAAGTCGGGCCGCGGAAGCATGTCTTTGTGCTTGCCCGACGCGAAGAACGATCGACCCCATGAACCTCGCATCCACTGCCATCCTCGCGCTGGCGATGTCCACCGATGCCTTTGCCGCCGCCGTTGGCAAGGGAACTTCCCTTCAAAAGCCGCGCTGGTCGGAAGCCCTGCGAACCGGCGCCATCTTCGGCGTCATCGAAGCGCTGACACCGCTGGCCGGATGGGCGCTAGGCCTCGCGGCCGCCAGCTACGTCAAGGACTGGGATCACTGGATCGCATTCGTGCTTCTGGCCGTCCTGGGCGTTCGCATGATCCTGGCGGCAGCCAACGCGTCTGACGAGGAGGACAAGACCAAGCCCACGAAGCACAGCTTCTGGCTGCTGGCCATCACGGGCTTTGCCACCAGCATCGATGCGATGGTGGTGGGGGTCGGCTTGGCGTTCCTCGATGCCAACATCCTGCAGATTGCGCTTGCCATCGGACTGGCGACCTTCACCATGGTCACGCTGGGCGTGATGGTGGGCCGTGTGCTGGGCAGCGTCGCTGGACGCTGGGCTGAGGCCCTGGGTGGCGTGCTGCTGATCGGCATTGGCAGTGCCATCCTCTACGAGCACCTGTCAGCGGTCGTTTGAGCCTGGCGCGAGTTGCCATCGATGAGGCATCGTCACTTGTCGCTGCCAGCCGTGCACGGTGGGCTGCTCGCTCTGTTGGCGGCTGCGCTCTTCGGCGTGAGCACGCCGCTGGTTCAACACTTCAGCGAGGGAATGGGACCGTTCACAACGGCCTGCCTGCTCTACGCCGGCGCCGCAGCGGTGGGCGCGTTGTCACGCCAGCGCATCGAGCGCGAGGCGCGTCTGATGCGCGGCGATCTGCCACGCCTCGCGGCGATGGCCGCCTTCGGCGCCGTCCTGGGTCCGGTGGCGCTGGTGTGGGGTCTGCAGCACACCAGTGGCACAAGCGCCTCGCTCATGTTGACCCTGGAGGCGTTGTTCACGGCCATCCTGGCGCGCTACCTGTACCAGGAGACCATGGACCGGCGCGTCTGGACCGCCATGCTGCTGCTGCTCGCAGGCGGCGTGGCGCTGGTGCTCGACCAGGGACGCGGCGGCGGGACCCAGCTCTGGGGTCTGCTCGCGGTGCTGGTCGCGACCGCGGCCTGGGGAACGGACAACACGCTCTCGCGGGCGCTGGCCGAGCGCGATCCCGGCCAGGTCGTGCTGGGCAAGGCAGCGATCGGCGCTACAGCGACGCTGGTCCTGGCGCGTGCCTTCGGGGAACCGTGGCCATCCCTTGAGGCAGCGGGCATCCTGCTGCTCATCGGTGCCACCGGGTACGGTCTGAGCCTGCGCTTCTACCTGCTCGCGCAGCGTGCCTTCGGAGCGGCCAGGACGGGGTCGGTGTTCGCGTTCGCGCCCTTCATCGGCGCCGGCCTGGCCATTGCCTTGGGCGAGCGCAGCGGCTCCTGGGTGATGGCGGTCGGCGGGGTGCTGATGCTGCTGGGCGTGGCCCTTCACCTGATGGAGTCGCACGGGCACGCGCATCAACATGAACGGCTCACGCACGAACATGCGCACACGCACGGCGACGGACACCACGACCATGTGCACAGCAATTTCGTCTCGGGCTCGCACAGCCACGCTCACACGCACGAGCCGATGTCGCACGCCCATGCGCATGTGCCCGATGCGCACCATCGGCACGTGCACTGAGGCGCCGATGGCCATCCCTAGGACTGCGATCTGTCCTGCCAAAATCAGCACCACCGTGGAGGCGACCTCATAACGATGCGGTTGATTTGCCAGGAGCCGGTTGGTTGCAGGCCCTAATAAAGCGCTGCGGTTTGCGGAAAGAACAACGCTGGACGACCTCGGTTTAACGCACCAGCAGGAGGTTGGTTGAGAGTCCGACCAGTGCGCAAGCTGTCAGCAGCAGCACACCGATCTTGAAACCGACTAGGGCCACCGCAGCCGCCATTTTTATGAGGGGGGAATACGGCGTCGAAGCGACCTCCTAACCTCTAGGGCCACAGCATGCGGTGCGCAACTCATAACAATGAACATCGCTCTCGTGGTCACTTGTCCTGTTGATAAATTACATATGACTGACTTATCATCAAGTCAATTGAAAAAAGCCGACACTATTTCGGCTTTTTCCATGCTTTAGCTTTGAGTTATTTCTTCTCTTGTCTGACTCCTAGCTCGTTAGTCTCATTGTTGATCTCCACGGGAAGGTCACTCGATTTCCACGCTTGCCAGCTTCCGGGAACGTTCGACACCTTGAAACCATGCGACTGCAGCAGGCTGGCTCCGATGGATGCACGGTAGCCACTGTCGCAGTGCACAGCCATCGCCTTGGTCTTGTCCAGCGTTTGGAGTTGACCAGGCAGGTCCGGCAGAAAGATGTGTCGCGCACCGGGGATATGGCCTTTGGCCCATTCTTGCGGCGATCGAACATCGAGGACTGACACCTCATCTGTTTGCGCATTCTGTTGGGCCAGCGCTTTGACATGGAGCTGCGGCAGGGATTCCAGTTCGTACCCGGCGTTTTCCCACGCCGACATGCCGCCCACCAAATAGCCCGCGAATAGGTTGAATCCGGTGCGTGCGAAGTGATGCAGGACGGTGGGCAGCTGCGCATCGCTTTCGATCACCAGCAGCAGCGGCCTGTCCGGCTCCAGCATCCACCCCGCCTGGATGGACAGCGGACCCCCAGCGCCGATGTTGAGGGCGCCCGGAATGTGTCCGCCGCCGAACGCGAGCATGTGGCGCGTGTCCACCAGGACGTTTGCTGGGTCCGAGACGGCCTTTCTGAACTCCGCCGGGGGTAGAGCCGGTGCAATGAGTTTGCCGGCCGCCGCCGCAGGCGAGCTGGTGTTCATGTCCTTCAGGCGCGGGTGGTAGCGCGGCTTGGGCGGCAGATTCTTCAACGCCATCTCTCGGAATTTCGTTTCCGTGGACTGCCGCAGCAGATCGTTGTGTTCGAACTCATACCCGATGGTGGAGCAGAGCTTGTCCCCGATGGCCGCGCCGCACGGTGAGCCGTGCACATGGGTTGGGTACAGCAGCATTCCCTTGTCCAATCCACGGAAGAACGTGTACAGCGTGTGAAACTGGGCTGACGTCAGCTCCTCGACACGCTCTGGCCCAAGCAAGTCGGTGCGGCCCGCCGTCTCTACCAGCAGGGAGCCACCAGAAAGCACTGCGAAAGGCGCGTCTTTCGTTGCGGCTTTTGCGACCAGCAGCGAAATGTGTTCGGGCGTGTGCCCGGGCGTGTGCTTGACCGTCAACCGGACAGCACCCAGCTCCAGGACATCGCCGTCGTGGACGGCCCGATGGGGAAATCCATACTCCGGCGCATCATGACCGCTGACGCAGACCTCAGCGCTGCCGGTGGCTGCAGCCAGCGCGCAAGCACCGCTGGCGAAGTCCTCATGGATGTGCGTTTGCACCACGTACTTGATGGTCAGGCCGCGCTTGCGCGCGAGCTCCAGGTACTGCTCGACATCCACCTGGGGGTCGACCACCGCGGCGACGCGGGCCGAATCGTCGCCGATGAGGTAGCTGGCGTCGCCCAGCTCACGGGTCAGTAGTTGCTCAAAAACGAGTGCCATTTCACATTCCTTTGCTGTGGTGATGCAGGTGATGCAGGTGGAGGGGAGCGGATGTCGGATTCAGCCGGCCTCAGAAGGCCTGGGGTGGAACCGATCGAAGTTGAAGAGAAGTACGCAAACGACCAATGCAGCGATCGGGCCGGCTGCAGGATGAAGAATGAACGCCACCACAGGCGCCAGCAGGATCAGCTGACGCAGGGCCCAGCTGTAGAGCACGCCCGCTTTGCGCACGTAGGCCGTGCCCGCACGAGTCCAATGCTTCCTCGCCTCCGAATCGACCGGCATGCCGCCGATGAAGCCGGCATGGTTGTAGTACCGCACGGCCATTACGGAGGAAACCAGTGACGCGAACAGCAGCGCCAGGAGAACCAGTTCCATCGCCAGGCGCGGCGTGAAATTCGGAAGCGGCGATGTCGCGTCGCCGAACTGCGCATGCAGGGAAGGCACGGCGAGCGTCACGGTTCCCATCAACCCGAGCGCGGCCGTCGATGCGGTCATCGAGGCTGACATGACGGCGTTACGCAAGGTCTGGACAGCCAGGATTTCCGAGCCCTTTTGTGCCGACACCGCTTCAAACCAGTCCTGACGCAGGTTGGCATGCACCGTCCGGGCCATGCGTTCCGGGCGCCGGCGCTGGGCCATCGCCAGCGATGTCTCGTAAGCGAGCAGGACCGCCAGGGTCAGCAGCGCGGCAAGCCAACTCAGGGCGAAGCTCATTTGTTCACGCGTGGCTTGGTTGGGCAGCGCGCTGGCAGCGCTCGAGCAGTTCAAACACGCCCATGCCGATCAACATGGCGGCGACGAACACCACTGCTTTTTTCTCCCCCATGCCCAGCGCAACGAGTGCAGGTCCAGGGCAGAAGCCGGCGATCCCCCACCCGATGCCGAACAAGAGGCCGCCGCCGATCAGGCGCCGGTCGATCTTGTTGGCCTTGGGCAGCTTCATCTCGGCACCCAGGAAAGACACCGTTCTGCGGCGTGCAACGGCGAAGGCGATCAGCCCAACGGCGATGGCGCCAGCCATCACGAAGGCCAGCGACGGGTCCCAACGGCCAGCGAGGTCCAGGAAGCCAAGCACCTTGGCCGGATTGGCCATGCCCGAGACGATGAGGCCCAAGCCAAACACGAGGCCGGCGAGCAGCGACGTAAAAACGTACATGGTGGTCTCCTCAAAGTCCGAACAAATGGCGAGCGACGTACACGGTCAGGAATCCAGCACCCATGAACGCTGCCGTGGCAGCGAGCGAGCGCGGCGACAGGCGCGACAGGCCACTCACGCCATGGCCGCTGGTGCAACCCGACCCATACCGTGTCCCCACCCCCACAAGAAGTCCGGCCGCAATCAGGGCTGCGTAGCCGGCGTCGATCTGGAGGCTGGGCACGTTGTTGAAAAGCAAGTACGCCGAAGGGGCGCCCAGTAAGCCGAGCACGAAGGCAAGCCGCCAGCCAACATCACCCTTGGCTGGCTTCAACAACCCGCCGAGCACGCCGCTGATGCCGGCGATGCGGCCATTCAGGAGAATGAACATCGCCGTGGCGATGCCGATGAGCACGCCGCCAGCCAGGGACGACCAGGGTGTGAAGGCGCTCCAATCAATCGACATGGGTTACTCCTTGGGACAGTACAAGCGGTACAAAACCGACAGCATTTCGAGCAGGCGTTCGTCGGCCACGCTGTAGAAGATGTTCTTCCCCTCCCGACGCGTGCTCACGACGGCTTCGTTGCGCAACACGGACAGCTGTTGCGACAGCGTGGGCTGACGGATCTCCAGCGTTTCTTCGAGATCACTGACGCACATCTCTCCTTGGGAAAGCTGGCAAAGGATGAGCAACCGGTCCGTGTTAGCGAGCACCTTGAGTGCGGCCACGGCTTCGGTAGCTGCGTTTCGCAGCAGCTCGGGCGTGATGGCGGTGGGTTTGGCGTTCATGAGTCTTAGAAAGATTGACTTCAATATACCAAAACATATAATCAATGTCAATAAACTGAACAATGAGGTACTGCATGGCTGCCCGCACTCACATTCAATCGTTCTTCGATGCCAAGACCTGGACCGTTTCGTACGTCGTCACCGACCTTGGAACCCGGCAAGCGGCGATCATCGATCCGGTCCTGGACTACGACTTCAGGTCCGGGCACACGGACACGAACGCTGCCGATGCCTTGCTCGCGTACGTGAAGGCCGAAGGGCTCACCGTGCAGTGGATTCTCGAGACGCATGCGCACGCGGACCATCTGTCGGGCGCGCGCTACCTGCAAGCGCAGGTGGGCGGGCAAATCGCCATCGGCGAGCACATCCGCGAGGTGCAGGCGACGTTTAAGAAGCTCTACAACCTCGAACGAACGTTCCTGCCCGATGGCAGCCAGTTCGACCATCTCTTTCAAGACGGCGAAGTGTTCAAGATCGGCGATGTCGAAGCCACTGCGCTGCTGGTGCCGGGCCATACGCCCGCGGACATGGCTTATCAGGTCGACGGCGCCGTTTTCGTGGGCGACACCCTGTTCATGCCCGATGTCGGCACCGCCCGCGCCGACTTTCCAGGCGGCGACGCCCACGTGCTGTACCGCTCGATCCATAGGCTCCTGGCCCTGCCGTCCGAGACGCGAGTCTTCGTATGCCACGACTACCCACCCAAGGGTCGGGAAGCCAAGTGGGAAACAACGGTCGCAGAGCAAAGGGCGAGCAACATCCACGTGCGCGATGGCATCGGCGAAGCGGAGTTCGTCGCGATGCGCAAGGCGAGGGACGCGACCCTGGAGGTGCCCACGCTCATCCTGCCCTCGATCCAGGTGAATGTTCGGGCAGGCCAGCTGCCGCCCGCCGACGAGAACGGCATCGCCTACTTGCGCATTCCACTGAACGCAATGCCCAGGCGAAAGCAGCCCGATGCCAAGTAGCGTTCAGATCGGGCCGTTCGTCCTGCCCATGGCGCTGCTCTTCATGTTCGCTGCCCTCGCAGCAGCTTCGTTCATTGGCAGACGCGCCGCTCGCAGGGTCGGGGTGGACGTTGAACCCGTGCTGTTCTGGTCGCTGGTGGTTGGCCTCGGGGTGGCGCGGCTTGCGTTTGTGCTTCAGTTCAGCACGACCTACCGCGCATCGCCGCTGGCGGTCCTGGACATCCGTGACGGCGGGTGGCAGCCGTTGGCGGGATTTGCCGCCGCCTGGCTGTTTGCCATCGCATGGCAGTTTAAAAGGGCTGTCCTGCGCAAACCACTGCTGTCCGCCCTGCTTGCAGGCACTGCAATCTGGGCGGGTGGTCTGGCTGCCGTGTCGCTGCCTGTCGAGGAGCGCAAGCTTCCTGCGTTGGCGTTCACAAGCCTGCAGGGTGCCAGCATTGACCTCACGCAGTTTGAAGGCAGGCCCACGGTGGTCAACCTCTGGGCCACCTGGTGTCCACCATGCGTGCGTGAGATGCCCGTGCTGCATACGGCACAGGTTGACAATCCGGTCGTGAACTTTGTTTTCATCAACCAAGGTGAGTCTGCAGAGCGGGTGGGCCATTGGCTGGCTGCTCGCAACCTGCCGCTGCGCAATGTTCTTTTGGACCGGGAGAGTCAGGCGCTGAAGGCATTTGAACAGCGAGGACTCCCGACCACGCTGTTTTTAGACGCCACGGGACGGTTGATCAACACGCGAACGGGCGAGCTTTCGGCATCGACGCTGGCTGAGAAGCTCGGATCCATCACTACCAGTGGCCCCTCACCCTTGAAGGCCCCTTGATCATCGCCCTATCGTCGACCGGCGCGTGCAGTTGCTCCATCGGTACAGTGTTGCCCAAGGCGTCAACGCAAAGACCGAACCGGTCCGCGCCGCAAATTGTTGGAAATCATTGGAATAGACAGGCACTGCCGTGCGTCTATGCAGTGTCTTTTCCACTTTTCCTTCAAAGGACTCCCATGAACAAGCACCTCGTCTCGACTCTCGTTCTCGCCATCGCCGCCGCGTCGGCTGGCTTCGCCCAGGCTGCCGCCCCAGTGAAGACGGCCGGCGGCATGCTGGTCAACACCAGCGGCATGACGCTCTACACCTTCGACAACGACACCGCCGGCAGCGGCAAGAGCGCCTGCAACGGCCCGTGCGCCGGACTGTGGCCGCCGGTGATGGCGGAAGCGGACGCGAAGCCCGAAGGCGACATGACCCTTGTCACGCGAGACGACGGCACCAAGCAGTGGGCCTACAAGGGCAAGCCGGTCTACCTCTATAAGTCCGACATGAAGGCCGGCGACATGACCGGCGACAACTTCAAGAACGTCTGGCACGTCATCAAGCCCTGATCAGGCTGGTCGGCACGAGGACGAACTTCCAGCCCATGCGCGCACAGGACGAAGCCGCGATCGTCGCCTGCATTCCCGGCCTGCGCCGTTACGCGCGCGGGCTGGTGTCGGACGCCACGCGTGCCGACGACCTGGTGCAGGACACGTTGGAGCGGGCGTGGAGCCGGTTCTCGCTCTGGCAGAAACGCGGAGACGTCCGGGCCTGGATGTTCGGCATCATGCACAACCATTTCATCGACGGCGTACGCGCCAGGGGCAGCCGACCCGAGGACAGCGCAGGCGACGACCTGCCCGAAATCCCGCAGCGCGCCAGCCAGTCCGACGGCATCGAGGTCCGCGACCTGGACCGCGTCCTGCAGCGGCTGCCCGTGGAGCAACGCGAGGTGCTGCTGCTCATCGCGGTCGAGGAAATGAGCTACGCAGAAGCCGCCACCGCGCTCGGCGTGCCCATTGGCACGGTGATGTCCCGGCTGGCGCGCGGCCGCGACAAGCTGCGGCAGGAACTGCAAGGCCGCGCGCCGTCAGCCCAAGCGGTCGCACCCCTGCGCAGGATCAAGTGACATGGACTCTCCCCCACTCAAACCCATTTCCACCGACGGCAGTAAGCCGGTGACCGAAGCCGATCTGCATGCTTACGCGGACCACCTTCTGGACCCGACCCGGCATGTCGAAATTGATGCATTCCTGGATGCGCATCCGGCCGAACGCGAGCGCGTGGACGATTGGCGCGCGCAGAACCTGGCGCTCAGGCAGTTGCTCGATCCGGTCCTGTCCGAGCCCTTGCCATTGCGCCTGCCGCTGAAGCCGGCGCCGGGGGCGGGCTGGCAGGAATGGCCGTGGCGCTCCCTGGCAGCCGGCGTGGCGATCGCGGTCGTCAGCACCGGGTCGGCCTGGTGGGGCCGTGGCGCCTACGACGGGCAACTGCAGCGCAGTGCCACGCTGGCCGCGGCGCGGGCGGGCACGCTCAATGGTTTTGCCCACCGCGCGGCCGTGGCCCACGTGGTCTACAGCCCGGACGTGCGTCGTCCGGTGGAGGTCGGCGCTGACCAGGAGCAGGCGCTGGTCACTTGGCTGACCAAACGCATGGGCACCGAAGTGAAGCCGCCCGATCTGCGCGCCCTGGGCTACGGGCTCATCGGCGGGCGACTACTGCCGGGCGACAAAGGACCGGTCGCGCAGTTCATGTTCGAAGGCGCGAAGGGCGAGCGTCTGACGCTGTACGTCACTCGCGAGGACGCCGGACGCGAGACGGCCTTCAAGTTCGGCCAGGACGGCCCAGTCAATGTCTTCTACTGGGTCGACAAGGACTTTGGCTACGCCATCTCTTCAGGCGACAGCAAGCAGGAAATGCTGCGGGTCGCCGAGGCGGTTTACAGCCAGCTTGAAGCACGCAAATAATTTGGTCCTTCGACTGGCAAGATGTTTTGCCATGCCCAAATTTTCAGGAATTGGAACCATGCAGGACAAGTCGCATTGGGAGCGTGTCTACAGCACGAAGTCGTCCAGTACGCTGAGCTGGTTTCAACCGCATGCGGACCGGTCCCTCGGACTCATCAAGCGAATTGCTGCTGGCGGTCAGACGCGGGTCATCGACGTCGGAGGCGGTACTTCGACACTGGTGGACGATCTGCTCGGACTGCATGGCTTCGACGTCACTGTGCTCGACATTTCGGAGAGTGCGCTCGACGTGGCCCGTCAACGGCTCGCTTTCGACGCCCGGCGGGTGCGATGGCTTGCGGGAGACATCACTCAGCTTGCCTTGCCCGCACAAGCCTACGAGATCTGGCACAACAGGGCCGTCTTTCATTTCATGAGCACACCCGAGCAACGCCAGGCCTACATCGCACAAGTGCGCCAGGCTGTGCGCCCCGGCGGTCACGTCATTGTCGCGGTGTTCGGGCCGGACGGGCCGATGCAGTGCAGCGGGCTCCCGGTGATGCGGTATGCGCCCGATGCGCTGCACGCCCAGTTCGGCGATACCTTCGAACTGGTCGAACATGCGTCGGAAGCCCATCGGACGCCCGCAGGCGTGGAGCAGCAGTTTGTCTATTGCCACTGCGTGATGCACTGAAGCTTGGCCAGTACTTCACAGCCCATCGGGAAACGTGTACGTCACAGGAGACGCCGAGGGTTGCCCGATCACCAGCGCGATCTGGTCGTGCGGCTTGAGCGGAAGGTCGCGCACCGGCGTGAATTGCACCTTGCCGTTGACATACACCCGCAGCGCGCCCCTGAGCCCTGCCACGTTGTCGGCCGCCAACGGCTGTCCCCACACGTCGAAGAAGTTGCCCAGCGTGTACACCCGGTCGTTCGGCGATTCGACATGCAGGATGCCGCTGGCATCATGCGTGTGCAGCCAGTAGAAACCCTTGCCACCACTGACAAAACCGCGATCGATGCGCAGTGGCGCAATGATGCCGATGCCGCGTGGCACTGCGATCTGTTCGCCCTTGTAGTAAATGGCCAGGTGGGCATGGAAATGGGTCTTGAGCATCTCCTGGCTTGAACCTTCGATGCCATCTACCGGCTGGCCTTGGCCGCCACGGGCGGTATTACCGTCAGGAAACACGGACTTGCCGAGTTGCCCACCTTGTATGAGCAGTTCGGCACCACCGGCGACTGCGGCCGGCCTGTCGTCGCCATGTGCAAAAACGGGCGGGGCACCGGCTGCGATGGCGATGGCGAATGCCGCTGCAACGAATGGCTGGAAATTCATTGAGAGTCTCATCAGAAAAATTGAATAAGAGCAGCGCTCGGCCACCGCGGCTTCAGGCCCGCCTCGTGACGAACACGCGGGGCCGCCAGGCATCGACAGGCGCTCCGTTGCGGCCCATTGGCCAGTGGTCCAGCCAGTGCTGCAGCACGGCGACGTCATCAGCCCGCCGCCGCCGGTGCAGCGAGTGTCCCTGGCCCGAATGCGTCAGGTGCACCAGATCGGTCGGCAGCGGTGGGCTCTGGTCGCCGAAGTACCAGAAATGCCACGACACCAGGGCGTTGAGGCCCGCAATGTCTCGCGCGGCCTCGCTGTCGTCGTGCAACGTGTTGACCACCTGCTTCATCGAGCCGTTCGCCATCGCCCGATAGAAGTTGTCCGGGGGGCCGTCGCCGCCAGGTCGCTTGGCGACAAAGCGCGGGTCCGCCCAGTAGTTGCCCAGCGCCATGACTTCATCGACGCGCATCGCGTAGACGAGCTGGTCGTTGTGGCGGCTGCGCAGACCGACGATCCAGTCGCCGACACGTGCCGAGCGACGAATCTGCGGCTTGCAGACAGCGAGCGAGCACCAGCCATGAAAAGGATTCGGCGACCCGCCGCGGTCTTGCCGCACGACGTAACGAAAGATGCGAGGGCCTCCGATCACATCGGGCTGCGCAGCACCACCTTCGCCGCATCCATCGGCCCATCGCCTTCGATGACCACGATCGATGCGGTCTTCGGATTGGCTTCTGACTGCAGACGAGCGACCTCGCGGATCTCGCCGATGGCCGTGCCGTTGGCCATCCCCATCGGGTTGGTCTTGAAGCTGGCGACGGGCACTTTCTGATCGCCCACGTAGATGCTGTAGACCGTTTCCGGCTTGAGTTTGTAGAGGAACAGTTCCAGCGCATCGACCACGCCGAAATTGCGTGCCACCACGAAGCCCTTGGCGTCGCCGGAATCGGGCATGAGCGGAATGTTGACCGGCGCCGCGTTCGCCAGCGGCTTCAGGTTGTCCGTGCCAGCGCCCGCCGGTACGGCGTTCGAAACGTAGACCAGCGCCTGCGGAGCCTGTCCAATCGGCACCGCCGCGATGACTTTGTCGCTGGCGGTGTCGATCACCTGGACCGCGTCGCCGTTCTCCAGTCCGACGTACATGCGCGTGCCGTCGTCCGATGGCCAGACGCCATGCGGCAGCGCGCCGGTCGCGATGGTGTTGAGCAGCTTCGCCTCTCCATCGGTCGTGTAGACCTTCACGACGTTCTCGCCACCCACGGCGACGTACGCCAGCGTGCCGCGCGAGGTTTTGGCGAAGCCAAGATGGTTGGTGATGAAGCCGGTGTCGATTACGCCGGTCACCGCCATCGACTTCACGTCGATGCGCGTGACCTTGCCGACGTCCTTGTGACCCATCCAGACCTCCTTGCCGTCCGGCGTGAACTGCAGGAACGGCGAGAATGGGCTCACGACCGGAAGACGCTTCACGACCTTGTACGAGCGCGTGTCGACCACGGCCACTTCGGGCGTGAAGCTCGAAACCACAAAGGCGCGCCCACCGTCCGGCGTGAACAGCACCATGCCGGGGCCCGGCGCGGTCTCGATCCGGCGTTTTTCCTTGAAGGTCTTCGCGTCGATCACCGAGATGTAGTTCTCTCCGCGCACCACGGCCCAGACCTCCTTGCCGTCGCGGGTGAAGAAGGCCTCGTGCGGCGAGCGGCCGACGTAAGTCACGCCCTTGACCTTGTTGGTCGCCGTGTCGATGAAGGTCACCGAGTTCGAGCCGTTGGCAATGACGACCAGCGTGCGGTGGTCGGGCGAGAAACCGAGGCCGTGAATGTTGATCTCGCCCTTGTAGATCGGCGACAGCACGTCGGGGCGCTGGTTGCCCAGCTTGATCTGGCCGAGCAATGCGTTGGTGTTCGGGTCGATCACCGACACCGTGTTGGTGTTCTGGTCTGCGGTGTAGACGCGGTCGCCGGGATTGGAAGCTGCCGATGCAGCGAAAGATGCAACGGCCAGCGCCATGGCAAGGACAAGGGGGTTGAGTGAATTCATGAAAGGTCCTTCTTCGACGTGTCTGGAGCGACTACTTGGCGGGTGATGCGTGGCGTGCGAGCCAGGCCTGCATCAGCCGGATCTCGTTGGCCTGCTCGGTGATGATTCCCTGCGCAAGGTTGCGCACTTCCGGGTCTTGCGTGTTGAGCAGGATCGACTTAGCCATGTCGATGGCGCCCTGGTGATGGGGAATCATCATGGTCATGAAGTCGTGCGCGGGCTGGCCGTTCATGGGTGCGGTGCGCATGTCGTGGTCCATCACGGCCATGGCATCACCCATCAGCGCATCGAAGGGCTTGGCCGTGCTGGCCATGAAGCTGGGAGGCACGACGCCCTCGGCTTTCATACCGTGCGCGTGCATGTCGGCCGCCTGCGTCAACGTGCTCACTGCGACCAGCAGCCCGAGGATGCCCGCGCGAACGAAGCCGCTGCTCATGCCGCTTTCTTGTTCCATGCGCTGCACCAACCCGCGGCAGCGACCTGCTTGCCGGCGAATAGCGGGCAGCCGCCCGTCGCTTCCTTGGGCTTGCCTTGAAACAGCTGACAGTTGGCGCAGTTCTGGCTGACCGTGTGATTGGGGAATTTCTTGGCGTCGACCTTGGTGGTGTCTTCCTTATAGCCAAGCGCCACGGCCTGAGGATCGGTCTCGGCCAGCTTCGGGCCGCCGGACTGTGCGTGGGCGGCGGAGACGGACAACGCAGTTGCCGCGCCGGCAACTTGCAAGATGAAAAAGCGGCGATTCGTGGGAGTCATTTTTGGATCTCGTGAGGGATTTGTCGGTGCCGGAATCTTTGCTACGGTGATGGGAACGCGTCTATTGCTTCAAGACGAACGCAGCCATCGCCTTCACCTCTTCGGGTTTCAGCGCTGCGAAAGGCGGCATCGGCACGCTGCCCCACTTGCCGACGCTGCCGCCACGGATGCTGGCCTCCAGCTTCGACTGCGCCTGCGGATCGGCCTTGTACTTTTCGGCAACGTCGTGATAGCCCGGACCGACGATCTTCTGGATCAGGCCATGGCAACTCAGGCAGGCGTTGCTCGCAAGAAGTGCCTGCACGTTGACGCTCGCGCCACTCGCTGGTGGCGTGGCCGCAGCACCCGGTGACGTTGGCGGAGCGGGCGGCGCTGGCGCGGGTGTGGAGGCGGCGATCACACTGGCGTCTGTGGCCTTCGCGGACCCGTAGGCGACCGCCAGATAGGCACCCACCTGCTTGACTTCGTCGTCACTGATCGGCGCACCGTAGGTGTGCTGCATCTTGGCCATCTCGGCGGTCCACTGCGTCTGCGTCATCCCGGGCGGCTGGTAGTTGACGTAGTCCGCCGAATGGCAGATCGCGCATTTCTGCATCGCGATGGCGTAGCCCGGCAGCTTCGACGGGCGCAGCTTCGACGTGTCCGGCAGCAGCTTGATGTCGGGCGGCGCGGCCAACGCGTTGAACGCGATCAACACGCAGCAGCCAAGAACGGCACGGGCCAAAAAAATGGTGGTTTTCATGGCTTGTCCTCAGGCGATGGTGACCGGCGTGGACTCGACCACATGGCGGCGGTAACCTGCCGGATTCCAGTCCGCCGTGGCGGGCTGGCCTTCGCCCTTCTGGTTGGTCGCACGGACCATGAGCACGGCTCGGCCCTTTTTCGCGAAGCTCACCGGCACCCGCCATTCGCGAAACGAGAAGCGCCCCAGATCCTTGCCGAGCGTCGCCGCCTTCCAGCTCCGGCCGCCGTCGATGGAGACTTCCACCGTCTTGATGCCGGCACCGGCATCGAAGGCGATGCCCTTGAGTTCGATCGATCTGGCCGAAGGCAGGATGCCACCGGCTTGGACGCTGGTGATGAAGCTGCGCACGGGCAGCGTCGAGATCGGCCGCGTCTTCGCCACTGCTGAACCCGGTGCCACGCACTGGCAGTCGTTGTCGGGCACGCGGTAGGCGGTCGTCATGAACAGCGCGTCGTGACCGTCGAACACATGGTCGATGACCTCGATTTCCGAGAGGTGCTTGACCCAGTAGGTGCCGAAGTAGCCCGGCACGATGAGCTTGACCGGGTAGCCGTTGAGGAACGGAAGGTCCTTGCCGTTCATGCCCCAAGCGAGCATCGGTTCGTCCTGCAGCGCGTGTTCGATGTCCAGCGCCTTGCGAAAATCCGAGGTCGCGGGCAGCACCGGCGTGTCGAGGCCGTTGAAGGTCACCTGTCGGGCACCCGCAGCCACACCCGCCTTCTCGAGCACCTTGCGCAGCGGCACGCCGACCCATCGGGCATTGCCCATCGCGCCATTGGCGAGCTGGGCGCCGAAGACGCGCGGCGACGAGTACCCGCGGCTGTTGCCGGAGCACTGGTTGACCGCCACCACCTCCACCGGCTCGGCCAATGCCTTCAGTTCGGCCAGCGACAGGTTCAACGGCGTGTTGACCTTTCCCTTGACGGTGAGCCGATAGGTGGCAGGGTCGACCGCCAGCGGGATGTTGGCCAGGTGGTAACGCACGAAGAAGGCGTCGTTGGCGGTGATCGGCCCTTCGTTGAAGACTGAGAACGGCGTTTCCAGATGCGGCGGCCGGGTGTGAACGCGAATCAGCGGCCGTTTTTGCGGGTACGTCACCATGGGGCGCGGTCCGTCGGCAAAGGTCACGCCTTCGCCAGTATCGCGACCAGCCGCCAGCGCGGCGAGTGGCGACGCACCCAGCGCGAGAAGACCGGCGCCCTGGACGAAGCGCCGACGGGATGGAGCGCGCTGGGCGTCGTGCTGCGCGGTGGGTACGGTTTTGCGATCTGATGTCATGGGTTGTCTCCACTTATTCGAATGACACGGTGGCGCCTCAGCATGTCTTCGGCCCCCGTTCGGCGAGGATCGCTTCTCCGCACAGTGACTTTCAGTAGTCCGCAAGCGCTTTCATCACGGCGCGGCCTTCTGCATCTTTGCCGCAGGCGCAGCCAGCGTCGTCTCCACACGGTTGCTCGCCAGGTCGACCTTGGCAATCCCCAAGTCTTCGTTCAGCACATAGGCCGTCTTGCCGTCGCGCGTGAAGACAATGGCCTGCCGCGGTTCCTTGAAACCGGTGATGGTGGCGACCACGGTCTTGCTCGCGACATCGATGACGGACAGCGAGTTGTCGCCCAGGTTGCCGGCGTAGACGCGCTGGCCGTCGGGCGACAGCGCCGCGCCGTACGGGTCCTTGCCGACTGCGATCGTCGAGTCGATGGCGCGCTTGTCCAGGTCGACGACCGCGATGGTGTCGCTGCCACTGTTCGCCGCGAAGAGCGTCTTGCCGTCGGCGGTGACCGAGATCGCGCGCAGCTTGTTGAAGCCGGTGATCTCGCCGTCGATCTTGTTGGTCGCCGTGTTCACGATGGTGATCTTGTCGCCCATGAAGTTCGTGACGTACAGGGCCGATCCGTCGGGACTCAGGCGTACGCCCTGGCGCGGCTGAGCGAATCCCGTGATGACGGCGCGAGGCTCGCCGCTCGCGAGATCGAAACGCGTGACGGTGCTGGCCGCCTGGTTGTTCACGTACATCGTGCCGCCGTCCTTGCTCAACACGGTGCCGAAGGCGCCGGGCCCCGCGGGCAAGGTGCTGACCGTTTTCAGGCTGGAAGTGGCGATCTTGGCCACGGTGCCCCGGCTGCTGTCCGAGACGTAGAAAAACTCGCCCGACGGCGCAAACACGATGTTGCGTGGCGTCACGAAGCCATTGAGCACCTTGCGCACCTTGCCCGTCTTCAGGTTATAGACGACGACGTCCGGGCGTTCGCTGTACGACACCACGGCCGTGCCATCGTCCGGGCTCAGCGCCAGCGAGTTGTTGTGGATGGCGCCGTCGAAGGTCCAGCGCTGCGTCGCACTTGCGGACGCTGCGACAGGCGCAGGTTGTGCCGTGACCGTCGAAGGGATCGAGGCGAGTGCCGAGGTGGCGAGGCACAGCGAGAGTGCAAGAGGACGGAGTTTCATGAGATTCTTTCGGTTGTCTGGATGGATGGACGAATGGCGGGGGCGATTTATTCCAGGTCCGCCCTGTCAGTTGAGGATTGCAGTGATGCCCGCGTTGATGGCGAAGCCGCCGCACACCAGCCAGACGAAGAGCACGGCCGCCAGCGCCAGCGGCTTGATGCCGGCCTTGCGGATGGCCGAGACGTGCGTCGTCAGCCCGAGGCCGGCCATGGCCATCGCCAGCAGCACGGTGTCGATGTCGATCACCTGCGTCACCACCGCATGGGGCAGCAACGCGAGCGAGTTGAGCCCGGCGACCGCCACGAAACCGAGGGCGAACCAGGGAATCACGATGCCGCCGCGTGGCGAGGCTTTGCTTTCGTCGCCGCCGTCGACAGCATCGGCATCCTTGGCACCGGAGCGGGAGAGGTAGGCGGACAGGATGATCAGGAACGGCGCCAGCATCATCACGCGGACCATCTTGGCGATGACGGCGGTGTTCGCAGCCTGCTCGCTGACGGCGCGACCGGCAGCGACCACCTGTGCCACTTCGTGGATGGTCGAGCCGGCGAACACGCCGTAAGCGGTCGGCGACAGGTCGAACAAGCGGTACTGAGCGATCAGGTGATACAGCACCGGATACAGGAAGATCGCCAGCGTCCCGAACACCACCACCGTGGCCACCGCCACCATCACCTGCTCGGCGCGACCGCGCACGACGGGTTCGGCCGCCATCACCGCTGCTGCGCCACAGATCGAACTGCCGGCGCCGATCAGCATGGCCGTCTTGCGGTCGAGGCCGAACACCCGCGTGCCGAGGAAGCAGGCGAGGCCGAAGGTGCTGCACAGCACCGTGGCGTCGATCGCGACGCCGGTCCAGCCCACGTTACCGATGTCCTGGAAGGTCAGGCGCAGGCCGTACAGGATGATGCCCAGGCGCAGCAGGTTGGCCTTGGAGAAGGTCACGCCCGCGCCGGCCATTGCGCCGAGGCGCGGATAGACGGTGTTGCCCACCACCATGCCCAGCACGATGGCCAGGGTCAGGGCGCTGATGCCGTTGGACTGCAGCCAGCCGATCTTGCCCAGCTGGATCGACGCGAATGCCAGGACACCCGTCAGTGCGAGGCCGGGAGCCAACTCGCGCAGACGCTGCATGGCAGCAGGGGTGTGCGTCAGGGGGGCTGCGGAAGTGGCGCTGTGCATCGATTTCTCCATCGCGTCGTTTTCGGAAGGCATGAACGAACTTTGAACCGGCGTGATCTATCAGTCAAACGGATACTTCCGCTATAACCTAGCTACCTAACAGGTAATGCGAGGATTTGGATGCGTCTGACATTGCGTCAACTTTTGATCTTCACGGCCGTGGCCGATACCGGCAGCACCACCGCCGCCGGCGAGCGCGTCGCGCTTTCGCAGTCGGCGACCAGCGGCGCGCTGAACGAGCTCGAGAGCCTGCTCGGCGCACAGCTCTTCGACCGCATCGGCAAGCGCTTGCTGCTGAACGACAACGGTCGTGCGCTGCTCCCGCAAGCCAGGTCATTGCTCGACGGCGCGCAGGAGATCGAAGGCCGGTTCGGGCTCCGAAGCGCGGGCGCTGCGACCGCGCCGCTGGTCACGCGACTTCGCGTTGGCGCCAGCACGACGATCGGAAACTATGTGCTGCCAGCGCTGGTCGCTGGCTACAGCAGAACGTGGCCCAACGCTGCGGTGGACGTCGTCATCGACAACACGCGCGACATCGCCGCCGCCGTGAGCCGGCTGGAGGTCGACGTCGGTCTGATCGAAGGGCCATGCCACGAGGCAGAACTCAGTGTCGCGCCCTGGCTGCGGGACGAACTGGTCATCGTGGCCGCGCCGACGCATGCGCTGGTACAGGCCGATCCACGGGCGCGCGTTCCGCTCAAGGACTTGCGGCAGGCCCGCTGGTTGCTGCGCGAGCAGGGATCAGGCACTCGCGAGGCAGTGGAACATGTGTTGCTGCCGCACCTGCACCATCTGAACGGCGACATGCAGCCGGGCAGCACCGAGGCGATCAAGCAGGCGGCGGCCGAGGGCATGGGGCTGGCTTGCCTGTCGCTGTGCGCGGTGCGGGACCTGGTGACACTCGGCAGACTGGTCGTATTGCGAACCACGTTGCCTCACCTGACGCGACGCTTCTACTTGGTCCACCATCGGCAGAAGCGCCTGTCGGCCAACTTGCAGCGCTTCATGGCGCACTGCGAGCGTCCTGGAATGGAATTCCCTTGGCTGCCGATGAACCTCCCGAAAAAATAGCGGCCCCAGACGCGGTCGTGCGCGCCTTTGAACCATGAGGCTGGCTGCCGAAACGCTTCGCGGAAGATGAAGGCTTGCAGTTACGAGCGCGCTCGCCGCTGCGGCGGTCATGGGCATCCATTGGTTAACGTATTGGGTTGAGAAACTTGCCAGTCGAACTGGCGCCTGAGCTGCTTACTCGCAGCAGGGCTTCGCCACCTCGTCGCAGCAGTCGCTGTCGCAGCAAGGGAAGGCGGCGAACGCAGCAGCGGACGCCAGGGCAAAGGCCAGGATGGCAAAAGGTTATTTCATCGGATTCGTAATAAAGAGCGCAGCAATGACACGACGATCTGCCCAGGTGCGCCTTTCAGAACCTTGCGGGTGTCAATCGGACCGCGCGCCGGAGCTGCCAGCAGCAACACGATGCCCACCGTGGCGCCGGCGCTCACTGGCAAGCCCAGCGGCGCCAGATCGAAAAAGCCGACCCGCGGTGGCACGAGCACCATCCAGCCGGCCTTGAACATGGCCGGATCGAGCTTTCTAGATTCTTGTGAGCTAGGAATCTAGTAAGGCCAGACGTCAATTTGACGGAGACGCACGACCCTTGCCTATGGGGTCCGAGACTTGACAACCTCATGCTGATTTGATATCTTTAAGATATCATATAAAGGATTCGGTCATGAGTGTCTCTGTCGAACAGATCGCTTTTCGCTACCGCTTGGTGGACAGCGCATCGGGCGTCACGCGCGAGACGGCCAAGCGCCTGGCCAAGCAGTTGGGCATGGATGAGACGCAAGCGATTCATCACGCTCTGCACGAACTCGCCATGCGCGTGCTTCCCCAGTACGAAGCCGACGAGGGTGCGCTGACGACAGCGCAGGTCCGCCAGATCCAGGATCGCGTTCCACCCGCTGTCAAACGCTCGGTTCGCTCCAGCTTGCTTGACCCCAAATGAGCGTCGTGTGGTGGGCAGAGCCCACGGCCGGCGACATTGTCTGGTGCCATTTCCCTGACGACATCCATCCAAGACCCAAGCCGCGCCCAGCCCTGATTCTGAGTGTGTTTGACGACGCGTCGCCACAGTTCCAGGTCAGTGTGGTCTACGGGACCAGTCAGCGGACCACGACCCTTTACCAAGGTGAGTTCTCGATCCTGAGGCTGCGCAACCTCGCCGCCTGTGAGATGGCGGGTCTGAGCTACGACACCAAGTTCGATCTGAAGCAGATCGTGGACCTGCCCTACAACACCGACTGGTTTTCAGTTCCGCCTTCGGCGCCGCACGGCCAAAACCCGAAGCTCGGAACGCTGCATCCATCGCTGGTCAAAGCTTTGCTGGCCGCCCACAAAGCCGCAACGTCGTGAAGATCGAATTCAGCTTTGCAATCCTTAGACATGCTTGTGGGCAGTGCCAAGATGGGCTAAGACATGGGTATCGGCTATGGACGGGCTCGAACCCTGACAAGCATGACAGTCGCCGCTCTCATGGACACGGACCCCCACCATTGGTCAGCGTTTTGCACGCCACAAGCCTTCGCATTTTCCTGCTGACATTGTTCATGCCCAGTCCCCGGAGCCTTCTCAAACTGCGCGAACATCCCTGGGCGTAATCTGCACAAGAATGAACTCGTCAATCTCATTTTTTGCAGTGGTGATCGGCGGAGCGTTGGGGTGTGTTTCACGTTGGCTGCTGGGCATGGCGCTGAACATGATTTTTCCGGCGATTCCACCGGGCACCCTGGTTGCCAACCTGCTGGCTGCTTACCTGGTGGGACTTGCGCTGGCGTTCTTTGGTGCCCATCCTGAACTGCCACCACAATGGAGACTGCTGGTCATCACAGGATTTCTTGGTGGTTTGAGCACGTTCTCGAGTTTTTCGGGTGAGGTGGTCCAGCTGATGCGCCACGATCGCCTTGGGATGGCCTGCGCCGCGATGACGCTACACCTTGGCGGCTCGCTGTTGCTGACCTTCGCAGGCATGGCCACAACGTCGCTCCTGCGAGGCCGCTGAATTTCTAAGTCTTGGCTAGCAAGGAAAGACAGCTTTGATACCGCGTTACTTGGCATCGACGTGAAGTCCAAGCGTCTCAAGCCCTGCACAGATCGATGCCTCCTTGCTTGGAAGCTGACGGCAATGGACAACGTGAACTCATCGCCCTCGACAACCACGGCGTCCTACGGACTTGTCGGTTTTCCGCTGTGTCTAAGCACGACACTTATGCGAATACTAGTGTTGATAAATCACATTTGGTTGATTTATCATCAACTCAAAAGCCAAAAGCCCAGAATTTCTATATTGGGCTTTTGGCTTTAATATCGAAAGAAGACTTGACTTATCAACGCAGCAGCGCCTCATAGCTTTCCTGATCGGCACGATAACAACTGCAGGCCGTCTCTTCCAGCATTGTGCGATCAAGAATATGGATGTCACCGCGGCGGTAGCTGATGGCGCCACGTTGTTGCAGCACGTTCGCCGCCGTGGTGATGCTCACGCGGCGCACCCCTAGCATGCTGCCCAACGCTTCCTGGGTCACTTGGCAGTGGCTCGATCCGGTACGGTCCTGGCTCATCAGCAGCCACCGTGCCAGGCGCGCACCAACCTCGTGGAAGCGCAAGCACAGAGCGAGCGTCGCGGATTGATTCAGCACCACCGCCACATACCGGTCCATCAGGCGCTTGAGCGCCGGGCTGGTTTTCAACTGCTGGTCAAAGACCTGGGTGGGCATTCGCCAGGCCCACCCCTCGCCATGAACAAGCGCTCGCACCGGGGTGTGTGCGATGCCCAAGATCGCACACGAGTCCAGCATGCCCTCCCGGCCCACCATCGCGATGATCAGTTCCGGGGTGTCAGCCTCGTGTGCCATGAGGCAGACAAACCCCTCACCAGGAAAATACACATGGTTGATTGGATCGCCCGGCTGGAACAGGCAGGTCGTGGGGATCAACTGTGTTCTCTCGCACAGGTCGAGAAAGCGTGTGCGATCGGTGCCATCGAGGCGGGCGATCAGTGCGTTGTCGTTCGAGGTCAAGCGATTTTCCAGATCAGGACTTGAAGGGAGTGGATTTAGGAACTGGATCGGCAGACGCGTTTGCGTTTTAAACAAGGCCTACCGGGGTTTAGCAACAAACAACAGCTGGCAGATCACCAGCATCTCAAAACTTCATCAGGCCAAGCGTTTTGACGCCATGGCTTGTACCCATTCATCTTGATGGCACCGCACGCATGTGTGGCGACCTGCATCCAGTTGCTGGACGTTCGCGCACGTGGTGCAGGCATACAGGCCTTTGTGATTCATGTGCTTGCTTCTTTGACCAAAGACCTTGGGCAACACGGGCAAGCCAGACTTGACCTCGTCGTCAGCGTAGAAGAAAAAGCTGACCGAACCGTTGGTCTCGAGGATTGCCGTTCGCACTTGGCCCACATGCTCGATGGACTGTTGGCGCATCTCGGAGAAGAACTCGTCCTTCGCATAACCCGTCTGGGTGTTGTTCAGCACGAATTGAACCGTCCTCGATCACGTAGATCGGGTCACCTTCGAGCACACTTTCGAACTTTTCACTCCTGGAGGCCAACCAGGTGATGAAGCGATAAAAAAGCAGAATCGTGCTGAACACGATGAGCGCTGGGACGATCGCGTTCTGCTCGTTGGACATCGGGTCGCCCGCTGCAGAACCCAGCCCGATGACGATCGCCACCTCGAAGATGGACAGTTGCCGCACGCCCTTCTTGCCGGAGAGCCGCAAGAACAGCAAGATGACGGTGAACATGACCAAGGTACGCAGACCGATCTCAGCGGCAAACGACCAATCGAGGTCATGAAAGAGCATCTGTTCAAAATCCATCGACCCATGGTGCAGGCATGCCCTTTGCCCACCCGGCCATCCCAACGGCTGTCACATGGTCAGAACCGAGCGCCTGACTGCGAAAGTATTCAGGCTTGGGGTCGAACGAGGTGCCGTGGGAACCCTTTTGTCAATCAAGCCCAGTGGACAGATCGTGTCTCGACTGAGAGCGGCACGTGGATTGCCCTGTGGTTGCAATAAACACATCTTGCAACAGACCGTTTTTCTCGGCGGCGCAACCGTTCTTGCGAAACCGTCAGGGATGGCGAGTGTTCTTGCGAGTTGATCGGATCGTTCCTGGGCCGCTTCAAAGGTTTCAGGGCACGGTGGTCGTCGAAAGCGGCCAAGGAAGATCCGACTTCGTCGGCTTGGTGGATGAAGTGCAATGTCCAAGGCACCATGCGACCTGTGCGGACGCAACGTGCGATGCCGTGGACTTGGCGCAGGTCGTTCTTGCCGTCATCGATGCGGCATTGATGACCGAGAACCCTGTTTCCTGGCATGCGCTCAAAGCCTTGTTGCGAGACACACGGTAGATTTTCGAGGCTCTTCATGGCCTAAAGCACCGTGGGCCATCCGATGCCTTAAACGCGAATC